>DATDPC010000200.1:0-4243 GCA_035292965.1 Dehalococcoidia bacterium | reverse complement strand
GCGCCGAGAGGGACACCTCGTCCAGCCCGTCTTCGCTGTGGACGACGAGGGCGCGCTTCGTGCCGAGACGCCCCAGCGCCGCGGCGACCTTCGGCGCGACGGAGGCATCGCCGACGCCGAGGAGCTGGCACTGCGCGCCGGCCGGGTTGGTCAGCGGGCCGAGGAAGTTGAAGATCGTCCGTATGCCGATCTCGCGGCGCACGGGCGCGACGAAGCGCATCGCCGGGTGGAAGGCCTGCGCGAACATGAAGCCGACGCCGCTCTTCTCGATGCAGTGGGCGACCTGCTCCGGCGTCAGCTCGATCTTGGCGCCGAGGGCTTCGAGGACGTCGGCGGCGCCGCTTGTCGAAGTGGCGGCGCGGTTGCCGTGCTTGGCGACGCGGACGCCGGCGCCGGCGCAGACGAAAGCGGCGGCGGTTGAGACGTTGAACGTGTTCATGCCGTCGCCGCCGGTGCCGCACGTGTCGAGGAGGACGCCTGGCACGTCGACGTGCAGCGCCTTGTCGCGCATGACGCGCGCCATACCGACGATCTCGTCGACCGACTCGCCCTTGATCCGGAGCGCGGTGAGGAAGGCGCCGACCTGCGCCGGCGTCGCCTCGCCGGTCATTAGCTCCTGCATCGCCTCCGTGGCTTCGACCTCGGTCAGGTCGTTGCCGGCTGCGACTTTAACGATAGCGTCACGAATCATGAATGGCCTGCGAGCTGAACGATGCGGTGTTCAATTGGAATTAGCTCCCGTTTGTCTACTACCTTCTTGACATTGTCGGTGGTCGCGGCCATGCCCAGACGAAGGTAGGTTGACCACGGTCTGTCGTGGATATCGGTGCAGAAGGCCAGAATCGCACAGTCATATCCATTTTCAGAGGAAATCTGCACGGACTGCTTTTCTGCCCAGTCTCGGAATGTAGGTACTCCATCCTCGTAGAAAGCGCTTGCGAATTCGCTCGCCTTCAGCGTGACTTGATGACTATCACCAGGTCCAAGGAAGTCCTTCTTAGCAACATCAAAGGCAACGAGTTCTTGGAATGCCGTGATCATGACCTCTTTCGCTGGGCCATGACCAGCGTTGTGGACACGGCACATGACGGACTTGGGGAATGCCGTGTGAGGATCGGGCGCGCCCTCAGGGGAAAGGTGCTTCCATTCGAGACGGTCTAGGTCAAACGCCTCGATTAATAGGTATGGCCGATCGGCATCAAGGCGCTGCTCCTCCATTTGAGTAGCCATAGTTGCGCTCGCTTTAGCTTGCTCCTCGGCTGCTTTGGCCATGCGCCCTGTCGATCGCATGTAGAAGTAGGTCACTACGGCCAGGACAACGACAGCAACCGCCTGAACCGCACCCGAGTTGTCGTTCAGCCAGTCAATCATTTGGTCGCTGAATCTCGTCTCTGGCCACGCGGCGAATGACCTTGTTGCCGATGCGCTTCTGGAACTTGTTGACGTGTTTGTTCCAGCCGGCGCCTGCTTGGCTCTGACCGAACTGCTTGACCTTGATGAAGCCTGGGATAGCTTTCATGTTCTACATCTTAAGGAAGTTACCCAACAACTGCTTGCCCGGCAGCGTCATGATCGATTCGGGATGGAACTGCACGCCTTCGATCGTCAGCTGCTTGTGGCGTACGCCCATGATCACGCCGGACTCTGACGTGGCCGACACTTCGAGGACGTCCGGCATCGTCTCCGGCACGATCGCGAGCGAGTGGTAGCGCACCGCCTCGAACGGGTTGGGCAGGCCCTCGAAGACGCCGCGGCCGTCGTGCGTGATCGTCGACATCTTGCCGTGCTTGATCTCGCCGGCGCCGGCGACGACGGCGCCAAACGCTTCGCCGATGCATTGGTGACCGAGACAGACGCCGAGGATCGGCACGCGGCCGGCGAAGTGGAGGATCGCGTCGACGCTGACGCCCGCCTCTTTCGGCGTGCACGGCCCCGGCGAGACGACGATGCGCTCCGGCGCCATCTGGTCGATGTCCTCGATGCCGATCTTGTCGTTGCGGAACACCTCGACCTCGGCGCCGAGCTCGCTCAGGTACTGGTAGAGGTTGTAGGTGAAGCTGTCGTAGTTATCGATAAGCAGCAGCATGCATCACCGGACCAGGCCCTTGAGGAGCGTCACCAGCGCCTCGGGCAGTTCGATATCAAGGTCGTCGAGCTCATCCGCTTCGGCCCAGCCGACCTCGACGTAGGGGCCGCTCTCGCGAAACTTCAGCTCGCCCTCGAAGCCGACGCGGTAGACGTCGATCGTGTGCTCGGCGCCGGCGTCTTCGACCGTGATCGTGTCGTAGGGCGCGGTGCCCATCACGTTGACGCCGAGTTCGCTGTTGCCGACGCGGTGGGCAACATCTTTCGCCGTGTCGCCGAGCTGCGCCTCGCCGCCGGGCAGGGCCCAGCGACCGGCGAAGGGCGGCTTGTCGTCCTTGCGCTGCGCCAACAGAAACGCGCCGTCCTGCTCGAAGAGAAACCAGTAGACGTTGCTCATTGCCTTGCTCCTGTCAGCGACTTTCGCATCGTCATGCTTTGTAAACCGTAGCCGGACAGCGTCCAGAAGCGGACGCCCAGCTTGTTGGCGGCATGCGTTGTTAGCCGTACTTCGTCGAGATCGTGCCTGCTAAACCAGGCCTCGGCCTGCCTGAGCATAGCCCTGCCAGCGCCGCTGCCGCGCCATTCCGGCCGGACGTATGCGTTGTCAATGAAGCCGTAGACCTCCTTAAAGACCTCGGGATCGCGGACAATGCGGCCGTTCATGAAGCCGATGGCTCTTCCTTTGTTCTTGGCGAAGAGAATCAGCGCGGGCTTCTGCGCCGCGTAATATGCGCGCGCCCTCGCGGCCCAGTCCGGCAGCAGGTCGTGACCGACGAACGGCAGATGATACTCGTGCTGCTCGAGTAGCAACGGCTCCAGATCCGGCCACGCCGCCTCTAGGTCGCTTACCTCCTCGATGACGAAATCTCGGTTCATGATTCGTCACGCGCGCATGTAGAGGCGACCTTTAGGTCGCCACCAGCGCCGCATGGCGACCTGAAGGTCGCCTCTACATTGATCCTCTTCATCAGTAGCCGAGGCTTCCCGCCGGCCGCGAGGACGAGTCCGCCTCCGCCTGCTCGATCGCGCGGATCAGCGCCATTGCCTTGTTCTCCGTCTCGGCGTACTCGGCGTCCGGATCAGAGTCGTAGACGATGCCGCCGCCGGACTGCACGTGGGCGACGCCGTCCTTCATCAGGATCGTGCGGATGCAGATCGCTGTGTCGAGGTTGCCCGACATGTCGAAATAGCCGACGGCGCCGGCGTAGGGCCCGCGCTGGTCGCGCTCCAACTCGGCGATGATCTCCATCGCCCGGATCTTCGGCGCGCCGGAGACGGTGCCTGCCGGGAAGCAGGCCCGCAACGCGTCGTAGGACGACATGCCGGCCCGCAGCCGCCCCGTCACGTGCGAGACGAGGTGCATGACGTGGGAGTAGCGCTCCACGTCCATCACCTGCGGCACCTGCACGGAGCCGGGCTCGCTGACGCGCCCGACGTCGTTGCGGCCGAGGTCGAGGAGCATGACGTGCTCGGCGCGCTCCTTCTCGTCCTGACGCAGGTCGGCCTCGAGCGCAGCGTCCTCGGCGGCGTCGGCGCCGCGACGCCGCGTGCCGGCGATCGGGTGGTAGTCGATCCGTCCCTCGTCGACGCGGACGAGCATCTCCGGCGAAGTGCCAACGAGCTGCGCCTCGCCGAGGTCGAGGTAGTACATGTAGGGCGAGGGGTTGATCGTTCGCAGGGCGCGATAAACGTCGAACGGGTGGGCGCTCGTCGGCCGCTGGAAGCGCTGCGAGATCACCACCTGGATGATGTCGCCGGCGACGATGTACTCCTGCGCCTTGAGGATCGCGGCGCGGTGCTCTTCGCGCGTCATGTTCGACGTGACGGTCTGCTTTTCGACCACCGTCTCGGGCGCCCGATACGGCAGCTTCGCCAGCGGCTTTTCGAGGCGCCCGACCAGCTCCTCGATGCGCCAGGCCGCCTGCCGGTAGGACGCCTCGATGTCGCCGTCAAGGCGAAAATGGCTGACGACCTTGATGCGGTGCTGCAGGTGGTCGAAGACCAAAAGGGTGTCGGTGAAGAGGAAGACGGCCTCGGGCATTCCCAGGACGTCCCGCTCGCCCTGCGGCACCCGCGGCTCGAAGTAGCGCACGACTTCGTAGGCCAGGTAGCCCACGGCGCCGCCTGTGAAGCGAGGCAGGCCAGGGACGGCCACAGG
>DATDPC010000199.1:0-8900 GCA_035292965.1 Dehalococcoidia bacterium | reverse complement strand
ATGCGCTCGAAGTGGGCACGGTAGCCCTGCGGCTTCGTCCCCTTCGGCGCCGGCGGCCCGAAGCCCAGCGCGTAGCCCATCAGGTTGCGCGTGTACGCCCGTCGCGCCCGGTCGACGTCGTCATCGACACAGACGCGGATGTACTCGGCGACGTTGATCGTCGACGCGTCGCGCGCCGTCTTCGCCGCACCCTCCGCGACGCGTTCGCGGCTCCACGCCACATGCTCTGCCGAGCACCAGTTCAGCGACACGCCGTCCGCCAGCTCGCCGCCGAGTCGCAGCATCTCCGGTCCCAGCGCGCCGAGGTAGACCGGCGTGCGCTGCGGCGGGTCGATCCCCAGTCGCGCGCCGTGCAGCGAGATCGAAGGCCCCTCATACTCCACCGTCTCGCCGGCGAGCAGCCCCTTCAGCGTCACGAGGTAGTCGCGCATCAGGCCGAGCACGGACGTGCCGCGCAGCCCCCACGTCTGCCGGTAGCGCGGCGTCGTCGCCTGCCCGCTGCCGACGCCGAGGACGAAACGCCCACCCGTCAGCTTGCTGACGCTGCCGGCGCTGATCGCCAGCCCCATCGGCGTGCGCAGACCGACGGGCGAGACGCCGATGCCGGTCGTCAGCCCGCCGGGCGCCGCCGCCAGCGTCGCCTGCCAGCGCAAGACGCAGGTCAGAAACGAATCGTCCGCGCCGACCTCCGGCGTCCAGATTTGCTTGTAGCCCAGGCGTGCCGCCTCCGCCGAGACGGTAGCCTGCTCCTCGTAGCCGAGGCCCAGCGTATGGTCGAGTCCGATGCCTATTTCCATATCGCCCCGATTCTACGTCACACCGCGACGAGCCAGCCCGTCACGAAGATAACGCCCGCCAGACAGACGAGCCGAAACACCCAGACGAGGTCGTCCCGCGAGCGACGCCGCGTGAATATGTACACCGCCGCCATCCCGACGAGCAGATACGCCGACCGCGCCGCCAGGTAGCTCCTGTCGTAGTCGAGCCAGAAGACGGAGATCGCCGCGAACAGCATCGGCAGCACGAGACCTGCTGCGATCGCGCTGCCCGACCACCACTCGCCCAGCAGCACGGCAATCGTCAGGCGCCCCGCTGCCTCGTCGCCCTCGCGGTCCGGCAGCACGTTCGCGACGTGCACCGCCAGCGCCAGCGGCCAGGCGACAAAGTAGAGCCACAAGAACTCGTCGCGGAACACGTCCAGCGCCGTCCAGACGTACAGCGGCAGCGCCGCGAACGCGACGACAAACGGCACGAAGCTGAATCGCGAGGCCTTGAAGCCGAGGTTGTACGCCAGACCAGCGCCCAGCCCCGCGATCAGCAGCGCCAGCGGCTTCGGCCCCAGCGCCACGCCGTCGGCGACAGCGACGAGGATCGCGACCGCCGACGCCCACGGCAGCAGCCGTGGATCGACCGTGCCGGACGGTACCGGCTTCCACGGCTGGTGCCTCGCGTCGGAGTCGCGGTCGAGGTAGTCGTTCGTCCAGCCTATCGCGAGCTGCGCCGCCAGCATGCCGAGCAGCATCAGCCCGAAGCGCACGCCGTCGAAGTCGTCCACCGCCGACGCGAGGCCGACGAGCGCCGTCAGCGCCATCACCATCGCCAGCGGGAAGGCGTGGGCGGCGCGCACCCAGCCGGCGAGCGTTCTTCTCACATCGAGAACGGCGCCTGGTCGGACGGCGGCGCGTCCGGCCACGACTCCGACGCCTCGTCGCGCTTCGAGAGCGTCAGTAGGAAGATCAGCGCCCCGACGACGGCGCAGATCGCCAGGCTGTCACGCAGGCCGATGAAGGCGCCGTCGCGCACAATCAGCATGATCTCCTTGTCGACGGCGCTCTCGAAGACGCCGCTGACAACCTGCGCCGCGATCCACGCCGCCGCGGAGCACACCGCCGAAAGCGCCGCACCGGCGCCAAGCGCCACCAGCGGCACGTGGCCGCCCATCAGCGCGGAGGCGCAAAGCCCCAGCAGCACCAGCAGCGACAGCACCAGAACCGCCGTCCAGAAGCCGTGCATGCCCTTGTTCAGCAGACCCGTCGCCCAGCGCACCGGCTCCGCCGCGCTGAGGCTGCGGCTCTCGCCCTGCGCGTCGCGGAAGGCGGCCGTGCCCTCGTTGTAGAGACGGTCGCCCATGATCCGCGTGATCGCGTCCGAGAGCGTCGCGTCGTCCGTGTCGACGGCGACGAACGCCGGCAACTCCACCTCGACGGGCAGGTCGTTCAGGCTGACGAACCCCTGCTGCTTGTCGCGCGCCAGCAGCTCGATGTCCTCGCGATGCGCCGGTACCCAGCGGTCGAGCTCGACCAGCGACGCCGCCAGCCGCCCGAGCAGCCGCGAGCCCGCCGTCTCGCTCGTCACCTGGTAACCGGCGAGCGCAAACAGGGCGATTGCGGTGAAAACGGAGACGAGTAGGGTTGGTAAGCCGCCCCGCACGTTAGTCGAGCCGGACGACCCTGGCGCCCGCGAGACGGTCATGGATCGCGCGGCGCTGCGGGTCGCTCAGCGCAAAGCCGAGCCCGAACAGCGGCGCGACAAGGCAAAGCCCCGTCATCGCCCCCGCGAAAACGGCGACGGCGGTGTTCTCGGCGATCGTTACGCCCAGGTAGGCGAACAGCGCCCAGAAGCCTGCGAACACCGGGTGGAACAGCAGCG
The DNA here is from genome assembly GCA_035292965.1 of Dehalococcoidia bacterium. GTDB lineage: Bacteria > Chloroflexota > Dehalococcoidia > DSTF01 > WHTK01 > WHTK01. The sequence goes on along the minus strand of DATDPC010000199.1, from coordinate 6,251 downwards.
GATGCAGCGCCAGCCAGTAGAGCAGCCAGCGCTTCGGTGCCGGCGCCTCCCCTTCCTCCGTCACGACGCGCAGCCCGACGACGTACTGGCCGACCGTCTGGCCGCGCTTGATCCCGAGCCAGACATTGAGCGCCAGCCACGCCGGGATCGTCGCGATCAGGAACGCCTCGGCGACCCAGATCGAGCCGTCGCTCGGGCTGGAGTAGCCGGAATCGGTGCTCAGGAGAATCGCTAGAAACGCCAACGTCGCGAAGACGCCCGCGAAGGCGACCATAACGATGCTGTCGAGCGCGTAAGCGAGGAGCCTCACGCCGATACCAGCGTGGTCCCCGGAGGCGTATGCGGCGCTTGCCCCCGAGGCGAACCCGGAAGCCGCCAGCCTCTCCGCCATCGCCCCCGAAGTATACCAGCCGTCTTTTTGTCCCCGCGCGTTTTTGTCCCCGCGCGTGAGGTGCGTGGCCGCCGAGGTGTTGGCGGTAACCGTCCGACGGATCCTATGACCTGTCCCCTCTCCGTGGACGGAGAGGGGCGTCGTTCGATCAGGTTCCGCCGTCAGAAGCGTGGGGAGAGGTTCTTCGTCCCGCTTGCCGTCGCAGGTTCGACCCCTATACGTTGGGATCGATGGCAATCGCGCGCGCCTCCCGGACAGACTGGCCGCGGCGGCGCTTTGCCGCCCTCGTACTTGGCCTCGTCCTCGCCGTCGCCGCCTTCGTCGCGTCCCTCGCCGTCGTGCCGCTGCTGCAGACGGGCCCGAATCAGTACAACGTCGCCGCCTGGGAAGCGCGCAACGTCGCCTCGAAGTGGCTCTACGCCTTCGGCGATCTGTTTCGCGGCGGCCGCAGCGAGGCGGAGCAAGACGCCGACATCGCCCGCTTCTTCTCCCTCGTCCGTGAGATCGACACCCTCGAGCGCCAGCAGAGCGACGCCCTCCAGCGCGGCGAGCCACAAGACCCTTCGCGCGAGGCCGGCCTCGCCGCCCGGCGCGAAGAGCGCGACCGCCTCGAAAACCGCGTCGAGGCCACGATCGAGAGCCGCCTGACGAGGACGCTGGAGGACGAGGGCATCACGCGCGACTTCGGCCTCTTCCACGCCGTCTGGCCCCCCGTCGATTTCGAGTTCACAAACCCGCCCCGCAACCTCGCGATCTCCCCCCGTGACGAGATCAAGCTGACGGACACAGAGCTCCTGCGCGAAGACCTCAGCCTCGAGGAAGTAGAGGCGATCGAGGCGCAGAAGCAACAGCAGGACAACGTCTCCGCCCTCGCCTTCACGCTCGGCGGCCTCAGCGCCTACCCGACGATCATCGCCTACGACGGCGACTACCAGTCAGCCCTCGCAACCATCGCCCACGAGTGGCTGCACAACTACCTCTTCTTCCGGCCGCTCGGCCTCCACTACGCGAAGAACTACGACGTCCGCTCGATCAACGAGACCGTCGCCGAGCTCGCGGGGCAGGAGCTGGCGCGCGATCTGCTGAAGCGCTGGCCCGCGCCGGCGATTACGCAGCCCTCGTCGCCGCCCGCCGCCGCGTCACCAGCGCCCTCGACGCCGCAGCCGCCTTCAATCGACATCGGCGCTGAGCTACGCAAGCTGCGCGGCGAGGTCGATGCCCTGCTGGCGCAGCACAAGCTGGACGAAGCGGAGGCGCTGATGGAGCAACGACGGCAGGAGTTCGCCGAGAAGGACTACCGCTTCCGCAAGATCAACCAGGCCTACTTCGCCTTCACGAACCTCTACGCCGGTGAGGCGGGCAGCCCCGGCGCCACCAACCCGATCGGTCCGAAGGTGGACGAGCTGCGCCGTCGCAGCCCGACGCTGCGCGTCTTCCTCAACCGCATCGGCGGCGTGACCAGCGTCGCCGGCCTCGACAAGGCCCTGAGCGAGGCGCCCTAAGGCTGTAGAGGTGGCGTCGGCGTCGGGCCCGGCGTCGTCAGGCCGACCTGGACGACGACGCTGGCGACGATATCGCCCTTCTTCGCGTCCTTGACCGTGAGCCGCAGCACGTAAATGCCGTTCGGCACGCCATCGACGTTCCACGTCCCCAGCCCGCCCGAGTTGATCCGGGAGTTGCGCTCCGCGATCACCGTCCACGAGTCGGAGCCCGAAGCCGCGTACTCGAGCTTGTAGGACGAGAAGTCCTTCGAGTCCGCCCGGCCGATCACCTGCACCATGCCTGTGAGCTTCGCGCCCGCCGTCGGCGAGAAGATCGAGACGGTTGCGTCGCCGCTATTCGTCGTGCCGCCGCCCCCCGGCAGCACGCCGCCACCGTTGCTCACCTCTGTCGGCGCCAGCGCCACGCCCAGCGCTTCGGCCCACTCCTGCGCCTGCTTCTTGTCCTCTTCCGACTTCAGCAGGTCAGGCGGGAAGACGAGCATCACCTTCTGGTCCACGTACTGGCTGGGCGTGCTCGGCCCGGCGAGCAGGTTGTTGCGAATATCGATACGCACGTTCTGCCACCAGGTGTCGTCGTCCTTTGGCAGCTTGTCTTTGACGAAGAGGTCCGTCGTCTGCTTGCCGCACAGCGGTGTCGGCTTCATACCCGAGGGAACGCAGATCGTCCCGTCGACAACGCCTGCCGGTCTCGCCAGCTCCGACGCCCGCGGCGCCGCCGCCTTGAAGACGTCACGCATCGTCCGGAACGAGATCGATGTGCTGTAGATGTTCACGATCGGCGAGTTATCAGAGTTACCGGCCCAGATGCCGACGACGAGGTCTGGCGTATACCCGAAGGCCCACGTCTCGCCGATCTTGCCGGCGTTCGGCCCCTGCGGGTCGAACGGCTCGCTCGTACCGGTCTTCGTGCCGGCCCTGTAGCCCGGGATCGATATGCCGCCGCAACCGAACGTCTTGCACTGGGCGCTCGCGTCACTGAGCACGTTCCAGATTAGATATGGGTACTCCGGCTCGATCACGCGCTCGTTCTTGCGGTGCTTCTCGATGTCCCAGCGCGTCACGCCCTGGTTGTCCGTCACCTTGAGGATCGAGACCGGGTCGACCTTACGCTCGTTCGCGCGGTGCGGCAGGATCGGCTCCTGGCCAACCATGACGCCCTCCTGCGAGAAGACGCTGTAGCCGATCATCATGTCCTCCAGCGTCACGCCGATACCACCGGTCGCGATCGCCGGGCCGTAGCCGCCGGCGGAGCAGCCGTCTTCGCCGTCCGCCAGCCGGAATGTCTTGAGGAAGCCCATCTTCTTCGCCTGCTGCACGATCTTGTCCGGCCCGACGGCAGCAGCGGCTTTGTCCGCCGGGATGTTCAGCGAGTTACCCAGCGCAAAGCGGATCGTCACCGGGCCGGAGTAGTCGTGGCTCGGGTTGGACGGCTCGAAAATCTTGCCGTTGTTGTCCTTGAACTCGACCTTCGTGTCGAGGATGACGGTGCCCGGGCCCCAGCCCAGCTCCTTGAACGCCGTCACGTACGCGAACGGCTTGAACGACGACCCCGGCGAGTTACACGCCGTCGCGTTGTTGTTCTTGCCCTCGATCGCGTCGTTGAAGTAGTCGCGGCTGCCGATCATCACCAGGATCTCGCCCGTCTTCGGGTCCATCACCATGAGCGAGCCGTTCTTGCTGTTCGAGATGCCCTCGAACTCCTGGATCCAGCGCTCCATGATCGCCAGCGACTCGTGCTGCAGGTCGAGGTCGAGCGTCGTCGTCACGATGAGCCCGTCGCGGTAGAGCGCGTCCTTCGTGAACAGCGCCTCCAGCTGCGGCTGCAGGTACTGCAGGACGAAGTGCGGCGCCTCGATCGGGAAGCGCTTCACGGCGATCTCGACAGGCAGCTCGCGCGCCGCGGCGATCTCCGCCGGGTCGACGTTGTAGTAAGTGTCCTCGCCGATCTGGACACGGCCCTTCTTCTCGAGGATGTCGAGGATCTGATTGCGCCGCGCGAAGGCGTCTTCGGGGTGGTTCACCGGGTCGTATGCCGCCGGCGATTGCGGGATGCCCGCGAGCAGCGCCGCCTCGGCGATCGTCAGCTCAGACGCCGGCTTGCCGAAGTAGCCCTCGCTCGCCGCCTCAACGCCGTTGTAGACGCCGCCATAGCTGATCTGGTTGATGTACCACTCAAGGATCTGCTCTTTGTCGTAGCGCTGCGTCAGCTCCAGCGCGTAGATTGTTTCCTTCAGCTTCCGGCTAACCCCAACCGAGCTCCAGCGCTCCTGCCGGTCCTCCGCCGGAATGTAAACGTTCTTCACCAGCTGTTGAGTGATCGAGCTGCCGCCAGACCCTTCGAAAACTGAGCCGCCTAGAGGACTATTCTCAACCGCCGCGCGCGCCAGCCCCTTGAGATTGAGACCTGGGTTGGAGAAGAAGCTATCGTCTTCAGTTGCGATCGTCGCGGCGAGGAAGGCAGGCGACACCGTCTCGATCTTGACCGGGCGTCGCAGGCCCGACTGGTCGTCGACGTACTCGTAGAGCAGTTTGCCGTTGCGGTCGAGGATCTTCGCGCCGTAGGACGGGCGGTTGATCGCCAGCTCGTCCGGCGCCACCAGGTCGTCGGCGTAGCTGCGGTAAACGATGACGATCGCGCCCATAACGACGACGAAGCCGATGATCCCGAGCACGGCGATGCTCGCCGCCGCCTTGATCAGGAACGATGTCTTCTTGCCGCCAACGTGGCTGCCGTTCGGCCGCCCCGCGCGATGCCGCCGCGAGCGCCTGCGAAACGCGGCGCTGCTGTTGCCGTTGCCGTTCTTGCCGTTCTTAGCCATGGTCTCCTGGCGGACATACGCATGCGGGCATAGCTCGGGGTCTATGCCTTGCGCTGTCCTAGGTCGTTTCTACCTTCTCGAGTACCAGCAAATGGGAGAGCCCCAGTCTCTGCAACCAGGTTCGCTCTAAAGTGTACGTTACGTCGCGTAGGGCGTTTCCGACCCGCGGCCAGCGCGCGACGACGTTGTCCCAGCCAGCGTAGATCACGCCCCAGTGCACCCACTTCGCCGGCAGGCCCGCCGTCAGCTTCTCCAGCCCCGCCTTCGTGTAGGCGCGGGCGTGCGGCACGAAGCGGTCGCGCAACGCGTCCGGCAGATAACCGACGAGCGGGATGTTGCCAAAGACGTACTTCTTGCCCACGTAGACGCCGTGCGTCTCGAACGGATAGAAGCGGTTCGGCGCGAAGATAACGACGCGGCCGCCGGGCTTCGTCACGCGCAGCGCCTCTCGCAGCGTCTCCCGGTCGCTCGTGACGTGCTCGATCACCTCGTTCAGCAGGACACCGTCGAAGGCGTTGTCCGCGAACGGCATCGTCTCGCTGACGCTGACGAGCAGGCCGCTGACGCCGTTGCGCGCCCCTTCGACGACGCGCCCGCGGTCGATGTCGATGCCGTAGACATCGCGCGTGAAGTCGCTGAAGCGCCGCACATAGGTCCCAAGACCGCAGCCGATGTCGAGGACGCGCGCGCCCTCCAGCGGTACGAACCGCCGGATCATCTCGAGACGGCGCTCCTGACCGAAGCGCCAAACATAGCTCGGGTTGCCCAGTACGACCTGGTCGAGGCCGTTAGCCTCGGTCGCTGTGTTGGTCACGCCCTGCTCCCTGCCGCCACCGCAAAATATCGTAGCAGGTCGGCCGGACTGTAATGTTAACTGCGCACCCAACCGACTACCTTCGCCCTCCCTCCTGACATCACGCTGTCAGGAGTCTTCTAGAATAGCTTCTTCCTCCTGACAGAACGGTGTCAGCAACCCCGGTCTATCCTGACAACACGAAAGGAGAAGCGATGAAAGTAAACCAACTCATCCTCAACATCACCAGCGAAGACCCGGAGGCCCTCGGCGCCTTCTACCGCGACGTCGTCCAGCTCGAACCGAACGCGCAGGTCGGTAGCCACGCCTTCAACATCAACGGCGCCACCTTGATCATCGACGGCCACAGCGAGACGAAGGGCCGCGCCAAAGAGCCACAGCGAGCCCTGATCAACTTCATGGTCGATGACCTCGCCGCCGAGCAGGCCCGCCTCGAAACCCAGGGCGTCCAGTTCATCCGCAAGGGCGGCCGCGAGTACTGGGGCGGCGTCATCTCCACCTTCCTCGACCCGGACGGCAACTACTGCCAGCTCATGGAGTTCAAGCCCGGAGGCTAGATCCGACGCATGCGCCGCGCAGACCGCCTCTTCCAGATCATCCAGTTCATCCGCAGCCATAAGCTGACAACCGCGTCCGCCATGGCTGAGGCGCTGGAGGTCTCAGAACGCACCGTCTACCGCGACGTAAGCGACCTGATTCGCTCGGGCGTGCCGATCGAGGGCGAG
>DATDPC010000198.1:0-5215 GCA_035292965.1 Dehalococcoidia bacterium | reverse complement strand
GGCAGCGGCCAGTACGTCTGGGCCGTCCTCGAAGGCTGGCAGCCGCCGCGCGTGCCGCCCGACGCCGCCCTGCGCGCCGAGCTAGACGCCCTCGACGCCGCGGAGCTGCACGCCCGTCTCGCCGCGCTCGACCCGGACGCCGCGGGGCGCCTCGACCCGAACAACCCGCGACGCCTCGTGCGCGCGCTCGAGGTCGTCATGCGCACCGGCAAGACGCTCGCCGCCTGTCAGGCGCGCCGTCCCGTCGGCGCAGACGTTCTCGTCCTCGGCCTCCGCCTGCCGCGCGAGGAGCTGTACGCCCGCCTCGACGCGCGCACGGAGGCGATGTTCGCCGCCGGCTTCGTCGATGAGGTACGACGCCTGCGTGACGATGGCTACGGCGAGGCGTTCGCCGTCCGCAGCGGCGTCGGCTACAAAGAGGTCAGCGCCTACCTCGACGGCGAGTACGACCTGGACGAGGCGGTGCGGCGAATGAAGAACGCCAACCACCGCCTCGTGCGCCGCCAGAACGCCTGGTTCAAGGACACGGACGCGCGCATCCGCTGGCTCGAAGCCGGGCAGGACGCACCCAAACGCTGCGTCGAAGCCGTGCGCGCCTGGCTCGAAACGCCGTAACGCCGCCGCGTCGCTGATAATGGCGGTGTGCGTAACCTCGAGTTCAAAGCGCGGCTGAGCGACGCCAGGGCAGCGCAGGCGACCGCCCGCCGCCTCGGCGCCGATCTGTGGGGCGATCTGCGCCAGACCGATACGTATTTCAACGTCCCTCGCGGCCGCCTCAAGCTGCGCGAGACCGCCGGCGACGGTGTGCACGCCGAGCTTCGTCTACTACGAGCGCGACGAATTGGCGCCGCAGCGACCGAGCGATTACGAGACGGTGGCCGTCGCGGACGCGGCGGCGCTGCGCGACATGCTGACGCGCGCCTTTGGCGTCGCCGGCGTCGTGCGCAAGCGCCGGACGCTCCTGCTCCTGGACACTACTCGGATCCATCTCGATAATGTCGATCTGCTCGGCGACTTCCTCGAGTTCGAGGCGCCGGTCAAAGATGACGAAGCGGCGGCGCGCCGCCAGCTCGATTCGCTGATCGAAGCCTTCGGTTTCAGCGCCGCTGACGGCATCCGCGCATCCTATATAGACCTCGTTCTGGCGGAACAGGGGAGCAAAGCGTGAAGTTCGCGAAGTACCACGGCGCAGGCAACGACTTCCTCCTCGTCGATGGCGTAACGGCGGGCGATCACGACTGGGCGGCGCTGGCGATCGCCATGTGCGAGCGCAACGTCGGCGCCGGCGCCGACGTTCAAGAGCACGAGCGACTTGGCCGCACTACTCAACCAGGACTCGCGGACGGTACGCGTAACCCTTCGCAAGATTGCCGCTAAAGACGAGTCGCCGCTCTATCGTGTCAAAGAGGGTACTGGCTACCAGTGGACGGCTAAGGAGCTCACGAGCGTCGCGAAGCGAGTCGCCAAGGAGCTTGACGCGGCGAAGACGTAGCGCGAGCCAGAGCCACCACAAGGGAGGGTCGAGAGGCCCTCTTCTTCGCCCGTAGAATCAAAATTGGTGCCGGAGGTGGGGTCGAACCCACACGAGCCTTTCAGCTCGAGGACGGGGTGCGACGGGGTCAATCTCTACGCGGAAAGCTTCCTCACGCCGGCAAGCCATCCACATGCATCTCAAAGTACTCGTTCGTACTGTAGGGACCTACCACCTGCTCAACGAGTCCGGAGACCTTCTCGACCGACTCTCCCTGCCAGATACAGATACCCGTAGTGTGGTCGGGGGTTGCCGCATGAATCGGCAGGGTGAACCCACTGGGCAGTCCTTGGGCCAGAGCATCGGCCTCAGCCTTCTCGAAGCCTTCTGGGTCGTGAATGTGATGAATAACGCCTACATACATTTGAGACTCTTCCTCCAAAGCTAGTGACGGGCCTACCTCAGCGAGCTATCGTCCAGCTTTGATAATTGGCTCAGCGGAGCGTACCACAAAATCAGGCCGGCACTCATTCCTGAATCGAGAAGAACTTCAAGAAATGGAAGACGAAGAAGAAGACGATACGTCTCGCGACGATACGGGCGCTCTCGCACGTCCTAGGAGCCAGTACCTAGCTCGCTTTGCGCTCTTGCTTCGATATCCGCGCCGGTCAAAGATGACGAAGCGGCGGCGCGCCGCCAGCTCGATTCGCTGATCGAAGCCTTCGGTTTCAGCGCCGCTGACGGCATCCGCGCATCTTAATATAGACCTCGTTCTGGCGGAGCAAGGGAGCAGAGCGTGAAGTTCGCGAAGTACCACGGCGCAGGCAACGACTTCCTCCTCGTCGATGGCGTAACGGCCGGCGATCGCGACTGGCGGGCGCTGGCGATTGCCATGTGCGAGCGCAACTTCGGCGCCGGCGCCGACGGCCTGATCATCAGCCTGCCGTCTCAGACTGCCGACGTGGCGATGCGCCTGTTCAACGCCGACGGCTCCGAGGCGGAGATGAGCGGCAACGGCGTCCGCTGCTTCGCCAAGTTCGTCGTCGATAACGGCATCGCCAAGCCGGCCGGCGACGACCTTAACGTCGATACCGGCGCGGGGCAGATCATCGTTCGCCTCGAGCGCAGCGGTGGGGAGGTTACCGGCGCGACCGTAGATATGGGCCTGCCGCGCTTTGAGCCGCGCGAGATACCCGTCGCCGTCGAAGCGAAGCCGCCCGTGCTCGATCTGCAGGTGCCGGTCGACGGCAAGTCGTTCGCCGTTGCCTGCGTTTCGATGGGCAACCCCCACGCCGTCCACTTCGTCGATGCGCCCGTCGCCGACTTCCCTCTGCGCGAAGTCGGCCCGAAGGTCGAGCATCACGCGCTGTTCCCGGCGCGCGTCAACTTCGAGGTCGCTCGGGTGATCGATCGTGGCCACATCGAGTCGCGGACGTGGGAGCGCGGCGTCGGCGAGACGCAGGCCTGCGGCACCGGCGCCAGCGCGATCATGGTTTCGGCCCGTCTCAAGGGCCTCGTCGGCGACGACGTCGCGGTGAAGGAACCGGGCGGCGTCCTGCGCCTGCGCTGGCCGGGCGAGGGCAGCGTCTTCCTCACGGGCCCCGCCGCCTTCGTTTACGCCGGCGACTGGCCGGAGTAACCTGCATCTACCTGCCATAAGGCAGGCGAGGAGATACGACACATATGGTTCAGTTCCGCAGACTCGATCCGCTTGCCAACGCCAGCCTCCACCAGCGGCTGCTCAAGAGCCCTGTGAAGAGCTACACGCTGACAGAAGCGCAGTTCGAAGCTATCCAGTCGAAGCGTCCCGAGCTGGTCAGCCGCCAGGGCGACGCCGCCGTCGTCGGACGGCCGCACCGCGGCTATCTCGAGGTGCACTACGGTTTCCCGGACGTGCCGCAGTTCCGCGATCACTTCGCCGAGGTGTTCGAGGCCTGCACCAACGCCTCGAACAAACAGGAAGCGCCGCGCGGCGTTCTCCTCTCCTTCCGCGACCGCCCCAACCGTGACACCGCCGAGAAGATATTCTGGCTCCTCGCCCTCGAGGAGGGGCGCCAGTGGGTGGAGATGGACTGGGTCGCCGTGCCGGAGCAGCCGGAGCCCGGCGTCGCCGTCGCCGATCGCTTCGTCGTGCGCGAAGCCGGGGAGAAAGACCGAGACGCCATCGCCGCGATCGAGGCCGAGGTCTCGGGCGAACCGAAGCTGGACGACGCGGCCCTGAGCAGCCTCTACGAGAACGCCCGCTGGCTCCGCGTCGTCACAGACGCCGCCGGGGAGATGGTCGGTTTCCTGGTTCTCGGCCGCGCGGACGGCGGCTGGGGCACGATCGACCAGATCGCGCTGCGTCCAGATCACGCCAAGGAGCTTGGCGAGCCGCTGCTCAAGTGGTCGATCGCCTGGCTGCGCAACAACGGCGGCCGCCGCCTGCGCAAGCGCGTCTACCTCGACGACAACGATGACCTCGTCCGTCTGCGCACCGCCGGCTTCTCCGCCGCCGAGACGGGGGTCGACTACCACCGCCCCGTCGAAGCGTCGGACGCCCAGCGGAAGATTGACGACCGTCAGGCGCACGGCTCGATGATCCGCTACGGAGACTGGCGCTAGCAGGAGGCGTCTACATGGTCGTTGACCCATCGCTCTTCCGGCCCGAATCGATCGACCCCGAGACGGCAGAATTCAACCGCCAGATCGAGGAGATGATGGCGCTTGCGCCGCCGATCCACACGCAGCAGGCGCACGAGGTCCGGGCCGCAGCCCGCGAACGCGGCAGCTGGCGTGGCCCCACCGTTTACTCCGATAACGCCATCGTCCGCCAGATCGCCGGCCCGGCCGGTGAGCTAACGCTGCGCAGCTTCGTCCCGAAGCAAGTCAACGGCGTCTACCTCCACATCCACGCCGGCGGCTGGACGCTGGGCACGAGCGACGGCCAGGACGAGCGCCTCGAATCGCTCTCGAACGACTGCAGCGTCGCTGTCCTCAGCGTCGAGTACCGCCTCGCGCCGGAGAACCCGTACCCGGCCGGCCCGGACGACTGCGAGGCAGCGGCGATGTGGCTCGTCAAGCACGCTCGCGCCGAGTTCGGTACGGAGGACCTCGTGATCGGCGGTGAGTCTGCCGGCGCCAACCTCGCCGTCGTGACGCTGCTGCGCCTGCGCGACAAACACGGCCTGACGCCGTTCTCCGGCGCTTACCTCTCCTGCGGCGTCTACGACGCTGCCGGCACCCCCAGCGTTCTGAACTGGGGCGAGCGCAACCTGATCCTTAGCCGCCCGGCGATGAAGTGGTTCGCCGATCAGTACGTGGCGCCGGAGCAGCTGCGCGACCCGGACGTATCGCCGCTATACGCCGACCTCTCGCACCTGCCGCGGGCGCTGTTCACCGTCGGCACGCTGGACCCGCTGCTGGACGACTCGCTGTTCATGCATTCGCGCTGGGTCGCGGCGGGCAACGTCGGCGACATCGCCGTCATTCCCGGCGGGGTGCACATGATCGACAGCCTGCCGATCGAGCGCGGGCGGCGCGCCTTCCAGCGCTCGAAGGCGTTCATCCGCGACGCGATCTCAGCGCCGGCGGCAACCTAGCCGGGTTCGTTTCGTCTTCGAGTAAACTTGGCCGATGGAATCTCATATCCATTACGCCACGACTAGTGATGGCGTTGGCATAGCCTACTGGGCGATGGGCGACGGACCGCCGCTGGTCATCCCGCCGATCCTCGTCTCCAGCCACCTCGAGCTCGAGTGGCAG
>DATDPC010000197.1:0-5397 GCA_035292965.1 Dehalococcoidia bacterium | reverse complement strand
CGAAGCACGGCCCGCGCCTCCTCGCCCTCGCCCGCGAACACGGCGTCGACCTGCTCTACGAGGCGTCCGTCGGCGGCGGCATCCCGATCATCGCACCGCTGAAGCGAGACCTCCTCGCCAACCGGATCACGGCGCTCACGGCGATCATCAACGGCACGACCAACTACATCCTCACGGCGATGAGCCGAGAAGGCTCCGACTTCGGCGACGCCTTGAAGCGCGCCCAGGAGCTCGGCTACGCCGAGGCCAACCCCGCGAACGACATCGAAGGTGAAGACGCGCGCTACAAGCTGGCAATCCTCGCCAGCCTCGCCTTTCGCACGCCCGTCTCGCCGAACGACATCTACCGCGAGGGCATAACCAAGCTCGCCGCGAAGGACTTTCGCTACGCCGCCGAGCTCGGTTACGCGATCAAGCTGCTCGCGCTCGCCCGCAGCGAGGACGCTGGCATTCAGGCCCGCGTCCACCCGGCGCTGCTGCCCGCCGATGCGCCGCTCGCGAAGGTCGATGGCGTGCTCAACGCCGTGCAGGTCGAAGGCGACCTGACTGGTCGTGTCAACTTCCAGGGCCCCGGCGCCGGCTCCTTCCCCACGACCAGCGCCGTCATCGCCGACGTGCTGGACGCGGCCCAGAGCATCATCGGCGGCCGCCGCGAGGTGCACGCCGCCGAAGAGGCGCCCTCACGCATCGTGCCGATGAGCGATCTGGTGACGCGCTACTACATCCGCCTCACCGTCGCCGACCAGCCGGGCGTGCTTGCGATGATCGCCTCCTGCCTCGGAAAGGCACAGATCAGCATTTCCAGCGTTATACAGAAAGAGGCTTACTTCGACGCGCAGACGGCGGAGTTGGTTATCATGACGCACGAGGCGCGCGAGGCATCGATGCAGGAAGCGCTGACGAATCTCCGAAAGCTGCCAGAGGTCCAGGAGATCGGCAACTTCATTCGCGTGGAAGAGCAATGACAACAAGGCGCGAAGTCCCTTTGACCGGCGACACCTCCGCCTGGGTACACACCGAGATCGGCGAGATGAAAAGCCGCCTCTCGGTCGTGCAGCAGGCCGTCGAGCAGAGCCGCGCCCTCGCGACAGATGCAGCCGACGCCGCCCACCAGGCGCGTAGCCGCATCGACATCATGGAGACGCAGGCGGCGGCGATCGAGCACCTCCAGGACGACCTCCATTCCGTCCGCGAGCAGCTCGTGCGCGCCCAGGACGACATCCACTCGCTGCGTCAGAGCCGCGAAGAGATCGAGCGCCACGCCGCCGCCGATGCCGAGCGCGACCGCCAGGACCGTAATGACGCCAGCAGGCGCTTCGCCGACGTTGAGCACGCGATCGAGACGTGGCAGGAGCGCACCGGCGGCATCGAAGAGCACAGCCGCCGCGCCCTCGAAGCCGTCGCCCAGGTGACGATGCGCCTCGAATCAATGGAGAACGAGCTCGCCGATTCGGGAACGCTGCAATCGCGCTCGGCGACGACGCTGAGCCGCATCGACCAGGAGATGAAGCTGCTCACCGGCACCGTCTCCGCCCTCCAGCGCGAAGACGAAACCCTGCGCGAGCGCGCCAGCACCTCCCTCGAAATGCTCCGGCGCCTCGAAAACGAGGTCGAGGGGCTGAAGGCGGAATCGGTGCGCCTGCTGCGCATGGACGACCGCCTCGAGCTGGTGCAGGCGGAGCGTACCCGCCACAACGAGCGGATCAACGATATAACCGCCGAGCTTGCGCTGGTCGACCACGCCCTCAACGATCAGAGCGAGCGCATCGCCCTCTCAGAGGCGCGCTCCAACTCCACCCAGGACGACATGCGCAAGCTGCGTGAACGCCTCGTAGTCGACCGCGAGCAGCTCGCCGCCTACCTGCAGGGCCTTCGCGACCTCGAAGCGGACATACGCAAGCGCCAGATCGTCGCCATCGAAAAAGAGATCCGGGACATCCGCGGCCGTGCCCTCAACGTTGCCGAGGAATAGCCAGGCCGGCGTCCTGGCGCGCTACGGCGAATTCCTGCCGCTGACGCCGCATACGCCGTCCGTCGATCTGGGCGAGGGCAGCACGCCGCTCGTGCGCTCGCGCCACATCGGGCCGTCGCTCGGCTTAAACGAGCTCTATTTCAAGCTCGAGATGTGCAACCCCACCGGCTCCTTCAAGGACCGCGGCATGGTCGTCGCCGTCGCCAAGGCGATCGAGCAGGGTTCGAGCGCCGTGCTCTGCGCCTCGACCGGCAACACCAGCGCCTCGGCCGCCGCCTTCGCCGCCCAATGCGGCATCGATTGCTACGTCTTCCTACCCAAGGGCCGCGTCGCGCCCGGCAAGCTGGCGCAGACAGTCGCCTACGGCGCCCAGATCGTCGCGATCGAAGGCAACTTCGACGACGCGCTACGCCTCGCGCGCGAGTATTGCCAGACGCACCCGGTCGCGCTCGTCAACTCGGTCAACCCGTATCGCATCGAGGGCCAGAAGACGGCTGCGTTCGAGATCGTCGACGCGCTGGGTGAGGCTCCGGACCACGTCTTCATCCCGGTCGGCAACGCCGGCAACATCACCGCCTACTGGCAAGGCTTCCGCGAGTACGTCACCCACAACCGCTCGCGCCGCCTGCCGAAGATGATGGGCTATCAGGCCGCCGGCGCCGCGCCGATCGTCCTGAACCAGATCATCGAGGACCCCCAGACGATTGCCTCGGCGATCCGGATCGGCAACCCGGCGAGCTGGCAAAGCGCCATCGCCGCGCGGGACGAGTCCGGCGGCAAGATCGACAGCGTCACGGACGCCGAGATCCTCGAAGCCTACAGGCGCATGGCGGCGGAAGAAGGCATCTTCTGCGAGCCAGCCTCGGCGGCGTCCGTGGCGGGGCTGATCAAGGCGGCGACGCAGATGCCGCTCGCGGGCAGCAGCTGCGTCTGCATCATCACCGGCAACGGCCTCAAGGACCAGGACACGGCCGCGACGCTGGTGCCGCGCCAGATCGAGGTCGCCGCGCGCGTCGACGCGATCGAGGCAGCGCTTAACGTTTAGACCGCGCTTCGTTGACCGTCACTTCCATCCAACTGTAAAATCTACTGCGTACCTGAATCTGTTGAGACGCGTCTAGGAGTCTGTTTTGCAGCGAGCTACCGCCGGTGTCGGCCTCAGTGACCTCGACCCGGCGATGGAGGCCCTCCTCAACCGCCGCGAAGAGCGCCCCGTCTTCCTCCACCCCACCTGGATCCGCGCCTGGCTCTCCGAGTTCGGCTCCGATTGCGAGCCGATGTTCCTCAGAGCCGGCGATGGCGGCGTCATCGGTATTGCGCCGCTGATGCGCACCGAAACCGGCGTCAGCTTCATCGGCGACGCCAACATCTGCGACTTCATGGACGTGCTGGTCGACCCCGAGCGCAGCGCCGAAGCCTACGCCGACCTCTGGGGGCGTCTTTGTCAGGAGGACTGGACCGACCTCGACCTTTGGGGCCTCATGGAGACGTCTCCGACCTGTGAAGCGCTTTCGAAGCTCGCGCGCGACGCCGGTTACGCCGTCGAGGTCGAAGACGAGGCCGTCGCGCCACGCATGGACTTGCCCGCGACGTTCGATGAGTACCTCGCGAGCCTCGACAAGAAGGACCGTCACGAGCTGAAGCGCAAGATGCGCCGCCTCTACGACAGCGGCGCCGCCGTCGACCTCCAGATCCTCACGTCGCAGCCAGACGTCGCCGCGGCGATGGACGACTTCCTCGACCTGCACACGCGCAGCCGCCAGGACAAGACCGACTTCATGACCGAAGAGATGTCCGTCTTCTTCCGGCGCATGGCCTCAGCGCTCGCCGCTGAAGGCGTCATTCGCCTGTTCATGCTGCGGATCAACGCCCGGCCCGCCGCCGCCGTCCTCTGCTTCGACGCCGGCAGCCACCTCTACCTCTACAACTCCGGCTACGACCCGTACTTTTCCGGGCTATCCGTCGGCCTCGTCTCGAAGGCGCAGTGTATTCAGTGGGCGATCGAAAACGGCATGAAAGGGCTCGATTTCCTCCGCGGGAACGAGCCCTATAAATATGACCTCGGCGCGAGCGATCAGCAGATCAAGCGCCTGCGCGTGAGGCGGCCGGCGTGAACGAAGCACCTCTGCGCATCGCCGTCATCAGCGCCCACACGTCGCCGCTATCACGGCCGGGTGGCAACAAGACGGGCGGCCTCAACGTCTACGTCCTCGAGCTCGCGCATCAGCTCGCGGCGCGCGGCTGCGCCGTCGATATCTTCAGCCGCCTGACGAGCAACGACACGCCGGAGGTCACCCAGCTCGCGCCCGGCGTCCGAGCCGTCCACCTCCGCACCGGCCCCGCGCGATCGCTATCGCCGGAGCGCACCTACGAGCACGTCGACGCGTTTTCCGACGCGTTGATCGACTTCGCCCGCCGCGACGGCGTCCGCTACGACGTGATCCACAGCCACTACTGGCTCTCCGGCCTCGCCGGGATGCGCCTGAAGCAGGCGTGGGGCATCCCCCACATCGCGATGTTCCACACGCTGGGCGAGGTAAAGAACCGCGCCAGTCCGTCCGAGAACGAGACCGACCTGCGGATCAGCTCCGAAGCCGCCGTCATCGCCGACGCCGACCGCGTTGTCTGCGCCACTGACCAGGAACGCAGCCTCGTGCGCCAGCTGTACGCCGCGGACGACGCCAAGATCAGCGTCATCCCCCTCGGCGTCGATATGGAGCGCTTCCAGCCGACCGACAAGGACGTCGCGCGCGCCAGCCTCGGCCTCGCCGAAGGGCAGCGCATCGTCCTCTTCGTCGGGCGCATCGAGCCTCTGAAGGGCGTCGATATCTTGATCAACGCCGCGGCGATGCTCGAGAGCGACGTCGATTGCAGCGTCCTCATCGTCGGCGGCGACGAATCGTCGACGTCGCAGGTGGCGAGCCTGCGCGACCTCGCCCGCGAGCGCGGCATCGAAGGGCGCGTGTCCTTCGTCGGCGCTGTCGATCACGAGACGCTGCCGCTCTACTACAACGCCGCCGACGTCTGCGTCGTCCCGTCGCACTACGAGAGCTTCGGCCTCGTCGCCGTTGAGGCGATGGCGTCCGGCGTGCCGGTCGTCGCCTCACGCGTCGGCGGCCTCACGGGCACGGTGAGAGACGGTGAGACGGGCTACTTGATACCATGGCTGTGCCCGGAGCCCTTCGCAGAGCGCATCGAGCTGCTGCTTGAGAACGAGCCGCTGCGCCGCAACCTCGGTGAGGCGGCGCGTGACGCCGTCGGCCGCTACCGCTGGGAGAACGTTGCTACGTCCGTGCTCGACCTGTACAACGCCCTGCTCGGCCGCTCTGAGCTGCTGCCGACCGGCACCGTCTAGCCCCAATCGACTCCGGCCTGCCCCCTACCGCCACGGCGCGCTAAGATCGGTGCGTGAGCTTCCAGATACC
>DATDPC010000196.1:0-4469 GCA_035292965.1 Dehalococcoidia bacterium | reverse complement strand
GACCGTGCTTGCGCAGCACAAGGTCGCGGCGAGGGCGTAGCAGATGGCAACGTCCGAGACGCTAGAGCAGGAATACGTGCTCCCCGAAGACGAGCTGCCGATCGTCAGCGTGCTGATCCCGGTGCGCAACGAGGCGGGGTTCATCGGACGCTGCCTGTCGGCGCTTGCGGTGCAGGACTACCCGCGCGACCGCTTCGAGGTCTTCGTCCTCGATGGCGAATCGACCGATTTGACGGAGCACGAGGCGCAGCACGCCGCTGAGACCTTCGAGCTGACGATCTTCGTCGCGACCAACCCCGGGCGCACTACCGCCGCCGGCCTCAACCTTGGCCTGACGCTGATCCACGGCCACGTCGTCATCCGCGTCGACGGCCACACCCGCGTCGCTCCCGACTTCATCAGCGCCAACGTCCGCGCCCTGCGTGAGAGCGGCGCCGACGCCGTCGGCGGGCCGATCGAGACGCGCGGTCACGGCACCGCCGGCCGCGCCATCGCGCTGGCGATGTCGTCGCCCTTCGGCGTCGGCGACGCGGCGTTCCGTCACTCGCAGACGGAGCAATGGACCGACAGCGTCCCCTTCGCCGCGTACCGGCGCGAGGTCTTCGAGCGCATCGGCGGCTTCGCCGAAGACATCGACCGCGGTGAGGACGACGAGTTCAACTACCGCCTGCGCTCCGCCGGCGGCCGCGTCCTTCTGACGCCGAGCATCCGCAGCGTCTACTTCGCGCGCGAGAACTTCGGCGGGCTGCTGCGCCAGTACTGGGGCTACGGCATCGCCAAGGTCAACGTCCTGCGCCGCCACCCGCGCCGCCTGCGCCCGCGCCATCTGATCCCCAGCGCCTTCGTCATCACGCTCGCCGGCAGCGCCGTCCTCGGCGTCGTCGTCGATGGGCGGTTCTTCTGGCTGACGGCGGCGGTCGGAGGCGCCTACGCCGTCGCGAACCTGGGCGCCAGCCTGAATATCGCCTCGAAGGGCCACTGGCGCGACGCGGCGCTGCTGCCGGTGGCCTTCGCCTGCATCCACGTCGCCGCCGGCGCCGGCATGATCGCCGGGGTGCTGCGCCTGCTCTGGCCGTTCGGCAGACGATGACCCGTTCGACAGGCTCAGGGCAGGCCGACGACGATCCTTCGACAGGCTCAGGAGAGACGGAGCGCGTCCGCGCCGCGTACGCCCGCCGCGCCGAGCTTGGCCTCGACGCCCGCTACGACTACTGGACCCCCGCCAACCTCTACATCTACCAGCAGCGCGAACGCGCCCTCCTCGACCTACTGCGCCGCAACCGCCTGCTGCCGCTTACGGGTCGTAGCGTCCTCGACGCCGGCTGCGGCGACGGCGCCGTCCTGCGCGACCTGCTGCGTTACGGCGCCGCCGAGGCCGGCCTGCACGGCATCGACCTGCTGCCCGACCGCGTCGACAGCGCCCGTGAGCGCCTGCCTCGCGCCCGCATCGATGTAGGCGACGCGCAGCGCCTCGACTACCCGGACGCGAGCGTCGACCTCGTCCTCGCCTTCACGCTGCTGTCCTCGCTGCTCGACGCGGCAGCGCGGCGGCGCGTCTGCGACGAGATGGCGCGCGTGACGAAGCCCGGCGGCCTCGTCCTCGTCTACGACTTCTGGACCAACCCGATGAACCGCGACGCCCGCCCCCTGCGCCGCGCCGAGCTGCGGGGCCTCTTCCCCGGCAAGCGCATCGAGTTTCGCGCGGCGACGCTGGCGCCGCCGATCGTCCGCGCCCTCGTGCGCCTGCCCGGCGGGCGGCTCGCCTGTAGCGCCCTCGAGGTGATACCCTTCGTCCAGACTCACTACCTCGCGGCGATCCACGTCTGACCGCACCCAAAAGAGCCTTGGCTAACGAATTTCTCCCCTTCGCCCTACCGGACGTGAGCGACGACGAGATCGCGGAGGTTGTTGATACCCTGCGCTCCGGCTGGCTCACCTTCGGGCCCAAGTCACAGGCCTTCGAGGTCGAGTTCGCGAAAGCGATGGGCGCCGAGCACGCCGTCGGGCTCAACTCCTGTACCGCCGGGCTGCATCTCGCGCTGCTCGCGGCGGGCATCGGCCCCGGCGACGAGGTGATCACGACGCCGCTTACGTTCGCGGCGACGGCGAACGTCATCGTCCACGCCGACGCGACGCCGGTCCTCGCCGACATCTGCGCCGACGACATGAACATCGACCCGGCGTCCGTCGCCGCGAAGCTCACCTCGCGCACGAGGGCGATCATGCCGGTGCATTACGCAGGCCAGCCCTGCCGCATGGACGAGCTGGTCGAGATCGCGCGGGCGCACAACCTGATCGTGATCGAGGACGCGGCCCACGCCGCCGGCGCGTCCTACAAGGGCCGGCCCGTCGGCTCGATCGGCGACGCGACGGCGTTCAGCTTCTACGCGATCAAGAACATGACCACCGGCGAAGGCGGCATGCTCACGACAAACAACCCGGAGATCGCCGAGAAGGCGCGCATGCTGCGCAAGCACGGCCTCAGCACCGACGCCTGGAAGCGCTACACCGCCGCCGGCTCCGCCCACTACGAGGTGACGATGCCCGGCTTCAACTACGCGATGACCGACGTGCAAGCCGCCCTCGGCCGCGGCCAGCTGCAGCGCCTGCCCGGCTTCAACCAGCGCCGCGGCGAGATCGTCGCGCGCTACGATGCCGCGCTCGCGTCGATGCCGGAGATCGAGACGCCCACGGCACGCGACGACGTCGACCATGTCTGGCACCTCTACGCCGTGCGCCTCAACCTCGAAACGCTGCGCATCGACCGCGACGCCTTCGTCGCGAAGCTGCGCGAGCTCGGCATCGGCACCTCGCTGCACTTCATCCCGATCCACTACCACGCCTACTACCGCGAAGGCTTCGGTTGGAAGAAGGGCGACTTCCCCGTCGTCGAGGACACTTACGACCGCCTGATCTCGTTGCCGTTGTACACGCGCCTCACGGACGCGGACGTCGACCGCGTCATCGCCGCCGTGCAGGGCGTCGTCGAAGAGAACCGCCGCTGAGCGTGGCGGAGGATGGGGCGCGGCACGCCTTCGCGGATCGCCGGCGGAACCTCGTGAGATTGCTTCGCTTCGCTCGCAAAGACAGACCATGACGGTCCTTCAAGAACCGCCGGAACGTCAGCCCGCCTTGCGCCGCCTCTTCGACATCGTCATCGCTGGCGGGGCGCTGATCCTCCTCAGCCCCCTCTTTGCGCTGCTGGCGCTGGCCATCGTCCTCGAGTCGCGCGGCGGCGTCTTCTACCGCCAGAAGCGCCTCGGCAAGGACGAGGCGCCGTTCGAGATCCTCAAGTTCCGCTCGATGCGCCCGGCTGCGCCCGGCGAGGAGACGGTGCAGACCCAGATCGAGGACATGGATGCGTTCGTCTTCCGGCCCGTCGGCCGCGTGACGCGCGTCGGCAAGCTCCTGCGCGCCTCGAGCCTGGACGAGCTGCCGAACCTGATAAACGTCCTGCGCGGCGAAATGAGCATCGTCGGGCCGCGCCCGGACGAGCCGGAGCTGGTGGCGCAGTACCGCCCGGAGTGGCGCCGGCGGCATCGGGTGAAGCCTGGGATCACGGGACTGGCCCAGATCAACGGCCGAACCGATTTGACCTACTCAGAAATGATGGCCTACGATCTCGACTACGTTGACCGCCACCCGTTCTGGCGCGACGTGCAAATCATGCTGAAAACATTCGGAGTCGTCCTCCGCCGCGAGGGCGCCCGATGACAACCACCCACCCAGCGCCCGGCGCGCCTCCCGCGATCGTCCGAGCCGGCCGCGTCTTCCTCTCTCTTGCGCTCGACGTCGGCATCGTCATCGGTAGCTACGCGCTGGCACTGTGGCTGCGCTTCAGTCCCGACGCCGTGCCCGGCGAATCGTGGCGCCAGCTCGCCTGGGCGGGGCCGCTGATCGCCTGTGCCTACATCCTCGCCTACCAGGTGCTCGGCGTTTACCGCACCGCCTGGCGTTACGGCAGCGTCCGCGACGCCGTTCTGCTCGCCCTGGCCGTCGGCATCGTCACCGCCGGCGTGCTCACCGTAAACGTCCTCCTGCCGAAACGGCCGATCCCGCTGAGCGTAAACGTGATCAGCGCCGCGTTCATCTTCCTGTTCCACGCCGTCGCGCGCATGTTTCCGCGGGTCTGGAACACGGCCAGCTTCGGCGCCACGGAGGCGCCACAGCAGCGCGTCCTGATCGTCGGCGCCGGCGATACGGGGCAGCTGCTTGCCTGGGAGCTGCAGCACAACCGCAACCAGCCGTATCGAGCCGTCGGCTTCGTCGATGACGATGCGGCGTTGCGCGGCAAGCGCGTCCACGGCATCGCCGTCGTCGGTGGCCGCTACAACATCCCGGTGGTGATCAAGGACCTCGCGATCGACCTGGTCGCGATCGCGCTGCCGCCGGAGCCATCGCCGGGCCTGCAGGAGATCCTCGCCTTCTGCCAGGCGGCGAAGGTGCCGGTGCGGCTCGTACCGAGCCTC
>DATDPC010000195.1:0-8550 GCA_035292965.1 Dehalococcoidia bacterium | reverse complement strand
GGGATGCCGATGACGACGCGGGGCCGCGGGATGCCGAAGCCGTAGCGCTCGTGCACGGCGCGGATGAAGTAATGCAGCATTCGCTCGGTAACGTGGAAGTCGGAAATGACGCCGTCTTTGAGGGGGCGAACGGCGACGATGTTCGACGGCGTGCGGCCGACCATGCGCTTCGCCTCGGCGCCGATCGCGAGCACCTTCTTGGTGACGCGGTCGATGGCGACGACGCTCGGTTCATCGATGACGATACCGCGGCCCTTGACCATCACCAGCGTGTTGGCCGTGCCGAGGTCAATGCCCACGTCATGCGAGAAGAGACCGAGGAAAGAGCTTATTGGGTTGAAGGCCATGCAGTCCTTGCCTTCAGACTAGATTGTTTCCGTACGTTAACCATCGCGATTATAGCCGACGTTGATGGCGCAGTCAAAGCATGTAGATGAATCTGCAAGGCTTCCTCGTTGCTAATCGAAGCACAAAGACGCGCCGAAACAAACACGGACTTAGTCAACGCCTTTATCCGCCAACAACTTCATAAACGCGGCTTCATCCAGCACTGTTACAGACGCCGCTTCCGCCTTCGCGAGCTTCGAGCCGGGGTTCTCCCCTGCGACTACGTAGCTGGTCTTTTTCGAGACGCTGCTGCTGATGCTGGCGCCGTTGCGCTTGAGTAGCGATTCGACCTCGTTGCGGCTCCAGCGCTCTAGACTTCCCGTAACAACAAACGAGAGGCCCTGCAGCGGGCCCTCGCGCGCCGCCGCGCTCTCCGCCGTCAGACGCACGCCGGCGCGCTTCAGCTTGTCGATCAGCGCCAGGTTCGCCTCGTCGTGGAAGTAGGCGTAGACGCTCTCGGCGATCTTCGGGCCGATCGATGGCACCTCGTTGAGCTCGTCCAGGGTCGCTTTCTCGAGCGCGTCGATGCTGCCGAAATGCGACGCCAGGAGTTCCGCCGTCTCGTCGCCGACGTGGCGTATGCCGAGGCCGAAAAGGAGGCGCGGCAACGGTCGCTGCTTGCTCGCCTCGATCGCCGCGATCAGATTCGAGGCGCGCTTCTCGCCCATGCGCTCGAGGTCAATCAGCTTCTCCTGCGTCAGGGAGTAGACGCCGGCGAGGTCGTGGACGAGGCCGCTTTCGAGCAGCTGGGCGCAGAGCGACTCGCCCATGCCGTCGATGTCCATGGCGCCGCGGCTGGCGAAGTGGGTGAGGAGGCGGAAGATCTGGGCCGGGCAGGCGCGGTTCGGGCAGTAGCGCATCGCCTCCCCTTCCGGCCGGACGATCGGCGTGGCGCAGGCGGGGCAGGTCTTCGGCATCTCGAAGACCTTCTCTTTGCCGCTGCGCCGGCTGACGACGGGACCGACGACCTGCGGGATCACGTCGCCGGCGCGCTGGACGATGACCGTGTCGCCGATGCGGATGTCTTTGCGGTGGATGTCGTCCTCGTTATGTAATGTTGCGAGCTTAACCGTCGCGTGGGCGACGACGACGGGTTCGAGCACGGCGAACGGGTTGAGGCTGCCCGTGCGGCCGACATTGACGTCGATGCGCAGCAGCTTTGTAGTCGCCTGCATCGGTGGGAACTTGAAGGCGATCGCCCAGCGCGGCTCCCGCCCGACGAAGCCGAGACGCCGCTGCAGGTCGAGGTCGTCAACTTTGACGACGATGCCGTCGATCTCGTAGTCGAGGTCGTCGCGCTTGTGCTCCCAGCCAGCGATGTGCTCGAGGACAGCCTCGAAGTCCGAGAAGCGTTGGGCGTGCGGGTTGACCTTGAAGCCGAGGTCGCCGAGCCACTGCAGCGTCTCAAAGTGGCTCGGGGGCACGTCTCCGTCGGCCCAGCCGAGCTGGTAGATGAAGATATCGAGCGGCCGAGTCGCCGTGATCGTCGGGTCCTGCTGGCGGACGGAGCCGGCGGCGGAGTTGCGCGGGCTGGCGAACAGCGGCAGGCCCTGGGCGGCGCGCTCCTCGTTCAGGCGCTCGAAGCCTTTCTTGGTCATGAACACCTCGCCGCGGGTCTCGAAGCGCGGTGGCGCCGGCTTCGCGATCGAGAGCGGGATGCTGCGCACGGTACGCAGGTTCTGGGTGATGTTCTCGCCGCGACGGCCGTCGCCGCGGGTCGCGCCCTGGACGAAGGCGCCGTTCTCGTAGACGAGGGCGATCGCGAGGCCGTCGATCTTCGGCTCGCAGACGAGGGCGATGGCGTCCTGCTCCGCCAGGCTGGTGAGGCGGCGCCACCAGTTGCGCATCTCCGCCTCGTTAAAGGCGTTGGCGAGGCTGAGCATCGGCAGGCGGTGCTCGACGACGCCGAACGACTCGACCGGCGCGCCGCCGACGCGCTGGGTCGGCGAATCGGGCGTGATCAGCTCCGGGTGCGCCTCTTCGAGGGCGAGCAGCTCGCGCATGAGGGCGTCGAACTCGGCGTCGCTGATCTCGGGGTTATCGAGGACGTGGTAGCGGTTGTTGTGGTAGTTGATCTCGGAGCGCAGCTCGTCGACGCGGAGCTTCGCCTCTTGCGCGGCGCGCTCGCCCGCGGTCGTCTCCGGAAGCTGCTCCCTGGCCACGAAGTGAGTATAACTAAGGCTAATGAACGCAGACCTCTCGATCCGCGACGCCACAGAGGCGGACGTACCGGCGATCCTCGATATCTACAACTACGAGGTGATGAACGGCACCGCGACGTGGGATACGGAGCCGCGGACTCTGACGGAGCAACGGGCGTGGTTCGCGGCGCACCGGCCGCCGTATTGCGTCGTAGTCGCCACGGTTGGCGACGACGTGGTGGGCTGGGGGTCTTTGTCGCGCTATCATCCGCGGCCGGGCTACCGGTTCACGGTCGAGGACACGGTTTACGTCCGGCCCGACGTGCAGCGTCGCGGCATCGGCCGGGCGCTGCTGCAGGCGCTGGTGGCGCGAGGACGGGCCGGCGGCTTTCACACGATGCTCGGCAAGATCTCCGGCGACAACGCCGCGAGCATCGAGCTGCACCGCGTCTGCGGCTTCGTCGAGGCGGGGCGTGAGATGGAGCTGGGGCACAAGTTCGACCGCTGGCTCGACGTTGTGACGATGCAGCTGATGTTGTAGACGGTAGAAGCGTCCGCCGCGTACGCGCCGTCTCGTACTTCCTCGTGAGATTGCTTCGCCTCTTCGATGGCTCGCAAAGACGGTTGGTGGGCGCTGGCTGGACGTGGTAACGATGCAGCTTATGCTGTAGCCCGAATCGTCGTTTGAGATGAGGAGGGAGAACATGAAAGGCCGGATCGTCGTCTTCAGGGGGCCGCGCAAGCCGTTCGAGATCGAAGAGGTGGACGTGCCGGACCCGGCGCCGGGCGCGATCGTCCTCAAGATCACGCAGGCGGGCGTCTGCGGCTCCGACCTCCACACCTGGCGCGGCGAGATGAGCACGCCGCCGGACATACGCTCCACGATGGGCCACGAGGGCACCGGCGTCGTCTACAAGCTCGGCGAGGGCGTGACGACGGACTTCATGGGCAAGCCGATCAAAGAAGGCGACCGGATCATATACTCCTCGATCTCCGGCTGCGGGCGCTGCTACCAGTGCGTCACCGGCAACCGCAACTGGTGCGTGAAGGGCTTTCGCTTCGGCAAGCCGTTCGGCGAGTTCCCCTACTTCACCGGCACCTATGGCGACTATTACTACATCCAGGCGGACCAGCCCGTCTTCCGCGTCCCGGACGAGCTCGACGACAACGTCCTCGGCTTCGTCAACTGCGCCATGGGGACGGTGACGGAGGGGCTGATGCGCGCCGGCTGCAAAGAGGGCGACTTCGTCGTCGTGCAGGGCTCCGGCGGGCTCGGGATGAACGCCGTCGCGATGGCGAAGGACATGGGCGCCCACCGCGTCATCGTCCTCGACCGGCTAGAGCATCGTCTCGCTCTGGCGCGCGAGTTCGGCGCCGACGAGACGATCAACATCGACGACGAGTACACGACGGTTGAGATGCGGCGTCAGCGGATCATGGAGATAACCGAGGGCCGCGGCGCCGACATCATCCTCGAGCTGGTGGGCATCGCCGATCTGGTGAACGAGGGGCTGGCTTACCTGACGCCCGGCGGGACCTTCGTCGAGATCGGCAACATCATGCGCGGGCGCACGGCGACGGTCGACACGTCGACGATGCTGCTCGGCAAGAAGATCATGGGCTCGGCGATGTACCGGCCGCACCTGCTGCCGGTGATGATGGACATGATGGTCAAGAACAAGGGCCGCCTGCCGTTCGAGAAGATCGTCTCGCACCACTTCCCGCTGGCGGAGATCAACAAAGCCTTCGAAGAGGCGGAGTGGATGGACCGCCAGACGCCGGTGACGCGATCGATGCTGGTGCCTTAGCAGTAACGGGTGACCAGTAACCAGTAACCGGCGAAGACCGGGCGGTCAGCCGTCTATGACGAGGCTGGCGCCTTAGGGCCAGAGCTCCCGCGTCGCGAGGGCGGCGCCTTCTGAGAGCGCCTTGAACTTCGCCCAGCAGAGCGAGGGGTGGATGCGACCGCCCATGCCGCAGTCCGTGCCGGCGATAACGTTCTCGCGGCCGACGATCTCGGCGTAGCGGATGATCCGGTCGGCGACGAGGCGGGGGTGCTCGACGACGTTGGTCGCGTGGCTGACGACGCCGGGCATCAGCAGCTTTCCGTCCGGCAGCCTGGTGTCGCGCCAGACGCGCCATTCGTGCTCGTGGCGCGCGTTCGCCGCTTCGAGCGAGTAGCAGCCGGCGTTGACCATCAGCACGAGGTCGACGATGTCTTCGAGGGGGATGTCGTTCGTGTGGGGGCCGTGCCAGCTGCCCCAGCAGATGTGGTAGCGGATGCGGTCCTCCGGCAGGCCGCGCAGACCGTGGTTCAGCGCTTCGATGCGCACCTGGGCGAACTTGCGGTACTCCGCGACGGTTGGTTCCGGGATGATCGTGTCCCAGGTGTCAGGCAGGCCGGGGTCGTCGATCTGGAGGACGAAGCCGGCGTCGATCACGGCCTTGTACTCCTCGCGCATCGCGTCGCCGACGGCGAAGAGGAACTCCTCCTCCGTCTTGTAGTACCGGTTCTGGCCGCGGCCAAAGGTGCCGGGCGCGATCGCCGGCAGGAACGCTTCGACGTAATCGACGCCGTCGACATCTAGGCCTTCCAGGGCAGCCTTGAAGTTGGCGATGTCGGTCGCGATCGCGTCCTGGCCGGCGTAGGCGATCGGGCCGATGCAGTTCGGCTCTGTACCGACGCCGCCGCGACCGGGGTAGAGCTCGTTGTAGAAGTCGGCGAACTCGAGGAAGTTGCGACGCTGTGTGACGGGCGCGTTGGCGCGCACGCGGGACTCGAAGCCGCTGAGACGGCCGGCGTAGTCAAGGAAGAACGCCTTGCCGAACTCGCCGTCGTTCAGCGAATCGATGCCCGTCTCGATCTGCTTGCGCACGACGTCGTGGACGCCTTCGCGGACGAGCTGCCGGCGTCGCGCTTCATCGATCGGTTCGGCGCGCAGGCGGGCGTTGTTCAGCGCGAGCAGCTCCGGCGGGCGCGGCAGGCTGCCGGCGTGGCTGGTGATGATCCGGTTATCGCTTCGCTTCATGACTGATCCCCTTTGGCTAAGGCTGGTTAAGCAATTCGAGGAACGCTTGCAGCAGCTCCTCGGACGCGGCGTAGGCGTTGTAGCCGAGCACGTCCGGAGGGCTGCCGTCAATCGAAGCGACGGCGCCGCCGGCCTCGCGCACGAGGAGGATAAACGCCGCCGTCTCCCAGATCTGCGGCTTCGGCGCCTGGTCCGCGGGCGCAAGGCGGTTCATCGCGCCGCCGAGCATCGCGTGAAGATCGCTGCGACCGCTGGCGAGGTAGGCCGCGCCGAGGCTGGGCGGGCCGGGCATTCGCAGCAGACCGATGCGTGTGACGAACCGGGTTACAAGCTCCGCGAAGAAAGGTGCGCGCTCCAGCGGCAGGCGGCGGGTCGTCGTCGTCAGCGTTGCGCGCTCCAGCTCCTTCAGGCCCGAAGTGTGAATCGCCGCGCCGTTGAGCGTCGCGCCTTCGCCGAGGCCGGCGCTGAACAGCTCGTTGAAGGCGGCGAAGTAGATGGCGCATGCCTGCGTCTCGCGTCCGACGACGTAGGAGACGATGCAGGAGAAGAGCGGGCTGCTGTGGGCGTACTCGAGGGTGCCGTCCAGCGGGTCGATGAACCAGCAACCGTCATCGGCGTGGCGGCCGAGCTCCTCGAGCGTCGTCACGTCTTCTTCGCCGACGACGGCTTCGCCGGGAAACGCGGCGAGGATCACGGCCTTCGCGGCGTTGTGCGAATCAAAGTCCACCTGCGTCGCGAAATCGCCGAGGGCATCCTTGACGTGGCGCTCGATCAGGCCGCCGCGCGCCTTCATGTGGACGGCGCCGCCGGCGCGCGCAGCGTCCTCGGCGACGCGACGGCGCCTGGTGATCTCGTCCGGCGTCAAGCGTCGCGTCCGGTGGCGACGGCGAACAGCTCTTCGAGCAGCGCCCTGGTCGAGGCGCAGCTGACGCCCGGCTCCATCAGGTCGAACGGCGCGCCGGTCTGGGTCGCGATCACGCCGCCGGCCTCTTCGAGGACGATCGCGGCGGGCGCGAGGTCCCAGACGCCGAGGCGCGTCGGCGAGAGCGTTGCGAAGCAATCCGTGCGGGCCGCCGCGACGTAGGCGACGCCGAACATCGGCCCGCCGAGGATGCGGATGCCGTGCGAAGCCTTGAGGACGCGGCCGGTCGTTTCGAGGAACGCCTGTATCGCTTCGTCGTTCGCCTCGCGGATGTGGAGGCCGACGAGCGATTCCGCCAGCGTGTGTGGCCGGCCGACGTGGATCGGCTTGCCGTTGAGCGTCGCGCCCATGCCTTTCGCGGCGGAGAACATCTCGTCGTAGATCGGCAGGTACATGACGCCGACGAGCGAGCGTCGAGCTTCGACGTAGGCGATGCCGGGGCCGAAGACGGGGTAGTCGTGGACGAAGCCCTGGGTCGCGTCCAGCGGGTCGACGGTCCAGACGGCGCCATCGAGCAGGCGCGAGACCTCGTCGCGCTCCAGGTTGTCCTCTTCGCCGGCGATGAGGTCGTCCGGGAAGGCATCGTGGATGATCGCCTTGATCGCGACCTGGCTCTCGAGGTCGGCCTCTGTGAGGACGTCGCGCGGGTCCTTCTTCACCTCGAAGGCGACGCTCGTGCCGTAGTAGCGGCGTTGGATCTCGCCTGCGGCGCGGGCGGCTGCTTCTGCGACGGCGCGGCGGCGTTCGAGGTCGTCCGGCATCAGCGGTTCGTCCCTTCGTCGCGCTGGATGGCGCGGAGGCCGGCGAAGTCGGTGCGCGGCGTTGGGTTGCGGCGCTGGAGGATGTCCTCCATGCGCGTGCGAATCGCCTCGTCGAAGTCGTCGTGGGTGAGGATGTAGAACTGCTCCGCCTTGATCGCCTCGACGACGATGTCGGCGAGCTGCGACGGCGCCATGCCCGTCTCCTGCGCCAGCCTGGCGATGCGGTCGCGCGACTCGAGCTCGCGCTGCGTCGTCGGCATGCCTTCGTTCTGCAGATCGTCGGGTCGATTGCGGGCGCCGTACATGATCCGCGTGTTGATCACGCCGGGGCAGAGGACAGAGCAATGCACCTTGTCGCTCACCTGCCGCAGCCCGTCGTAGAGCGACTCTGAGAGCGCGACGACGGCGTGCTTGGTGACACCGTAGATACGCGCGCCCTGCGTCAGGCCGGCGCTCGAAGCGGTGTTGACGATGTGCCCCTCTTCGCCGTTCTCGAGCAGCAGCGGCGTGAAGGTGCGGACGCCGTTGACGACGCCCCAGAGGTTGACGCCGACGGTCCACTGCCAGTCCTTCAGCGTCGCTTCCCAGATGCCGACGCCGAAGCCGCCGCCGACGCCGGCGTTGTTGCAGACGATATTGACCTTGCCGTAGGCATCGAGCGTCTTCCGGGCCAGCGCCTCGACCGAATCGGCCTTCGAGACGTCGGTGACGACGCCGAGGACGTCGTGTTCCTGCTGTCGCAGCTTAGTCACGGCGGCTTCGAGGACGGGCTCCTCGACGTCGGCGAGGACGACCTTCATGCCTTCTTCAGCAAACCGCGTCGCGAGGCCGAGGCCGATACCAGACGCCCCGCCTGTGACGACAGCTACCTTGCCTACGAAGTCGCGCATGGCGGCATAGTAACAAGTAACCAGTAACAAGTAACAAGCAGCCCATCGTAGGGACGAAGCTTTCGCTCCGTCCGTTGCGCGCTCCGTCTCTCGTACCGCAGCACGGACGGACCTGAAGGTTCGTCCCTACGTGTGACTGGCTACTGTCTTCAGAACGGGCGCGCCGGGTTGGAGCGCTGGGTGATGCTGTCGAAGACGGCCTGCCAGCGCGGGTCCCACTCGTTGTCAGTTGTTAGCCAGAAGTCGCCATCGCGGATGCCGCGCATGACGGCGTCGGCGGCGAGCGACGGTGGTTTGCCCGCCGCGAGGTTGGCAGCGAAGCCGACCTGACGGTCGCGTTCGGTCGCCGAGGGTGGCGCCGGGTTCTGCAGCTCGGCGGGTCGGACGAGGGCGTTGTTCGCCGGCAGGTTGGTCGCGAGG
>DATDPC010000194.1:0-8861 GCA_035292965.1 Dehalococcoidia bacterium | reverse complement strand
AAAGACGGTTACCGCCAGGGCATCCGCAACCTCGTCGAAGCCGGCCTCGCCACGTCTGACGCCGAGTACGAGGCGTCGCGAAAGGCTGTGCGCGACCTGCGCGACGGCCTGATCAGAGACCTCGCAGGCTTCGATGCGTTCCTTCTGCCCGCGGCGCCAACGACGGCGCCCGCGAGCCTCGAGACAACCGGCCAGGGGATCTTCTGCGCCCCGGCCAGCTTCGCCGGCGTCCCGGCGATCAGCCTGCCCAGCGGCCTCGACGCCGTCGGCCTGCCGTACGCGGTGCA
This sequence comes from Dehalococcoidia bacterium, assembly GCA_035292965.1. Lineage (GTDB taxonomy): Bacteria > Chloroflexota > Dehalococcoidia > DSTF01 > WHTK01 > WHTK01. The sequence goes on along the minus strand of DATDPC010000194.1, from coordinate 8,574 downwards.
GCTCATGGCCGGCCCGCTGGCTGAGACACGCCTCCTCGCCGCCGCCGCCTGGGTAGAGCGCGTGATCGACTTCACCGAACGACCGTTGCATCCTTGAAAGCTCTCGTCTTCGACTTTGACGGCACGCTGGCGGAAGCACGCGACGCCTTTGTCGAATGCTACCGGCGCGCCTCTGTCAGCCTCGGTCTCACCCAGCCGACGCGCGAAGACGTCATGCACTTCATCGGCACGCCGGTGCCGGTCGCGTTTCTGCAGATGTACCCGGAGCAGCCTGAGTCACGCGCCGCCGAATACGCCGCCTCATTTCAGCGTCACGCCGATGACGTAATGGCGCCGCTGACGACGATGCTCGATGGCGTCCCGGAAGCGCTGCGCGTGCTCCACGCCGCGGGCTACAAGCTCGGCATCGTCAGCCAGAAGCTGCGCCGGCGTCTCGACGACATGCTGCGACGCGAGGACCTGCGCGAGTGCTTCGGCGTCCTCATCGGCGGCGACGACATGCCGGCGTTCAAGCCGGACCCGCGCGGCCTCGTGCTCGCGATCGACGCGCTCGGCGTCACGCCGGACGGGACGCTATACATCGGCGACACGCCGATTGACGCCGAGACGGCGCAGCGCGCGAACGTCGGCTTCATCGGCGTGCTCAGCGGCGTCTTCGGCAGCGACCACTTCGCGCCCTTCAACCCGCTCACGGTCCTCGAATCGGTGCGCGACCTGCCGGCTTACCTCGACGGCGTAGACTCGTAGGGACAGAGCTTCAGCTCCGCGAGTTAGGAGCCTTCTATGGCCAAGGTCACCGTCCAAACCCTGCCCGACTACACCTACACCGTAATGATGAGCGACGGCGCGCATGCCTTCGTCGGCGATGAGCCGCCGGACAAGGGCGGCGAAGGCCTCGGTCCCAGCCCGTACGACCTGCTGCTCGCCTCCCTCGGCTCCTGCACGGCGATCACGCTTCTGATGTACGCGCGCAGCAAGCAGTGGCCGCTATACGAGGTCGCTGTCAGCCTCAACCACGAGAAGGTGGCTGCGGAACCAGGGCAGCCCGCGCTGCCGGACGGCCGTATCGACCTGATTAACGTCGACATCGCCGTGCGCGGCGACCTCACGCCGGAGCAGACACAGCGCCTGCTCGAGATCGCCGACCGCTGCCCCGTCCACCGCACGCTCGTCACGCCGCCGAAGATCGTTTCGACGATCGCCGGCGGGCCGTAAAGACTCGTCCGACGATGTACAGATTGAGCATCTGACTAACCGCCATTGAAACATCTGAATCGACTCACCGATTGAATACGCACACAGCCGTGCTACGATTCCAATAGGCATCTCGTATAAGAAGGATAGGCTTGTCCGACTCCCTCCGGCTCGTTCGCTTCCCCCTGATCGGCCACGCCGAAGCATCGCGCTGGCAGGCCGAAACCGCTTCCGCCGTGCGCGACGGCGGCGCTGAGACGCTCGCGCTTCTCCAGCACACGCCCGTCTACACACTGGGCCGCAACGCCCGCCGTGACAACCTCCTCGTCGACGTCGAAACGCTGCAAGCCCGCGGCGCCGGCGTAGTCGACGCCGACCGCGGTGGCGACGTCACCTTTCACGGCCCCGGCCAGCTCGTCGCCTACCCGATCCTCAACCTGCGCAATCGCGGCATCGGCGCCGTCGACTACGTCCGGCGCCTCGAGGCCGTGGTGATCGAGACGCTCTCGCGCTTCGGTCTGCGCGGCGAGCGCGTCGCCGGGCGCCCCGGCGTCTGGGTTTGCGGCGCAGAGGCGCTGGGGGCGGCCGCGGTGCAGGGTGGGCGCCGATCTTCCAAAGTAGCGGCGATCGGCGTGCGGATCAGCGGCGGCGTCAGCACGCATGGCCTGGCGCTGAACATCGACCCCGACCTCGCATGGTTCGACGCGATCGTCCCCTGCGGCCTCGCCGACGCGTCGGTCACGTCGATGGCGCGCGAGCTGGGGTATGCGCCGACAATTGCCGCTGTCGAGGCGGCGATGATCGACGCCTTCGCGCGAGTATTTGGAGTAGCGATTGCATATGACGAAACGTCTGTAGGGGCCGTTCGCGAACGGCCCCTACACGCGCCTCGTCCGCTCGCTACGCCTCGTCGGGTGGTGGCGCATGGTGGCTAAGACGCCGGCGAAGCCGGACTGGCTGAAGGTCCGCTTCCCCGCCGGCGACCGCTTCGGCGAGCTGATCGGCCTGCTGCGCGAGCACGACCTCCACAGCGTTTGCGAAGAGGCCGACTGCCCAAACATCGGCGAGTGCTTCAACGCCGGCGAGATGACCTTCATCATCCTCGGCGACGTCTGCACGCGCTCCTGCGGCTTCTGCAGCGTCAACTCCGGCAAGCCCGGCGCCGTCGACCTGCTCGAGCCGCTGCGCCTTGCCCGCACCGTCGAAATCCTCGGCCTCGATTACGCCGTGATCACGTCGGTCAACCGCGATGACCTGCCGGACGGCGGCGCCGGCATCTGGGCTGCCTGCATCCGCGCCATCCGCCATCGCCTGCCGCACTGTCAGGTCGAGGTGCTGACACCCGACTTCGAGGCGAACTGGGACGCCCTGCGCACCGTCGTCGAGGCGGGGCCCGTCGTCTACAACCACAACGTCGAGACGGTGCCGCGCCTCTACCGTTCCGTTCGTCCAAAAGCCCGCTACGAGCGCTCGCTGGAGCTGCTGAGCCGCGTCAAGCAGATCGATCCCAACATGACGACCAAGTCGGGCATCATGGTCGGCCTCGGCGAAACGCTGGGCGAGGTCGCCGGCGTCATGGCCGACCTCCGCGCCCACGACGTCGACCTGCTCACCGTCGGCCAGTACATGCAGCCCGACGCGAAGCACCTGCCCGTCGTCCGCACTGGGAGCCGGACGAGTACGCCGAGATCAAGGCAATCGGCGAGCGCCTCGGCTTCCGCCACGTCGAAGCCGGCCCGCTGGTGCGCAGCTCTTACCACGCCGGCGAGCAAGCTCGCGCAGCGTCGACTCAACCCTCGTCCCAACCGCAACAGTCCCTCTCCGTGGACGGAGAGGGACGCGCGGCAGCGAGGGAGAGGTTCGACTATGCCTGACACCCACGATGTCGTCGTGATCGGCGCAGGGCCCGGCGGCTACGTCGCCGCGATTCGCGCCGCGCAGCTCGGCCTCAAGGCCGCGATCGTCGAGAAGGACGCCGCCGGCGGGCTCTGCCTCAACTGGGGCTGCGTGCCCAGCAAGGCGCTGCTCGCCGCCGCGGAGCTGGTCAACCTCTTCGGCCGCGCCGGCGAGTTTGGCATCACCTACAAAGACCTCACGGCGGACCTCGGCGTCGCCGTCGACCGCAGCCGTGAGGTCGTGGCCAAGATGGTCGGTGGCGTCGAGACGCTGCTTCAGCAGAACAAGGTCACGACGGTCCACGGCACCGCCCGCCTCACGAGCGCCACGACAATCGACGTAGGCGGCGTCGGTGAGATCGAAGCGACGAACATCATCCTCGCGACAGGCGACGTTGCGCGCTCGCTGCCGTCTCTGCCCATCGATGGCGAGCGCGTGCTCACGAGCCGTGAGGCGCTGGCGCTGCGCACGCCACCCGCGTCGATCGTCATCGTCGGCGGCGGCGCAATCGGCGTCGAGTTCGCCTACCTCTATCGCGCCTACGGCGCCGACGTGATCGTGGTCGAGCTGCTACCGCACCTGCTGCCGAATGAAGACGAAGACGTCAGCCGCGAGCTGGAGCGCGCCTTCAAGTCGCAAGGTATCAAGGTTATGACAAGCACTCGCGTCGACGGTGTGGCCACTAACGCCGGCGGCGCCACCGTCAGGATTACGTCCGGGGAGCAAAACAGCGAGCTGCAGGCCGAGCGCGTTCTCGTCGCCGTCGGCTTCGGCGCCAACACCGCTGGGCTCGGCCTCGAAGCGGTTGGCGTCGAGCTCGAGCGCGGCTTCATCAAAGTCGACGACTACTGCCGCACGAACCTGCCTTCCGTCTGGGCGGTCGGCGATGTTACGGGGCGCTTGCAGCTCGCCCACGTCGCGTCGCACCAGGGCGTCACCGCGGTCGAGGCGATCGCCGGGCGCAACCCGCCGCCGATCAACTACGACGCGATGCCGCGCGCCGTCTACTGCCAGCCGCAGGTCGCCAGCCTCGGCCTGACGGAGGCGCAGGCGCGCGAACGCGGCCACGAGGTGAAGACGGGACGCTTCCCCTTCCGCGCCAACGGCAAGGCGCTGGCGAGCGGCGATACGGAGGGCTTCATCAAGCTCGTCGCCGACGCGGAGACGAATGCGCTGCTCGGCTACCACATGATCGGTCACGGTGTAACGGAGCTTCTGGGCGAAGCGTCGCTCGCGACAGTGCTCGAAGCGACGACGCGCGAGCTCTCGTACGCCGTCTACGCCCACCCAACGCTCTCAGAGGCGATCAAGGAAGCAGCCCTCGCCATCGGCGGCGAGGCGATCCACTACTACTCGTCACCGCGAAAGACGGTGGCTACGGGGAGGACGTGAGCGGGCCATGCTTAGATCGAATGGCCGCTCCTGATGCATAATCGAACCTGAATTCACTTGAAATTAACCAGCAGCGTAGATTACTCGCTGGTTACACTGGAAGATAGACAGCAAGGAGCAATCAATGGCGGGAATCCAAATCTACGGCGCCGGCCGCGCTGGCGACGGTACGAACACGAACATCCATATGCTGAGCCAGGCCCTCAAAGACATGGGCGCCTGGACCTTCAGCTGGCTGGATGAGGTCTACTCCAACATCAACACGCGCGACTCCGGCTTTGCCCTGCGCGCCGCCGACCACCCGATCTACGGACCGGACGACGAGTTCGAGATACTGCAAGCGTTCGACGAGGGCGCCCTGATCGACATCGCCGACGAGGGTCGCATCCCGCCTCTCGCCCGCCTGCGTCACGGCGGCGTCCTGATCTACGACTCTTCGCCCCGGCTCGACTACCCGAACGCGACTCACGAGGTCAAGCTCGAGAAGGTCGCCGACATCCTGACGAGCCGCAATATCCGCAGCTTCGGCCTGCCGATGGGCCAGATCGCCAAGACGGAGCTCGACCTCTACAACGCGCGCGGCACGATCTCGATCGGCGTCATCGCCCACATGATCGGCATCCCCAAAGACGTCATCGTCGGCCGTTTCGCCAAGCGCTACTCGCAGCAGGTCGTCGACCTCAACTCGAAGGCGCTGCAGATCGGCATGGACTACGCCCGTGAGCAGGGCTGGGACGCACCCGACCTCAAGCTCTCATTCACGCCGATGGCGAACGACACGCGCCAGATCATCCTCGGCAACGAGGCCGTCGCCGCCGGCTCGATCGCCGCCGGCTGCCGCGTCTACGCCGGCTACCCGATTACGCCCGCCTCCGAGGTCCTCGAGTACATGGCGGAGAACCTCCACCGCTTTGGCGGCGCCGTCATCCAGGCCGATAGCGAGATGGCCGCCGCTCACCACGTGATCGGCGCGGCCGTCGCCGGCGCCCGCAGCATGACAGCCACCTCTGGACCCGGCTTCGACCTCATGCAGGAAGCAATCTCCGCCTCTGGCATCACTGAGACGCCGATGGTCATCGTCCTCTGCACCCGCGGCGGCCCCGGCACCGGCCTGCCGACGCGAATGGGCCAGGAAGAGCTGAACGAGGCAATCTTCGGCAGCCACGGCGACATCGCACGCATCGTCATCGCCTCCAGCACGCCGGAAGACGGCTTCTACGTCATGGAGCACGTCTTCAACCTGGCGGAGCGTTACCAGTGCCCCGTCTTCCTCCTGGAAGACCGCCTTTTGGCCCAGTCGAGCTACTGCATCCCGGCGCTCGACCCGTCCAACTTCGTCATCGACCGCGGCAAGCTGCTCGCGAGCGGTGAGCAGGTCGCCGCCCTCTTCAACAACGGCCGTACCTACAAGCGCTACGAGGTGACGGAAGACGGCATTTCCTACCGCGTCGTCCCCGGCACGCCCGGCGTGAGCAACTACTACAGCAACACGAACGAGCACACGGAAGACGGCTACATCACCGAAGAAGAGGTCGTTCGACAGGCGCAGATGGACAAGCGCTTCGTCCAGCGCATGGAGCTAATCCGCAACGACCCCGACCTGCCGCCGCTGGTGATTCACGGCAACAGCGACGCTAAGATCGGCGTCATCGCCTACGGCAGCACCTACGGCCCGATAAAGGAGGCGATTGAGCGCCTCGAGGCCGAGGGCCTGCAAGCAAAGTTCCTCGAACTGCGCACCGTCTGGCCATTCCCCGGCGAAAAGGTGCGCAGCTTCATCGATAGCTGCGACGTCGTCCTCGTCCCCGAGTACTCCGCCGGCGCGCAGCTTCGCGGCCTGATCCAGCGTGAAGCAACCGGACCCATCGCAAAGCTCAAGTCAATCCTGCGCTACGACGGTCGCAACATGACGCCGGGTTGGCTCGTCAACAAGATCAAGGAGAACAAGTAGATGGCGACATACACGAGAGACATTCCGCTCAAGCGAGCCGACATCACCGGCGATGGCGCCTGGTGGTGCCTCGGCTGCGGCGACTTCGGTGTCAACTCCGCCGTGCAGCAGGTAATCATGAGCCTGGTGAACGAGCACGACGTCCCGCTGGAGAGCATCTTTGCTCTCTCCGGTATCGGCTGTTCCAGCAAAGAGCCGGAGATGCTCAAGCTCAACGCCTATCAGGGTCAACACGGACGCTCCCTTCCCGTCGCCATCGGCGTCGCCATCGCCAACCCGGACCTCAAGGTCATCGACTTCGGCGGCGACGGCGATACCTATGCGATCGGCATGGAGCACTTCATGCACTCGATCATCCGCAACGTCAACCTGACGCTGATCATCATGAACAACCAGGTCTACGGCCTCACCAAGGGCCAGGCCGCCCCCACGGCGCACACCGGGCTTCGCACGCCCTCGACGCCCCAGGGCAAGCAGGGTCGCGCCGTCAACCCGCTGCGACTCGCGATCTCCGCCGGCGCTGCCTTCGTCGGCCGCGGTGTCTCCTGGCAGCGCAACGAGCTCTCAGACCTGATCCACCGCGCGATCAACACGAAGGGCTTCTCGCTCGTCGATGTCTTCTCGCCCTGCGTTACCTACCACCGCGAGCCCGGCGCGCGCGGCAGCGGCCCAATCTTCGACTGGTACCGCGAAAACTACGTCCTCGATATCAAGGACGCCTGGCAGAGCATGCGCGACCAGATCTTCACCGACGAGGAGCGTGCCCAGCTCCCCACCGAGTACGACCCGACGAGCCCGGACGCCGCCCTCAACGGCCTGCGCCTGATCTCGGAAGCAAGCAAGCTCGGGCGCGAGGTCACCGGCCTGCTGCTGGTCGACGAGTCGCAGCCGGACATGGCGACAAACGTCGGCGTCTCAGACCGGGCTCCGGCGACGCTCGACATCTCGCTCGCGCCGAACCTTGGATCCTACAAGGATCTCCTCGCCGAGCTCCGCTAACGTTTTTATCCCCTCTCCCTTGAGGGAGAGGGCTAGGGTGAGGGTGAGAGGCCGCGTCTTGAGACGCGGCCTCTTCTTGTTGCGACTAGACGCTTCGCTATCATGGGTCATCGTGCCGAAAACCAGCCCTCCGAAACGCCTCCATATCCGGCGCCTGCGCCGCGAAGAGATCCCGGCGCTCGCCGCCGCGATCGGGGAGATCAGCGAGGCGCAGATCGTCAATCGCTGGCGCGAGCAGGAGATGGGCTACCGCGAGCTGCTCGTCGCCGAGCAGGACGGCGAGCTCGCCGGCACCGTCAGCATCGGCGAGGGCGAGAGCACGCTGCATCTGTTCGCGCTCGAAGTAGCGCCGGCGCTGCGCCGGCGTGGCATCGGCAGCGCCATCGTGCGCCACGTCATCGACGTGGCGTGGCGTCGCGGCCTCACGCGCGTCTACCTCGAGGTGCGCGTCGATAACCCGGCGCGGCGGCTCTACCACCGCCTCGGCTTTCGCCGCGTCGGCCCCGAGTTCAGCAACGCCTGGTGGCGCTACCTCGACGACGGCACGCAGGAGCGCGTCGAAGAGCCTTCGATCAGGATGGTGAAACGGGTGAAGTATCCGCCGCAGCGCCGTCGCTGACGTCCCGCTCCAGCCAGACCAACCGCCCGAGGACGAACGTCAGCAGCAGCAGCGCCGGCAAGCGCAGGTACAACACCGCATCGACATGATGGCGATACAACCCGACGATGTCTTCGACCCAGACGCCGGTGACCAGCTTCGGGTGGTAGAAGACGCTATTCGGCTCGAACAGGTAGCAGTCGCGCGAGGAGGCGCAGTCGCCGGGCAGGTTCAGCGACAGCAGCACGAACGCCAGCACGCCGAGGATCAGCCAGCGTCCGCTCGGCCGCAGCGGCAGCCGGTCCGGGGCAAGAAACGCGGCGAGGAACAGCGGCAGCAGCCAGATAACGTAGAACTCCCAGGTCACGCTCGAGATCAGCAGCGCCACGGTCACGACGAGGTAGAACTCCCAGAAGACACCGCCACCGGAAGCACGCGCCCGCGGCACGACAAACGCAAGCGCCGCCAGCGCCCCGAGCCCGATCGCCGCCGCGACGGCGCGCGCCGAGGTCGTCAGCGACACCTCGTCCAGGTAGAACACCGC
>DATDPC010000193.1:0-13066 GCA_035292965.1 Dehalococcoidia bacterium | reverse complement strand
TGGCGATGAAGTAGCGCAGGTCGCCCGCGACGGCCGCGTCGCCATCATTCACCGCTTCGAGCAGCGTACACCCGCTGATGCTGGCGCCGCCGTTCGCCCCGTTCGCGACGTTGTCGGTGCCGCCCTGCCGGCTGACGACGAACTTCAGCGGCGGGCCACTGCGCACGCGCCAGGTGAACAGGAAGACGAAGTCGGCGCAGGCGGGCGGCGTGCCGTTGGCGCGCGCGATCGCCAGCGGGTCGATCTGCTGCCTGGCGTGAGGCTCGACGGCGAGGACGAGATCGCCGCGGCCGACGGCGTTGAGGTTGGGGTCGAGCGGCGGCGGCGCAAGCGTGGCCGTTGGCTGCGCGCCGGGGTCGTTGCCGCCACCACCGCTGCAGGCGAGCGCGAGGCCGGTGATGATTGCGGCGAGGAGGAGGCTTGGCTTCAAAGATCGTGGGCTTGGAGGTAGGCGTAGATCAGGTTCGAGGCGGCGCGCGTCACCGTATCGACGGCGTCGACCACCTGACCCATCGCGCCCTCATCGGCGGTAAGGCCCTGGACGTAGATGCCGCGCCGCTTCGAGTCGAGGACGATCATCGCGACCTGGTCGGGCGAGAGGCCGGACGCCTCGCCGTTGAGCCAGGTGGCGTCGTTCGCGAGCACGGCGGCGCCGGTCGTGCCGGCGAGCTGCGCCAGAGCCAGCGCCGCTACTTCGCCCTGCTGCGTCGCTTTGCGCAGGTCCTGCGTCAGGTGATACACGGCGACGGCGAGCTGATAACCGTCGTCGCGGGTCAGCTGCGCGTTCGCCGCCTCGCCCGGCAGCGGCAGGCCAAGCGTGCGCAGGATCTCGACGTCACTCAGCGAGCGCACCGTCTCGAAGAACTCGGTCGCGCTCTGGGCGTCGAGGCGGTATTCGAGGAACGACTGGATAATCGGCCGCTCGGCGCGGTGCTGAAACGCCGCGAAGAGGCCGGCGAGGTCGTTCATCGACTGCACGTACTGCTCGAGGATCGTCATCGCGAGGACTTTGCGGTGCTCCGGCGTGTCGACGACGAGGCCGCGCAGGCAGGTCTCGGCGACGATGAGGCGGGCGCGGCAGCCGAACTTGCGGTAGCTCTCGAGGAAGCCGGCGTCGATGTCGAAGAGATAGCGCTCGAAGCAGGTGGGGCAGCGCATGTCGCCGGCGTGGGGCTCGATGCTGGTGCCGCAGTCTGAGCAGAGGTCTGAGAGGGCCGGCTGGTAGGTCATTGCCCCTCGGTCGCCGCTTCCTCCCACCACTCGGCGTCCTGACAGACGACCTCGATGCGGGCGGCGCCGGCCTCGATCCTAACACGCGACTCGCTAAAGGCCGGACGGTGCAGTGTGGGGATAAGCCGCCCAAGAATCGCCAATCCGTCACCACCGACCGACCCGAGACGCAGCGTCGCGCCTGCCTCGATCGACGGGAGGCTGGTAGACGAGACGCCGCGAAAGCGCAGACCTATCCGTCGCCCATCGGCGCGGCGCATGAGAAGGACGAAGTGGCGCCCGTCTTCTTCAGGGCGTGACGACTCGTACGTGGCGCCCTCGAGGGCGTTGCGAAGCGTGTTGCGCAGGCGCTCCGTCTGGTCGGTGAAGGCTAGCGCTGACATTTCGGGCAGAAGTGGGTGCTGCGGCCGCCGAGCTTGACGCGCTCGATCGTTGTGCCGCAGGTGTAGCAGGGCTTGCCGGTGCGGCGGAACACCTTGACGTGCATCTGCATGCTGCCCTGCTTGCCGTCCGCGTCCTGGTAGTCGCGGAAGCTGGCGCCGCGGCTCTCGACGCCGGTGAGGAGGACGCTGCGTACGGCCGCGTGCAGCTTCTTGACCTCGGGGCGCTTCAGCGTTCCGCCGAGGCGTCGCGGGTCGATGCCGGCCTCGAAGCAGGCCTCGTCGGCGTAGATGTTGCCGATGCCGGCGATGCGCCGCTGGTCGAGCAGCACCGACTTCACCGGCGCCTTCTTGCCGGCGACGGCCTCGCGCACGACGTCGAGCGTGAAGCCCTCGTCCAGCGGCTCCGGGCCGAGCGTCTGCGACATCGCCTCGTCGACCGACTCGACGAGCCAGAGACCGCCGAACTTGCGCAGGTCCGTGAACCGCAGCTCCGTCCCGTCATCGAGCGAGAGCGTCGCGCGCAGATAACGGTCGGGCGCGGCGTCCGGCGCGCGGTGCAGCAGCGCCCCGGTCATGCGCAGGTGCACGACGATCATGGTGGAGGTGTCGAGGCGCACGACAAGGTACTTGCCGCGCCGCTCAACCGCGACGACGCGCGCGCCGACAACGCCCTCGCGGAAGGTCGATTCGTCGGTGCCCTTGATCACGGGGACGGGCTTGCCGCTGTCGGGCGCAATCGTCACGCCGGTAACGCGCCGCCCAACGATGCGCGCTTCGAGGTCGCGCCGTATGGTCTCTACTTCGGGCAGCTCAGGCATTGCTAGCCCCGGAACGTCCGCGGACGCCGTCTCGTTCTGTACGAGGCGCCCCCTTCACCTCATCCTGAGCTTGTCGAAGGACGCTACGCCTCGACCGCCGCAAACCGGCCTTCGAGAGCTCCGGCAGCGCGTCGTAGTCGCGCCGGATCAGCGCCTCTTTCTTCTCGCGCGCCCAGCCCTTTATCTGCATCTCCGATTCGCGCGCTTCGAGTAGAGTCTCGAACGGCTCGCTGAAGACAAGCGCGGTCGGCTGGCGGCGCGCCGTGAAGTCGCCACCGAGGCCCATGTCGTGCTCGGCGAGTCGCGCTTCGAGGTTGGTGGTCGAGCCGACGTAGTAGGCGCCGTCGGCGCAGCGGAGGATGTAAACATAGGCGCTCATGCCGTGGCGTTAGCGGACGACGGGCGGTAGCGCCCTTCGACAGGCTCAGGGAGAGGTGAGAGAAGCCTTTGCCGATACGAAACGCCTCGGAAGACGACCATGATGCTCACGTCAGCGGTTCCATGTCGCCCCAGTTGGGGCCGACCTTGATGTCTACCTTCAGCGGCACAGATAGCGACAGCGAGGCGGGCATGATCCGCAGCAGCATCTCGCGCAGGTCGTCCAGCTCTGTCTTCGGGCCCTCGAAGATCAGCTCGTCGTGGACTTGCAGGAGCATCTTGGTCGAGAGCTCGCGGCGCTCCAGCTCCTCGTCGATGTGGTTCATCGCGATCTTGATGATGTCGCTGGCGGTGCCCTGAATCGGCATGTTGATCGCGACGCGTTCCGCCGCCATGCGCACGTTGAAGTTGGAGGAGTGGATGTCGGGGATGTAGCGGCGGCGGCCGGCGAGCGTCTCGGCGAAGCCGTCCTGACGCGTCTTCTGCACGATCTCGTCGCGCCAGGCTCTGACGGAGGCGTACTTCTCGAAGTAGCGGTCGATGAAGGCGCGCGCCTCTTCGCGGCTGATGCCCTCGCGCTGGGCGAGGCCGAAGTCGGTGAGGCCGTAGAGGACGCCGAAGTTGAACACCTTGGCGCGGTTGCGCATCTCGCGCGTTACCTGGTCGATCTCGACGCCGAAGACCTGCGACGCCGTCGCGGCGTGAATGTCTTCGTCGTTGCGGAACGCTTCGAGGAGCATCGGGTCCTGACAGACGTGGGCGAGGATGCGCAGCTCGATCTGGGAGTAGTCAGCGGAGAGCAGGCGCGGCTCCGGGCCGATGTCGCGGGCGACGAAGGCGCGTCGCACCTGCCCGCCGAGCTCGGAGCGAACCGGGATGTTTTGCAGGTTAGGGTTCGTCGATGAGAGACGCCCTGTCGCCGCGACCGCCTGCTCGAAGGTCGTGTGGATGCGGTGGTCGCGCGGGTCGACGGCGCCAGGCAGCGCTTCGATGTAGGTGGAGCGCAGCTTCGTCAGCTCGCGCCACTTGAGGATGATGTCGATGATCTCGTGGACGCCGCGCAGGCCCTCGATCGCCTGGGCGTCGGTCGAGTAGCCCTGCTTCGTGCGACGCGTCTTCGGCAGATGCAGGTCCTCGAACAGCACCTGCGAGAGCTGCGGCGGCGAGCCGAGGTTGAACTCGTGGCCGACTGCCTGGTACGCCGCCTGCTCCAGCGCGTCGACCTGCTCGTTGAGGCCCTTCGACATCTCGCGCAGCACGGCGACGTCCATGGCGATGCCGGCCGCCTCCATCTTCGCGAGCACGGGGACGAGCGGCATCTCGATCGTGGCGAAGAGGTCCCACATGCCCAGCTCGCGCAGCTCTTTCTCCATCGGCCCGCGCAGGCGCAGGGCGCTGTCGACGTTCTCGCAGGCGATCGGCAGCATGTCTTCGATCATCGTCTGGTCGACGCCGATCTGCTTGACGCCGTTCTTGCCGACGACGTCCGTCACCTCGCGCATCTCGTAGCCGAGGCGGCGGGACGTGAGCCACTTGAGGCTGAGCGAGCCGGAGCCGGCGCGGAACACATCGCCGAGGGCGCCCTCGCCGAGGATGTAGGCGGCGAGCAGCGTATCGAAGGCGAAGCCGTGGACGTGGCGGCCGCGGCTGGTCAGCAGGGCGAGGTCGTACTTGCCGTTGTGCGCCACTTTCTCGATCGCCGGGTCGGCGAAGACGGGCGCGAGGCGATCGAGCACGAGGTCGGGCGCCAGCTGCTGCGGCCCGCCGAGCGCCGGCTGGTGGCCGACGGGCACGTAGTACGCCTCCCCCGGCGCAACCGCCACCTCGACGCCGACGAGCAGCGCGCTGTAGGGACTCGAACCGACGGCTTCGAGGTCGAAGGCGAAGGCTCCCGCCTCGCGGATGCGTCCGATTAACGCATCCAGGTCCGCCTCGGTGCTGACGAGCTTGTAGCTTCTCTCCGCCGGCGCCGCGGCAGGCGTGCCGCCTTCGACGGCCGGCGCGGCGTAGCCCTGGTCGACGGGCGGCAGGCGCGGGACGAGGGTGCGAAACTCGAGGTCGCGCAGCAGGTCGAGGACGCGCTGCCGGTCGTACTGACCAAGACGCGCCGCCTCCATATCAAGGGCGATGTCGGGCACGTTGACCTCGATCGTCGCCATCTCCAGCGCCTTGTAGACCTGGTCCTTGTAGGTACGCAGCGATTCGCGTAGCTTGTCCGGCTTCACTTCCTCGAGGTGCTCGAAGATGCCATCGATGCTGCCGTAGGAGACGAGGAGCTTGGTCGCGGTGCCGTCGCCGACGCCGGGGATGCCCGGGATGTTGTCGGAGGAGTCGCCGCGCAGGGCCTTGAAGTCGGACATACGCCGCGGGTCGAAGCCGTAGCGCTCGCGCGCTGCCGCTTCGTCGTAAATCACCTTGTCGCGCTGGTAGGGGCGCAGCATGTAGACCGTGACGTGGTCGCGGATCAGCTGGATCATGTCGCTGTCGAGCGTAACGATGTAGGACTCGATGCCCTGCTCGGCGGCCTGGACGCTGAGGGCGCCGATGACGTCGTCAGCCTCGAAGCCGGGGGCGCTGAACACGGGGATGTTGAACGCCTCCATCATCTCGAGGCAGCGGTCGATGCCGCGGCCGATGTCCCACGCCGCCTCGACCGGCCCGAGGGCGCGCTCGAGATCATTCGTAGCGTCTCCGCCAACGCCGGCGCTGGAGGCGAGGGTGAGCACCTGCGTCTTGATCTGGTCGCGGTTCTCCGCCGATGCGACGGCCTCGGCGATGTCGCGGCGGACGCTCTCGTCCAGCTGGGGCACGGCGGCGAGCGAGGCGGCGACCTGCGTCTTGAGATTCTCGAAGCGCGAAGCCTTGTAGGTCGCATCGCGGACGTGGCGGAAGGTCGGGCCCGGCAGGTCCATCGCGACGGCGATGTGCGTCGGCTTCAGGTCATCGATGACCGAAAGCAGCGTGTTCGTAAAACCGAAGACGGCGCTCGTGTTCTCGCCGGTGCGGCGGGCGACGAGCGGGTTGTCCTTGAGGGCGTAGTAGGCGCGGTGGATGATGCCGTGGCCGTCGAGGATCGCTAGCAGGGGCTTACGTTCGGCAACCACGTGCCTATTTTACGCGCTTGTCCTCCCCTCGGAGGCGTTTCTTAGACTCGATTCGCGCCTTCGAGCTCAATCTGCGCCCAGGGCTCGGTATCGTCCGCTCCCGGCGCGGCGGATTCTTCGAAATCGTCCATTTGTGAAGAAAATGACGAAATTGGTCGCAACCGAAAGTTACCTTACGAAGCAACTGTACGCTGGGCTGCACTAAAAGTATCATCTGCGCGATGCCCAGCCGCCGACTCGACCCTGTCGTCGCTTACTACATCCTCACCGGCGGGTACACCCTCTTCTTCACGATCGTCATCAGCGTCAACCTGCTGTTCCAGACGCAGGAGGCCGGCCTCAGCGCCTTTCAGCTCGGTCTCGTCGGGGCGGCGCTGGAGGCGGCGATCCTCCTCGGCGAGGTGCCTACCGGCGTCGTCGCCGACGTTTACGGGCGTCGCCGCTCGATCCTCATCGGCCTCGCGCTCGTCGGCGTCGGGTTGATGCTGAACGGCGCCTTCGCCGAGTTCGGGACGATTATGTTCGCCTCGTTCATCTGGGGCGTCGGCTACACGTTCATCAGCGGCGCCCAGCAGGCGTGGATCGCCGACGAGATCGGCGTGCAGCGTGTCGGCGCCGTATATATCCGCAGCACGCAGGTCGAGAACCTTGGGCAGATCGCCGGCCTGACGATCGGCATCTACATCGCGACGTTTGACCTGAACACGCCGATCATCCTTGGCGGCGCCTGCATCGTCCTTCTCGGCGCCGTGCTCGCCGGGCTGATGCCGGAGAACGGCTTTCAGCGGCGCACCCATGATGGCGAGAGGCCGTCACGCCGGCACCTTGTCGGGACGTTTCTCGAGGGAGGCCGGCTCGTCCGTTCGAGCCCGCTGCTCATGACCGTGTTCACGATCATGCTGTTTTACGGCATGGCAAGCGAAGGCTTCGACCGGCTCTGGGTGAAGCTGTTCACGGACGAGCTGCATTTCCCCACATCCCTCAACTTCGAGAAGGAGTTCTTCTTCTGGTTCTGGGCGATCCGCGTCGGCGCCGCGGTGCTCGGCATCGTGGCGCTCGAGTACGCGCGGCGACGCGTCAACACGGCGAGCCACAAGGCCGTCTCACGCTACCTCTTCGCGATCAACATCGGCCAGGTCGTCAGCGTCCTCGCGCTGGCCTCCGCCGGCGGCTTCACGATGGGCATGGCGGCGTTCTGGACGACGGTGACGCTGAGCCGCATGTGGGACCCGCTCTATCTCGCCTGGCTGAATCAGAACATCGAGTCGCGCGTCCGGGCGACGGTGATCTCGATGAACAGCCAGATGAACGCGGCGGGGCAGATCGCCGGCGGGCCGCTGCTGGGCGGCATCGGCTCGTTGATTTCGCTGCGAGCGGCGATCTACGGCGCGGCGATCGCGCTGCTGCCGGCGGCGGCGCTATTCACGCGCGCCTTCGGCCAGGGAGCGCCGGAGCTGGCGGCCGATGTGGAACCGGAACGCGAAGCCGGGCCCGTCGCCTGAGCAGCCCGGCCGCTCGCCCTCGCTCGAACCGTATACGGCGACTTCGTTTTCTCGTCGGCCGAAAAAGTGACAGAATGCTTCCGCGCTCATGGGTTCGTTCTTAAGCGTCATCCCGATCGTCGTTCGCCGCGTCGCGGCGAACTGGCGCCTGCTTACCGCCGTAATCATCGGCGCCATCCTCGCCTCGGCGCTTATGTCGACTACGTCGATCTATACAGACGCGATCCGCGACCTCGGCCTCGACCACGCGATCCGGGAGCAGGGGCCGGACAAGATCAACATCGCGATCCGCAGCTCCACCCACCCTTCGGCGCAAGAGACGTGGGACAAAGACGTCGAGCTGGTCAACAGCAGCAGCAATCAGCTCATAGGCCCGCTACTCGACGGCCAGATGACCGCGACCGCCCGCAGCGAGACGTACTACGCCGTGCCGCCGGGCGGCAGCGTGCCAGCAGCAGTGCCGGTGAGCCAGCTGCGCTCCTTCTTCCAGTTCATCACCAACCTGGAGCAGCACATCAAGGTGACTGACGGCAGGTTGCCAGGCAACGCGACGGCGCCGGCGACCGGCGCGCCGAACGTCGAAGTCGCGCTGGGAGCGGCGACGGCAAGCCGGCTCAATCTCAAGCTCGGCGATCGCTTCGACCTGATCTACTACAACGCCGTGACGCGAGAGCCCGTCCACGCGACGCTCGTCGGCATCATCGAGCCGGTGAACAAGCTGGACCCGTTCTGGGTCGGCCAGACCGACTTCTTTAGCTTCGTCAGCAGCGGTTGGGAGACGCTGCCCTTCTTCGTCAGCCAGGACACGTACTTCAAGGCGATCGCCCCCTACCAGCCGAACATGACGAGCGACCTCGGCTACTTCGTCTACCTCAAGACGGACTCGCTGAACGCGCGCAACGCCGAGCAAGCGCGGGCCTCTCTCAACAGCTTCAGACTGCAGATCGAGGGCAGCATCCCGCGCACGAACCTGACGACCCAGCTTTCCGAAGTGCTGGCGACCTTCGACCAGAAGCTGTTCTTTACGAAGATCCCGCTCCTGGTGCTCGTGCTGCAGATCGCCGCCATCGTCCTCTACTACCTATTCATGGTCTCGACGATGCTGGTCGAGCGGCAGGCGGGTGAGATCTCGCTGCTGAAGAGCCGCGGCGCCACGACGGCGCAGGTGATGCAGATCTACGTCATCGAGGGCCTGGCGATCTTCGGCGTCGCGCTCGCCGTCGGGCCACCGCTGGCGATGGTGGTGATCGGCCTGCTCGGCCACACGCCGCCGTTCCAGGACCTCAGCGGCGGGCACAACCTCAGCGTCCACCTGACGCCGGACGCCTACCTCTGGGCGCTCAGCGGCGCCGTTCTCGCCTTCGTCATGTTGCTGGGCCCGGCGTACCTCGCGACGCGACGCACCGTCGTGCAGCAGCGCACCGCCTCGGCGCGGCCGCCGAAGGAGCCCGCCTTCACGCGCTACTACCTCGATCTCGTGCTCGTCGGCATCGGCGCCGTGCTGTTCTACCAGCTCGACCGTCGCGGGACGCTGGTGACGAACGACTTCTTCGGCGATCAGTCGGTCGACCCGGTGTCGTTGCTGACGCCGGCGTTCTTCATCCTTACGGTCGGCATCGTCTTCCTGCGGGTCTTCCCGCTGGTGCTGCGCGTCCTCGCCTGGGTTGTCGCGCGGATGCAGGGCACGTCGATCCTGATCGGCATGTGGCAGCTGGTGCGCAACCCGGTGCACTACTCGCGCCTCGTCCTGCTGCTGATGCTCGCGACCGCCGTCGGCATGTTCGCCGCGAGCTTTGGCGCGACGCTGAACCGCAGCTACGCCGACCGCGCCGCTTACGAGTCCGGCGGTGGCCTGCGCCTGACTCAGATCCACAAGGTCGACGCATCCGGCCCACCGGCGATGGGCGAGGCGCTCAAGACGTCGACGGAGGCGGAAGCGGCGACAGCGGCGATGCGCCAGCAGATAAGCACCGGCGCCGTGCTCAACCGGATCAGCGCCGACATCCTCGGCGTCGACCCGGCGACGTTCGGGGAGGTCGCCTACTACCGCGGCGACTTCTCAGACAACTCGCTCGAATCGATGATGGCGCTTTTGGCGGAGGACAAGCCCGGCGGCGCCAAGGAGCTGCAGCTGCCGGCCGGCTCGCGCTGGCTCGGCCTCTGGGTCAACCCGACGGACCTCAACGGCAGCCCAGGCCTCGACATTCGCGTGCGCGACGCGGCCGGGCGCTATTACTCCTACAACCTCGGGCCGGAGGTCGGCGCCGGCTTCCTGGCGGCGCAACGCGAGATGGCGAAGGGCTGGAACTTCCTCATCGCCGACATGAGCAAGCCCCAGTCCCCGTCCGGCGCGCAGAGCGTCGTCTTCCCGGCGCCGCTGCCGCAGGAACCGCTGACGGTGATTTCGATCTCGGTGCGCTTCCAGACCCGCATCTCGGCGCTCAACGGCGGCATGCAGATCGACGACCTCGTCGCGAGCCCTGACGCGACGCTGCCGGGCAACCTCGGCGTCGACCGGACAGTCGTCGACAATACGCGGACGGCTCAGCCGTTCAAGCAGAGCACGACGGTCCTCAACTTCGATAGCACGGACGATTGGGAAGTGCTCCAGGGCATGGCCGCCGTCCGCCTGGCGGACGAACTGACGCGCGTCGCCATCGCCGATGGCGGCTTCCTCGCGAACGTCTCCTGGCGACAGGTCCCGCAAACGCAGCCCCAGACGCACGGCATCCGCGTCAAGGTGAACACGGGGCCGGTGTCCGTGCTGGCAAGCCAGAGCTTCCTGGACAAGACGAACTTCAAGATCGGCGACATCGTCCCGATCTACCTCAACGGCACCTTCTTCGACGTGAAGATCGTCGATAGCTACGAGCTGTTCCCGACGCTGAAGGACCCGCGCAAGGACCTCTCCCTGGTCGCGAACGGGCTGCGGTTGGAGCAGCTGGTGAACGCGAACCCGCGCGGCACGACGACTTACATGGACGAAATCTGGCTGAAGGAGGGCGAAAGCAGCGCAGCCCTGGCGCAGAAGGAGATCGACGAGGGCACGCTGCAGGCGACGCTCGTCAGCTTTGCCGAGCTGCGCGAGATCCAGCAGAAGGACCCGCTGATCGCCGCGGGTTGGGAGGGCATCCTCTTCCTCAGCTTCGCCGCGATCTTGCTGCTCAGCGCCATCGGCTTCTTGATCTACTCCTACCTCACCGCCCAGAAGCGGACGCTGGAGTTCGCCGTGCTGCGGACGATGGGCTTCTCGCGGCGCCAGATCGCCACCGTCGTCGGTTTCGAGCAGCTGTTTGTCATCGGGCTGGGGATGATCGCTGGGACGCTGATGGGGCTGCGGCTGGGCAGCTTGATGATCCGCTACATGGGCCTGTCCGAGACTGGGGACGAGGTCGTGCCACCGATGAGCCTGCACGTCAGCTGGTTCACGATCGGTTCGGCCTGGATCGTGCTGGCGCTCGTTTTTCTTGTGACCATCGGTTTTGTCGTGTTACTCTACTCGCGCCTCGCGCTGCACAAAGTGCTGCGAATCGGTGAGACATAACGGTACGGATGACGACTAACCTCGAGCAGCCAGGCGCCGTGACCCCTTCGGCCCCAGAGTCAGAACTCCCCTACATCCTCTGCGAAGACCTCTTCAAGATTTACAAGCTTGAGGACCTCGAGGTTGTCGCGCTGCGCGGCCTCGACCTGAAAGTGCGCCGCGGCGAGATGATGGCGATCGTCGGCGCCTCTGGGTCGGGCAAGACGACGCTGCTGAACATCCTCGCCGGGCTCGACCTGCCGAGCGCCGGACGCGCCCTCGTCGGCGGCCGCAGCCTGCTGACGATGACGTCCGCGGACCTCGTCACCTACCGGCGCAAGGAGGTCGGCTTCGTCTGGCAGCAGACCTCGCGCAACGTCCTCCCCTACCTGACGGCGCTGCAGAACGTAGAGCTGCCGATGATCCTCGAAGGCGCCGAGCCGGGCCCGGCGCGCAACCGCTCCCGCGAGCTGCTCGAGATGGTCGGCCTCGGCCACAGGACCGAATCGAAGCCCGACCGCCTCTCTGGCGGCGAGCAGCAGCGCGTCGCCATCGCCGTTTCGCTGGCGAACAACCCGCCCCTGCTCCTGGCGGACGAACCGACGGGCGAGCTCGACTCGCAGACCGCGTCGGAGATCTTCAGCGTCATGCGCTCGCTCAACGAGGAGCTGGGCGTCACGATCGTCATCGTCACGCACGACCCGGCGATCGCGAACCAGATCGACCGCGTCGTCGCGATCCGTGACGGCCGGATCAGCACGGAGACGTTCCGCCGCATCTCGTTCAAGGGTCGCGAGGCTTATGTCTACCACGACGAGTACGCCGTCGTCGACCGCACAGGCCGTCTGCAGATTCCGAAGGAGTTCCTCCAGCGCCTCGACGTCAAGGAACGCGCCCGCATCCGCCTCGAAGCCGACCACGTCGAAGTGCTTGCCGAAGGCAACCCGGACGCGGAGGACGAGGACTAGTGGCCGAAGAGCTCGTCCGCATCGAAGGGGTCAGCCGCACCTTCGAGGTTGCGGGCCAAGAGATTCACGCCCTCCGAGACGTCTCGTTCACGGTCAACAGGGGTGACTTCGTCGCGATCATCGGGCGCTCCGGCTCCGGCAAGACGACGCTGCTGAACATGATCGCCGGCCTCGACCGGCCTACCGCCGGCCACGTCTTCATCGGCGATGAGGATGTCGCGACGATGAGCGACTCGCAGCTGACGGAGCTGCGGCGGCATAAAGTCGGCTTCGTCTTCCAGTCGTTCGGTCTGCTGCCTCTGCTCTCGGCCTACGAGAACGTCGAGGTTGCGCTGCGCATCGCCGGCGCCGGCATCCGGGAGCGCGGCCGCCGCGCCCACGAGCTGCTGAACATGGTCGGCCTCGAGCGCCGGGCCCACCACCGCCCCTACGAGCTCTCCGGCGGCGAGCAGCAACGCGTCGCGATCGCGCGGGCGCTGGCGAACCGACCGTCGCTGATCCTCGCCGACGAGCCGACGGGCGAGCTGGACTCATCGACCGCTGACCAGATCTTCCAGCTGATGCTCACCGTCGTCGCCAGCGAAGACGTGACGATCATCACGACGACTCACGACCGCATCGTCATGGAGAAAGCCTCCCGCGTGATCGAGCTCGCCGACGGCGCGCTGGTCGAAGGACAAACCTACTTCGAGCGCGACCGGCGCGAATCGATCGCCGTGCCATGGGCGGCGCCGACGGCGCGCGACGTGCACGAACCGGCACGCCCACGCGACCTCGAAGGCAACGGCGAACGCGGTGCTCGCGGCGATGGCGGCCAGCGCCGGCCTTACACACCGCCGGGGCCGCAGCGCGAGCCGCTGTGACCGCAGGCGTCCTGCACGCTGACCTGATTGCCCTAGCAGACCAGAGTGACGCCGCCCGGGAGCGGCTGATCGAAGCCGCGGCGCGTGTCGCGGAGATCGAGCACGTCCTCGCCGCCGGCGCGATCGAGGCGGACGCCGGGTCGGAGTTCGACGTGGTGCTGTTCTTCGCGCTCGCAGACCTGGCGGCACTGGAGGCGTTCGGGACGGACGAGCGCTACACGCGCTTCCTCCAGCAGGACGTCGCCGCCAACCTGCGCGCCTTCGCCGGCGCCGACGTCAGCATCGACGCCGGCCTGC
>DATDPC010000192.1:0-2733 GCA_035292965.1 Dehalococcoidia bacterium | reverse complement strand
GTGCCGTGAAACGCCTCTTCGAGCGACACGTCGACGGGCTGCTCCAGCGCCGGCGCGCGACGCGGAGCGCCGCCGCGGGCGCCGCCGAACATACCGCCGAGAATGTCACCGAGGTCGAGGCCTTCGCCGCCGAAGCCACCCATGTCGGGACGAGCCTGATAGGTGAAGCTCGGGCGGTTGCCGCGCGAACGGCGCGCCTTCTCGATCTCGTCCGCGTGCTGCCAGTCGTCGCCGTAGAGGTCGTACTTCTTGCGCTTCTCCGGGTCGGAGAGGACGTCGTGGGCGGCGTTGATCTGTTTGAACAACGCCTCGGACGCCTTGTCGCCGGGGTTTACGTCCGGGTGATGCTTGCGCGCCAGCTTGCGATAGGCGGACTTGATCTCCTTGTCCGTCGCGCTGCGCGAAACACCGAGCGTCTCGTAGAGGTCTTTAGCCACGCGCTCAGTCTAGCAGGCTGCAGACTTCCCGTCAACGACTTCGGAGAGAACTTGATAATAACTTTAGCAAGTCCCTACGTAGGGACGAAGCTTCAGCTCCGTCCGTGCTTCGTACCGTCTGCAGTGAACGGAGCCATCGTCGAAACCCGTAACGTCTTTCGGACGGACCTAAAGGTACGTCCCTACGGGCGTCTGTGGCACAAACAGAGAGACGGCCCGTGGGGGCCGCCTCTCGTGCGTTAGGTTTGCGGGGCCTGGGCCTTAGAGCCGCAGCTTGCCGTGCGAAGGCTGTCGCCGGCGCTGTCGCGTGTGTCCCTCTTCGTCCTCCAGCATCAGGTCGATCGCCGGAGACGAGACGGCTTCACGCACGTAGCCGCAGCAGATGCAGGTGCTGAAAGAACCGTACCAGTCTCGTTCGATAATCATCGAGCCACTGCAGCGGGGGCAGACTCGTGGCAGTGTCGCTTGCATTCGTTTCCAATCCCTTCTTGTTCGGTCCGCCCGGGTCTTCTTAGTTTGTGAAAGCAGTAACAGGTTACCCACCACCACGGGGCCTGTCAACACTTGTGAAGAGATAAACTATCTTATTCTTTCCGATTCTCTACATAAGTGACTTCTATACGTCCAGATTCGATGCGAGGAACGCGTTCACCTCTCGGGCCACCATTTCCGGCGCGCCGAAGATCGCGTTGTGACCCTGCCCCGGCAGCTCTGCGAGCCTCGAGTTCGGCAGCGCGGCGGCGAATTCGGCGACGCCGCGGCGCATCCACGACGGGCTCTCGCCGCCGACGAGCAGCAGCACCGGCATCGTCAGCCGGGCCAGCTTTGCGCGGTCGAAAGCGTAGGTGCGCGTCACCGTGACGTCGTACCAGCTCGTGTGCACGTAGCCCAACTGCTCCGCCCAGCGCGGTCCCGCCCGCAGCCGTTCGACCTCCGATTCGCTCAGCGTCATGCCGTGGCGCATGAACAGGCGCAGCGCCGCGTCGCGGTCGCCGGCCTTTACCAGCGCGTCGATCTCGCCGGCCAGCTCTGCCGTCAGCTGCGGGTCGCGGATGCCGGCCTGCGGCGGCTCGTAC
This sequence comes from Dehalococcoidia bacterium, assembly GCA_035292965.1. Taxonomy (GTDB): domain Bacteria; phylum Chloroflexota; class Dehalococcoidia; order DSTF01; family WHTK01; genus WHTK01. Next base: position 1,220 of record DATDPC010000192.1, on the reverse strand, counting down.
AGCACCATGCGCCGCGGCGTCACACGCTCCGCCGCCATCAGCGCCAGCAGCGCCCCCGACGAGTGCGCGAACACGTCGAACGGCCCGTCGATCGACCGCAACACCGCCTCGAGGTCGTCGACCTCGCGCTCGACCGCGTACGCCGGTTGGTCGCCGCTGACGCCGCGGCCGCGACGGTCGTAAGTCAGCAGCCGGCGCCCCGGCTGCAGCGGCGGCGCCTGGCGCGCCCAGCCCGTCTGCTCCATCAACGCGCCGTAGACCAGCGCCAGCACCGGCCCCTCGCCGCTCTCGTACACGGCGACGCGCGTGCCGTCTGAAGACGTGACAAACCTGGATTGGGCGCTCTCGTTCACGGCGCTTCGAGTATAAGTGGCCGACACGTCCAAACCTGTAGCGGCGACCTTCAGGTCGCCAAACGACGCCACGACGACTGGAAACGTGCCGAGACGATAGGGACGGCACGCAGGTGGCGACCTGAAGGTCGCCGCTACATTACGCTACCCATATTGCCGCGGAGGTACGTGGGCGATACTATAAAAACAGACCGACGCGTCGGTTTGTTTTGGGAGACGCGGGCATGACAGCGACGACAGACCTCCTCCCCCAGCTAGCGCAGCTCAGACCCCTGATCGAGCGCGCCCAGCGCAGGGCCGCTGAGCGCGGACGCCCCGTCCTTGCCAGCCTCACCGTCGTTCTGCCGGGCGGCGCGTACTCACCGCTCGCGCTGATCGATCAGCCGGACGCATTCCTGTGGGACCAGCCGAGTCGCGGCTTCAGCATCGCCGCGTCTGGGCAGGCGGCCCGTATTGCGGCCGAAGGCCCGAGTCGCTTCGAGGAAACGCGATTGCAGCTGCAGCGCCTGCTCGCCGAGGCGCTGATCGTCCGTGACGGCGCGCCCGTCGCCTCGCCGATCGCCTACGCCGGCTTCGCCTTCGACCCGCAGCACCCGGACAACGTCGCCTGGTTCGGTTTCCCGGACGGCGCCATCGTCGTACCCCGGCTCCTGCTGACGCTCGACGGCTCACAGCGCCTGCTAACGACGAACGCGCTGGTCGACGCCGACACGGACGCCGCCGGCGTCGCCTCCGACCTGATCAGCGACGCATCGCGCGCGCTCGTCACGCCCGCGCCACGGACCGGCGCAGAGCCGCCGGCGCGCTTGCTCGACCCCGGCGAGGACGCGCGCGTCTACTGGGGCGAGAGCGTCCTCGGCCTGACGC
>DATDPC010000191.1:0-3121 GCA_035292965.1 Dehalococcoidia bacterium | reverse complement strand
GCAGGCCTGGCCGTCCTTCCTGTGGAGGCGCGCGAGGATCTCGCCGCCGTCGGGCGTGTACTTGCGCGCGTTGTCGAGGAGGTTCTCGAGCGCGCGCTCCAGCTTGGCGCCGTCGGCGTTGACGGACACGCCTTCGCTTAGCTCGGCGGTCAGGCGGACGTTGCGCGACGCGAGGTGGGGCGCGATGCGCTCGATGGACGCCTGGACGAGGCGGTGGAGATCGACCTCGTCGCGCTCGATGAGCGCCTCGCCGGACTCGAGCTCGGAGAGGAGCAGCAGGTCGTTGAGGCGGGTGCTCAGGCGGGTCGCTTCGTCGTAGATCACGCTGCCCATGTGCTGGACGTCGGGCTGCTCCTTCGCGCTGCCGTCGCGCAGCGCCTGCGAGAAGCCGAGGATCGACGTGAGCGGCGTCTTCAGATCGTGCGAGACGTTGGCGACGAGCTGGCGCATCTGCTCCTGCGCCTCGCCGACGCGGCGCGCCATGGTGGTGAACGCCTGCGAGAGACGGCCGACCTCGTCGCCGCGGTCGACGGCGACTTCGACGTCGAACTTGCCTTCGGCCATGCGCCGGGAGGCGAGCGTGAGGCGCTGGAGCGGCCGCGTGATGTACTGCGCGACGAGGATGCCGAGGACGACGGCGACGGGCAGCGCGATGGCGGCGGCGGCGCCGAGGCCAGGCAGGAGGTCGCGCCAGGCGTTGCGGACGGTGGTCTCCGGCACGGCGATGATGAGCCAGTAGGGCTCGGCGCCGCGGGGCGGGACCTGGTCGAAGTCCCGGATCCGGCTGGGCAGGGCCGAGACGAGGACAAGGTCCCCGGCGCTACCGCCCTCCGGATGCCAGGAAACGTAGGGCCGGTAGATGCCCGGCCGTTCCACGTCGAACTCTTCGGGGAGGACGAGCTGCTCGCCCGTGAGCGAATCGCCGGTGTCTTCGGTGATCGTGCCGTTGCGGCGGTCGACGAGGAGGATGCGCACGCCGTGCGCCTCGCCGGCGAGCTGGACGTACTGGGTGAGCACGTCCGCCGGATCGCCGCGACGCTGGAGGAAGCTGAACTCGGTGTAGATGGCAGGCGACGTGGCGATGACGTGGTCGAGCGTCTGCTGTTCCTGCTCGTCGCGGCGGCTGGCGACGAAGATGCTGCCCGCGATGACGAGCGCGACGAGGACGACGAGGACGAAGGCGCCGATGAGCTTGCTCTGCAGGCTGAAGAGGGCGCTCCCCGCGGACACGGCGCTACTCCCCGGTCGCCAGGCGGTAGCCGGTGCCCCAGACCGTCTCGATGCGCAGCCGGCTCCGCTTCAGCTTCTCACGCAGGCGCGCTACGTGCACATCGACGGTGCGCAGGGCGTAGAAGGAGGTGCCCCAGACCAGATCGAGCACGCGCTCGCGGTCGAGTACGACGTTTGGGAAGCGCGCGAAGGTGACCAGCAGGTCGAACTCTTTTGGCGTGAGGGAGAGGTCGCGGCCGCGCACGGAGGCGCTGTGGCCGTCGATGTCGATCTCGATGTCGCCGATCTCGATTCGCTCCGGCGCGGGCGCGCCGGCGCCGTTGCGGGAGCGGCGCAGGACGGCCTCGACGCGGGCGACGAGCTCGTCCGGGTTGAAGGGCTTGGTGACGTAGTCGTCGGCGCCCTGACGGAGGCCGGCGATCTTGTCGATGTCGGAGCTGCGCGCGGTGAGCAGCACGATAGGTACGTTGCCCTTGCGGCGGAGCGAGCGGCAGACCTGGAGGCCGTCCGGCCCGGGCATCATCACATCGAGGACGAGGAGGGCGGGCTTGAGCTCGCGCGCCTTGCGCAACGTCTCGTTGCCGTCGAAGGCGGTCTCGATCTGGTAGCCGGCCCTCCTGAGATAGAGGGCGACGAGCTCGACGATGTGTTCGTCGTCATCGGCGACGAGGATGAGCTCACCGTCCGGAGTCGCATTCATCTTCGCATTCAGTATATCGGCAGGCCGCGGGCGGGGTCCTACGACGGCCATTGGCCCAACGTTGCCTCCAGCGTCAGGTCTTCGCCGGCGCGCGCGACGCCGAGCTGGACGGTGTCGCCCGGGCGCTTGTTCTGATCGAGGTAGCCGGCGAGGTCATCGATGGTGCGCACGTCGTTGCCATCGGCGCTGACGATGACGTCGCCGCCGGGTGCGGGCTGATCGCTCTGGGCGGCCTCCTGCTCGGAGGCGAAGGCGCCGCGGACGCCGGCGTCATCGGCAGGGCTGCCCTGGGAGACGACGGTGACGTAGATGCCGTGGTCGATGGAGAGACCGAGCTGATCGGCGAGCGCGGGTGTCAGCTCCTGGCCGGCGATGCCGAGCCAGGCGTGCTCCACGGTCTGGCCGGCCATCAGGCCGGATAGGTTGCTCTTCGCGGTGTTGATCGGCACGGCGAAGGCGATGCCGACGTTGACGTTGTCGCCGGTGGGGTTTTCGATCAGCGTGTTGATGCCGACGACCTCGCCGTGGCAGTCGATGAGCGGGCCGCCGGAGTTGCCGGGGTTCACCGGCGCGTCGGTCTGGATCATGTTGCGAATGGGGCGCACGCCGTTGCCGGCGGAGAAGGTGCGTCCCAGGCTGCTGACGATGCCCTGCGTGAGCGTACCCTCCAGGTTGAATGGGCTGCCGATCGCCAGGACGGGGTCGCCGACGCGCAGCGACGCGGAATCGCCCAGCGTGGCGACGGTGAGATCCCTGTCCTGCGTGTCGGCGTCGATGACGATGACGGCGAGGTCGTTCCCGGGATCGGTGCCGACGATCTGGGCGCTCACCACGGTGCCATCGGCGAAGCGGACCTCAAGCTGATCGGCGCCATCGACGACGTGGTTGTTGGTGAGCACCGAGCCCTGGTCATCGATCACGATGCCGCTGCCCGCGCCCTGGCGAGGCAGGCCGAAGTCCGAGCTGCCCGAGCGGCTGAGGACCTCGACGACGGCGGGGCGGAGGGCGGCGTAGATCTCCGCCGCGGACAGGCAGCCGGCGTTCGTCGAGGCGCCGCCGATCGGCGCGCCGCCTGCTTGCGCGGTGGGCGTCGGTCGGGCGACGGCGCTGTTGTTGGAGCCGCCGCCGGAGTTGCCGGGGTTCACCGGCGCGTCGGTCTGGATCATGTTGCGAATGGGGCGCACGCCGTTG
>DATDPC010000190.1:0-10727 GCA_035292965.1 Dehalococcoidia bacterium | reverse complement strand
CGACGGACGATGCCGATGCGCGGCGCCGGCGTGCGCCCGAGCGCGCCGAGGTAGTCCGCAACCGGCGCGTCGATCGAGTGGGGGTCGGCGTCATCGTGGCCGGCGAGGACGCCGAGGGCGAGCGCCGCGTCCGTGACGCTGCGGCAGAGCACGCCGATGTGGTCGAAGCTCGGCGCGAGCGCGTTCGTGCCGGCGTAGCTGATCAGGCCGAACGTGGGCTTGAGACCGACGACGCCGCAGTAGGCGGCCGGCCGGATCACAGATCCAACCGTCTGACTGCCGAGCGCCAGCGGCGCCATGCCGGCGCCAACCGCCGCGGCAGAGCCGCTGGAGGAGCCGCCGGGCGTGTGTTGCAGGTTCCAGGGGTTGCGCGTCGGCGCCGGGTCGAGGAAGGCGAATTCGGTTGTGTGCGTCTTGCCGAGGATGATCGCGCCGGCAGCGCGCAGGCGTGCGACGGCGGTGGCGTCGCGCTCCGGTGTGTAGTGGGCGAAGGCGCCGGCGCCGAGGCGCGTCGGCAGGCCGGCGACGTCGATGATGTCCTTAACGCCGACCGTCAGTCCGCCAAGCGGCCCGGTGACGCCTTGCTTCGCCGCGGCGCGCGCACCATCAGCGTCAACCTCAACCCAGGCTTGAAGCTCGCCGTCCAGCGCTTCGATCAGCGCCAGGCTGCGTTCGACGGCGTCGGCTGCTGAAGGCATGTCTGTAGTCTAGCGGCGGATCGAGCGGCGCTCAAAACGCCTCGGCCGTGATTTCGGTTATTCTGTGCCGCAATGAAGCGGGTGTTTCGCAGGCGACTTTTGCTGCCGGTGTTGTTGGTGGCGTTCGCCGGCTTGTCGAGCAGCGCCTGCGACTGGGACTTCAAGTTCGGCGAGTCCGCGGTTGAGAACCGCACCCAGGAGCCGCTGATCGTCGGCCTCTGGTTCGATTGCGCCTCAATGACGACACGCGACCTCGATCAGAACACGTTCTTCAACACAGCCAATCCCGGCACGACGCAGCGCGTCCTCGTGATCACGAGCGAGAACTTCGACCTCGACCCGTGCATCGTCGCGGCGACGAAGGACAAGCGCCAGTTCGCAACGGCGCCGGCCGAGATCAAGAAGCGCTATACGGTGACGCGCACGGCCCAGGGCCTGCAGGTGCGCCAGACGGGCGAGTTCCCGCAGGGCCGCACGTTCGATTTCATGCCGCCGCTCTGGGTGTTCATTGTCTTCGCTGTTGTGTTCGGCGTCGGCTCGGTAGGCGGGTTGTTCTTTACGATTCAGTTCTTCTGGGGCTACTACGTTCGCCACGAGGTCGGCGGCAAGCCGATCCACCCGCCGCCGGCGCCACCACCGGTTGACACGACGTCCGCTGCTGTCGCGCCGCCGCAGCCTATCGCGACGGCGGCGCAAACGCCCGCGGGCGCAAGGCTGCTCGAAGCGACGGCGACGCCGGCGGAGACGCCTCCCCAGCAGACCAGCGCCGGCGCAGCGCTAATCGAAGCGACGCGTCAGCCGCCGGCCCCGCCGCCACCGGTGCCGGGAATCACGCCGGACGCTAACGAAATCTCGGGTTAAGTCTCAGGACGCCGGCGGCTTGTAGAGGGAGCCGCCGCCTTGCGCGCCGCTTCGACACCCTCGGCCATTGTCAGCAGAGGCTTTAGGGCAGCGCTTTCGCGGCGGCGACGATTGTCTCGACGGCGTAGTCGAGCGGTATGCGGTCCGTATCGATCGTCAGGTCGTACATGCGCGCGTCCAGCCATTCGAAGTGGTAGACACGCTTCAGCACCTCGTGGCGGTCCTGGTCGGACTGCTTCACGAGCTCCGTGGCGCGCTTGCGGTCGATGCCGCGCTCGTCGGCGAGGCGCTCCGTCCGCCGGCTCGGCGAGCCGTGGATCAGGACGCGAAGGGCGCTGGTCTGGTTGCGCAGGTGGTACTGGCTGGCGTGGCCGACGATCACCGCCTCGCCGAGCTGACCGAGCTCGACGACGACGCGCTCGATGATCGGCCGGTAGTCGTCGGAGGAGATGCTGAGGACGGCCGTGTTGACCAGAGCGGGCGATGGCTCGCCGAAGCCGGGGCCGCCTTCCATGCTGGTGACGGAGACGGCGCCGAGGCGGCGCATCATCCGCTCGAGGAAGCCGGGCACGCGCTCAGCGGCGATGACTTCGTTGGGGCTGACGCCGGCGCGAGAGGCGGCCTCGGAGGTGATCTCCCAGTCGTAGTAGCGGAATCGCAGGCGCTCTGCCACCTGCCTGGCAACGGCGAAGCCGCCGGAGCCGGTCTGGACGGAAAGCGAGACGACGGATGCCGCCATTGCGCCCTCTTGTACATCTAAGCCGGGGACACCCCGGAACCCCGCTGAAGGGAGACGCCTCCGCTCAGCTGCGATCCTTGTCTTCGATGGCGGGGACACCCCGGAACCCCGCTGAGGGCGGCTGGACGAGACGACGTGTCGCGGCCGACGCCACCGGCGAGGCGCGCCTAATCTAACACGTGCGAGGAGCTGTTACTTGAGGCCGGTGGTCTTCGCGCCGACGAGGATCGCCATGTTGCCGTTGGGGTGGCGGTTCTCGTAGAGCAGTTGGTGCGGGATCGCCGCGTCGTCAAAGGCGAAGGTCTGTGTCAGACAAGGGTCGATCTTGCCGGCAGCGACGAGCTCGTTGACGGCGGCGGCTTCGGCGTCGTTGGCGAAGTGGGAGCCCTGGAAGCGCTTCTGGCGCGCCCAGAGATAGCGCAGGTCGACATCGCCGTTGTAGCCGGTGGTGCCGGCGCAGATCACGACCATGCCTCCCGTATCGCAGGTGAAGATCGAAGTGGGGATCGTGTCCTGGCCGGGGTGCTCGAAGACGATGCGCGGGCTGCGCCGCTCGCCGAGGATGTCCCAGATCGCCTTGCCGAAGGCGCGGAAGCCGAGGACGCGCTTCATCGTCGCCTCTTCGTCCTGCCAGTCCGGCAAGCGGCCCCAGTGATCGAACTTGCGGCGGTCGATGTAGCCCTTGGCGCCGAGGTTCATGCAGAACTCGCCGCGCTCGTCGCTGGAGACGACGGCGATCGGTATGCCGCCGAGCGCTTTGGTTATCTGAATCGCCATCGAGCCGAGGCCGCCTGAGCCGCCCCAGATCAGGACGACATCGTCCGGCTGGACGTTGTGCGGCGGCCAGGAGACGAGCATGCGGTACGTCGTCGCGGCGACGAGCATGTAGGCGGCGGCTTCTTCCCAGGTGAGGTTCTTCGGCTTCGGCAGGCACTGGTGCGCCTGGACGCGCGTGAACTGGGCGAAGGAGCCCCAGTTCACGTCGAAGCCCCAGATCCGGAACGAGTTGCAGAGTGCCGGGTCGGAACCCGGTCTCACGTCGCGCTCGTCCCACATGCCGCAGTGCATCACGACCTCGTCGCCGACGCGGACGTTGGTGACGTCCTCGCCGACGGCGTAGACGATGCCGGAGCCATCGCTGCCGCCGATGTGGAAGCCCTTCTCATCGCCGGCGTTGCTGCTCTGCTTGTGCATACGGACGACGTCGACGGGCGAGCCGAGGCCGGCCCAGACGTTGTTGTAGTTGACCCCGGCCGCCATGACGTAAACCAGCACCTCGTTCGGGCCGACCGAGGGTACGGGAACGATTTCGTGGGCCATGGCCTCGGTTGGTATACCGAAGCGGTCTTGCCGGATCGTCTGGGCGTGCATGCGCTCCGGGATCGTGCCCAGGGGCGGCGCTTCGCCAATCTCGAAAACGGTGTCGGTACTGGTCATTTCAAGGCCTCGCAGAACGATAAACGAATCTAAACAACGCCGTCGACGCGTCTCAGATTTGGCGACGCGCCGCCGAGAATGATATGAGGACAATTCCTCACACAAGCCATCTTCTATTCCCGGAGCACTTATGGCCAGAGAAAAAGTCCGCGAGACTGAGAGCGCCGTCCAGGAACCAGACATCTGGCAGGTGCTTCTGCGCGACGTCGAAGCGAAGCTCGATTCGTTGAGCCAGGAGTTGACGGGCCTGAAAACGGCCGTCGGCCGTCTTAGCGCCATGCCCTCGCCGTCCGCTGCTCCGGTATACGAAGAGACACCGGCAGACGAGATTGCAGCCGCTTCGCCCGAACCTGGGGACGACACGGCCGAGCTGGCCTCCGAGCTTGCGGCCTTCGAGCCGGAGAAGTCCTGGACGGAGACCGAGATGCCGGCGTTCACCGGCCTCGGCAGTGCGCGCGTCGAGGCCGAAGCGGCGCCCGCTTCCGACGACGACGAAGCGTCGCGCGAAGAGGTGCGACGCGCTGTCGAGGCGCTGCGTGACGAGATCGGCAGCAGCGGCGTCGACGAAGCTGAGACCGCGGAGCCGGCGGAAGAAGACGAATCCTCGCGTGACGAAGTACGCCGCGCCGTCGAAGCGATGCGCGCCGAGATGACCGACGACACGACCACCGAAGACGGCTTCGCTCCGGCGCCTGAAGAAGACGAAGACCCGTCTCGCGATGAGGTCCGCCGCGCCGTAGAGGCGATGCGCGCCGAGATGGCCGGCGAAGCCGGCCACGTCGAAGAGCCGGACGCGCCCGTTGGCGAGCCAGGGCACCGCGGCCCGACCCTGACGGAGATGTTCGCGGCGCACGATGAGCCGGCGCCAATATCGATGCTGCCGCTGGCCGAGGGCGCTGATGAGCAAGAGGGGTCTGCCGCCGAGCGCTGGCAGGCACGCCACGACGAATCGACCATAACGCCGCTGGCGATCGTCATCGAGGACTCGCAGGGGCGTGTCGAACTGTCGCGCGTGTATGACGCGCTGAGCCGCGTCGATTGTGCCGCACAAGCCGCCTTGCTCAACTACACGCCGCACAGCGTTACCGTAGGGCTGAGCCCGCGGTCGACGCTGCCGCAGCCGGACGCGCTTGTCGAAGCGGTCGCCGGCGTCTTCGGCGTGCCGTGCCGGGTCAGCTCGGACGGCCTGCGGCTGACGGTCCAGCTGGGTGAAGACGCGGCGAAGGGAGCCGCCTGACGGCTACTAGAGGCCTGAGGCTATTCTCGAACCTGTCCGGTAAGAAGCCCGAGGGCCTGGACCCGGAGCGGTTGCGTCTTGCCACGCGCGCCGAGCGCCGCAAGGACCGGTCCGCGAGCGGCGAAGAGCAGCGCGACCAGATGGAGCGCCTGCACGAGCTGGCGGTGCTGAGCCTCTTCCTGCACAGCGCCGGCACGCCGGAAGAGATGCTCTCGCTGTTCCTCGAACGCTCGCCGCGGGTCACCGGCGCCGTCGTCACCTATCCGTTGCTGCTCGACCGGCGCCGCGAGGTGCTGAGCGCGCAGCAGCTCGCGACGATCGACGATCCGGGCCTGGAGCAGGCCTCTGTCGCCGCGAACGAGAACCTGGCCGACCTCGAGTACCCTCTGCCGCTGCGCAGCTGGCGCCGCTCCGTCATGGAAGGCGGCGAGGTCGTCCTCAGCGACGACCTGCGCGATGTGCTGGGCGATGTGCTGGGCAAGCAGGGCAGCGACCAGGTGCGTAAAGCGCTCGAGATCACACGCGTCGCCGTCGTGCCGCTGGTCATGGAAGGCGAGGCCTTCGGCCTCTGCGTATTCATGTTCTCCGGCCGTGAGCCGGACGTCGAGGTGCTGGAGCTGGCGGCGGGTCACTGCACGCTGGCGCTGAAGGGCCTCATGGTCGGCGAGGAGACGACGCGCTTCGGCGGCATTGACCCGGTGACCTGGGCGCACAGCCGCGGTCACTTCCTGGAGGCGCTGGAGACGGAAGTAACGCGCGCCCGGCGCTACGGACGCGGCCTCTCGATCGTCTTCTGCGATATCGATGACTTCGGCGAGTTCAACGCCGATTACGGCCACACGATGGGCGACCGGGTGCTGCGCGCCGTCGCGATGACGCTCGCGAGCTCGGTGGCGCCGCCGGAAATGGTCGCGCGCTACGGCGGCGATGAGTTCGCGCTGCTCCTGCCGGAGGCGCATCGCGCTCTGGCGGTTGAGATGACGCAGCGGATCATCCAGAAGCTGGACGAACTGAACATCTTCGACAGCGAGACGGGCGCGACAACCGGCATCCCGGTTTCCGTCGCCATCGTGTCTTATCCCGAGGACGGCAGCAGCCGCGACGAACTTCTCGCGGCGGCGGAAGTCGCGATCGAGCAGTCGAAGGAAGAGCGCCGCAAGATCAAGCACCCGCCGAAGCCGTTGACGCCGGTTCAGCAGCTGCGCATGGCCGGCCGCCGCCACAGCGCCGCCTAACTGCCAGATCTTTTTTACATTCGCCCGCCACACAAGCCGGCCCGACCGGTCGATTCTCTGCGTAGAGGTGCCGAAATGGGTCAAGTCATCAAGCTGGCTGATGACGAGACGACCGACGCGGTCAACGCGCTGTTAGGTCGTGTCTACGAAACTAAGCGCCAAAGCGTGGCGCTGCTGGACGAATGGACGCGCCACGAGCGCGACGCGGAGATGTATGCCGGCCTCGCGCCGCAGCTCACGGACGAACGCAAGCATCTGCGGATCCTCGGCGATGAGATGAAGCGCCGCGGCCTGAAGACCTCCGTGCCGATCGTTCAGCAGCTGCTGAGCCGCCCCTTCGCGATGGTGAAGGCGCAGTCAGACCCGGTCTTTCGCCTCTGCGCGCTGCATCGCGGGATCAAGACGTTTACGCTGGCGCGCTGCGGCCAGATGGCAACGCTCGTCGACCCGGCGCTGACGCGCATCCTGGAGCAAGTCAGCCGCGAAGACGCGCGCCACGTCCGCTGGGCCGACATACGCATCGACCGATCGCTGGGGCCGAGCGACGGGCGCCAGGCGAACCTGATGCTGGACCGCATCGACGAGATGCTCGAGGGCGTCTGGTTGAAGCCGTGGCGCCAGCTGATGCAGGCGCGTCAGAATCACCGCCCGCTTCCGCGGGTCAGCTAACGAACTAACGAGAGACGACTCGGTTGGCTCAGGCGGCCGCTGCCGCGCGGCCGTTGAGACGCTGGCGGGCGATGCCGACGAGGGTTCCGGCGTCGCGCGCGTCGCGGCCGTAGACAGCCCAGCCGGTGAAGACGTACGTCTCAGGACCGGCTGTCGAGGCGAGCAGGCCGGAGAGGTGCTGCGCGACGCGCTGCGCTTCGGTGTAGCCGATGCGGGGGGCGAGTATGCCGACCTCCTGCGGGCCGAGGACGGTCATACAGTCGTATTCCTTGACCATCGGCTCGAAGGCTTCGAGGGTTGCTTCGACACCGTCGGAGTCTTCCGGCGACTGGAGCCGCAGGACGATGACGCTGAATTCCCTGCCTTGCTTCTCAGCCCGTTCGCATTCGAGGACGACGCGTTCGTAGAAGTACTCGCGCCGCCTCAGGTCGCCCAGGCCTTCGTGAACGGATGACCAGGTTATCATCGTCTGCTCCATGCGCCGGCTGAGGTCGCGCAGGTAGACGGCGCCGAAGGCGCTGACGCTTGCAGCGGCGAGGAGGAGCATGAGCATCGTCAGACGGTCGTTGTAGTCCTGGACGGAGAGGCCGTAGGGCAGCCAGGGAATCGCCCAGAGGCAGGTGGCGACGAAGATGCCGAAGAAAATGACCAGCATGAACTTGCGCTGCAAGCGAGCGCGGTTGTAAGCGCCGATCATCGCCGACGAGCGCACCGGGCCAAACGAAGAAGGCATTCTTTAGGAGTATCGGCGCGTCTGAGCCGAATTTGATGGGGCTGTTCGCGTAGCTGTTCTAGTAGTCGCGCTCGAGGATGAAGGCCGTCAGCTCATCGAAGCGCACCCGCGCCTCTCCGGCCATCGCCGTTCGCGACAGCGCGCCCATCGCCCGAGCGCGGTAATCCTCCGCCAGACCCTGGGCAAAATACCGGCAGTTCCAGCGCTGGAGGATATCGAGGATGGTGCCGACGTCTGAATCGTCGACGGCGGTCTTGCTGTAGACGGCGCGCAGGAGGTCGCGGTCCGGCCCGACGACCTGCTGGAAGGCGTGGACGATCGGCAGCGTCTTCTTCTTGCGGGCGATATCGGCGCCTACCGGCTTGCCGGTGGCGCTGCCTTCGCCCCAGATGCCGAGAATGTCGTCGCGAATCTGAAAGGCCATGCCGAGCTCGCGGCCGTAGAGGGCGAAGCGGTCGCGCTCCGCCGCGTCGGCGCCGGCGACGATGGCCCCGAGCGCCAGCGAGGCGCTGAGCAGGGCGCCGGTCTTGCGGCCGATCATGCCGAGGTATTCGTCCAGGGTGACGTCGGTGCGCAGCTCGTAGCTCAGGTCCTGGTGCTGCCCTTCGATCATCTCGGCGCAGGCGTCGTTGAGGATCGTCCGCGCTTCGACGATCTGAGCGTCGCTGAGGCCGCGCTCGCGTGCGCTATCGAGGGTGGCGTAGGCGACGGACCAGAGGCCGATGCCGGCGGCGATCGCCGGTTCGCGTCCGGCGGCGCGCCAGAGGGCGAGGCGGTGGTGGCGCATCTCGTCGCCGTCTTCGATGTCGTCGTGAATCAGCGAGAAGTTGTGGACGAACTCCAGCGCGACGGCGACGGGCAGCGCCTGGTCGACGTCGCCGCCCAGCGATTCGCAGGCGAGCAGGCAGAACGAGGGCCGCAAGCACTTGCCGAGGCCGACGAAGCCTTCCTCCGTCCAGCCGAGCTGGTAACGCAGCATCTCATCGAGCGGAGAGTCGGTCTGGGGGAGGGAACGGGTGACCTCTAGCTCGATCGCGGGGCGGTATCGATAGAGGATCTCGGGGCCGTCGTCCACGTATCTGATCGTCTACCGCCTGCCGGTGAGTGTCAAATTGCGGTGCGACCAGCCGCGTACATCTAAGCCGGGGGACACCCCCGGAGCCCCCGCTGAAGACGGGTCGACTTCGTCGACGCCATGCGCGCCGGGCGTATCCGGGGCCTGTGCCACAGGAGGCTTCACAGAGACGAACGTACGTTCTAATATCCTCTGCATCCGAACCTGAAACCTGAGGTAAGAGTGCAGTGGTTGGACGCATTGGTCTCCCTGGAAGCGGCAGCCGGCTTCGTGCTAGCGGCGCTGTGCTGCCTCTATTTGATTCAGATCGCGCTCGAAGCTTCGACGGCGGCGCGCAAGGTCGGCGCGATGGCGCTGGCGGTTGTCTGCGGCGGCCTGGCGCTGGAGGCGCTGCTGTATCTTTCGCAGGCGCCGGCGGTGGGCGGCTCGTTTACGCGTTCGGCGGCGGTGCTGTTCGTGCGCAGCGCGCTGCTGCTATCGGCGGGGCTGATCGGCGCGTTGCTCTGGCGCGCCCCGCGCTAGGCGGCGCCTCGTGAGCGCCCTCTCGATCGCCATCGAGCGGGGCGACTGGCAGCTCGTCTCGATGTTTCTCCTGCTCGGCGTCAGCGAGACGGCGGCGAAGCTGCCGCCGGAATCACTGACAGCGCTGCTTGATCTGCTCGGCGGCGTCGAGCACCGGAGGCCGCGACGTGGCCGCTAAGACCGCGAAACCGCGATCACGCAAAGACGTCGCCGGACGCTTCTACGAAGAGGCGCTGACCTCCGCCGAAGCGGCGGACCTCGGCGAAGCGCTCGCCGTCGATGGCGTCGACCAGGAGATCGCGCTGCTGCGCTTGCGCCTGCGAACCGTCGTCGAGGCGCAACCGGACCAACTCGAGCTGATGCTCAAAGGCATCGACAGGCTGGTGAAGCTGGTCGGCACGCGCTACCGCCTCTCGAAGCAGGCGCAGCACGAGCTCGCCGCCGTCCTGACGCACGACATCAACGGCCTCAGCGATGCGTGGACCGGAGACGACGCGAATGGCTGACGCCGAGACGCGCGACATCGAAACCGTGCTCGAGGGCGTGCGCCGCCACTCGCGCCGCGTCAGCGACGCCGCGGCGTTCCGCGCGACGATCGAGGCGCGTCTGCGCGGCCTCGAGACCGAAGTCAGCGAGGTGAAGACGCGGCTCAACGGGCTGCTGTTCTCCATCGCCGCCACCGTCATCGCGCAGGTGCTGCTGAAGGTGCTCTCGTGACCTCCTCTACGTTCTCGAGCCCGCTGCGGCCGTATCAGCTCGAAGCGGCGAAGGCGATTATCGCCAGCGTCGCCGGCCGGCGCGGCCTCTCGTTCTCGGTTGAGGTCGCGCGGCAGGGCGGCAAGAACGAGCTCTCAGCCCGCGTCGAGCTGGCGCTGCTGCGTCGCTACTTCGACCGCGACGTCACGTCGATCAAGGCGGCGCCGACGCTGCGGCCGCAGGCGCTGATCAGCCTCAATCGCCTCTGGCAGCGCGTCCAGGAGAGCGGCCTCGGCCGCCACGCGACGAAGGAGAACGGCAACGCCGTCCGGCTCGGCCGGGCGCGTCAGCTCTTCCTCTCGGCGGAGCCGGCGAGCAACGTCGTCGGCCACACTGCCGACCTCCTGCTGGAGGTCGACGAGGCGCAGGATGTCGACGCCGACAAGTTCGACAAGGAGTTTCGGCCGATGGCGGCGAGCAGCGGCGCCACGACCGTGTTCTACGGCACCGCCTGGGACGACGCCAACCTGCTCGAGCGCGCCAAGCAGGCGCACCTCGAAGCCGAGCGCCGCGACGGCCTGCGACGCCACTTCGAGTACGACTGGCGCGTCGTCGCCGCGAGCAACCCGGCCTACGAGCGCTTCGTCCTCGCCGAGGAACAGCGTCTGGGCGCAGACCACCCGCTGTTCCTGACGCAGTATTGCCTGCGCACGCTGCCAGGCGCCGGCCGTCTCTTCGGCCCGACCCATCTCAGTCTCATGCGCGGCTCGCACGAGCAGCTCGACGCGCCGATCGCAGGCGAGACCTACGTCGCGGGGCTCGATG
>DATDPC010000189.1:0-17129 GCA_035292965.1 Dehalococcoidia bacterium | reverse complement strand
AGGCAGGCAGCATGAGCTTCGCCGAGCCGGAGTTTTTTGCCCTCCTCGTGGTCGTCGCTTTGATGGGTTACATCGCCGTGCGCATTGCCCGCTGGCGGACGCGCGCCCGCAACGCCTTCGCGGGGCCGCAAGCGTCCCACTGGCGCCAGACCTTCTCCATTGCCGCCACGGTCTTCCTGCTGGAAGCAGCGGCACTCATCGTCATTGCAGTTGCCCGGCCGGTGTGGGGCACGAACGAGCTGACCCGCGAGCGCCAGGGCGTCGACCTCGTCATCGTCCTCGACATCTCGTCCAGCATGCAGGCGACAGACGCCACGCCGACAAGGCTCGCCCTCGCGCAGCAGGAGTTGACGCGCCTGATCGACGTGGAGCGCGGCAGCCGCATCGGCCTCGTCTTCTTCGCCGGCAGCGCCGTCCTGCGCTCCCCCCTGACGACGGACGCGGCGGCCGTGAGCCAGATCATCGGCCGCGCCAACCGCGAAGCCGGCCTGACGCGCACCGGCTCCGACATCGGCGCCGCGCTCGATATCGCCGGGCGCATCCTGGAGACGAGCACGAACGCCGGCAAGGCCGTGGTTATTGTCAGCGACGGCGAGGACTTCGGCGGCACCTTCGCTAGCAAGGCTGAGGCGCTGCGCCAGACCGGCGTCACCGTCTTCGCGGCCGGCGCCGGCACCGTCAACGGCGCGCCGCTCTTCGAGATCGACCTTACCGGCGCTGCGAGGCCGAAGCTCGACAAGAATGGCCAGCGCGTCATCAGCAAGCTAAACGAGGCGTCGCTGCAGCAGGTCGCCGGTGACCGCGGCCGCTACGTCCACCTCGGCGACGGCAGCCTGCTCGACTTCCGCGACGACCTCGCCGGACTCGAGCAGACGCCCCTCGGCGAGGAGCTGCAGAAGCTGCCGATCGAGCGCTTCCAGTGGTTCGTGGGCGCTGCCATCGTCCTCCTGCTCGCCGCCTGGTTCCTGCCGGCGCGTCTGGCGATGCCGAACCTCGGCGCCCTGCGACTGCGACCATACGGCGCCACTGCTGCCCTGCTGCTGATGCTCGTCGCCGGCGCCTGCGGTGGAGGCGACTCGCTGCGCAGCCGCAACTCGGAAGCGAACCGCCTCTACAACGATGGCGACTTCGAGGGGGCGCTGACGATATACCAGGAGCTCGTCGCGTCACGGCCGGACCTCCCGGAGCTGAGCTACAACGCCGGCAACACGCTCAACCGCCTCGGCGATTTCGAGCGCGCGATCGAGGAGACGCGCCGCGCCCTGCCGCCGACCAGCGTCGCGCTAGGCTCCGCGACCTACTTCTCGCTGGGCAACCACTTCCTCGCCCTCAACCGCCTCGAAGAAGCGTTCGACGCTTACCGCAGCGCCCTGCTGATCAACCCGAACGACCTCGATGCGAAGTACAACCTGGAAGTGACGCTGCTGCTGCTCGCCAATCGTCAGCAGGACGAGCAGGGGCAGGGCGACCAGCCGCAGGACACGCCGCCCGGCGACCAGGCCGGCGACCCGTCACCGGACGGCTCGCCGCAGCCGGGCGCAACGCCGCCGGCCGGCGCGACACCGTCAGCCCAGGCGACGCAGCGCGAGCTCTCGGATGCCCTCAGGGGCATCGACCAGGACCTGAGCTTCGAGGAGGCTGTCCGCATCCTCGACCTCTTGCGCCAGCAGCAGGCCGAGCAGCAATCGCAGCCGTCTTTCAACCCCGGCCCAGATTACTAGCGATGCGTTGGGCCTATCTCGCGACGGCGCCGGACCAGCTCACGGCTGAAGTCTGGGTATCGCTCCTGCGGGATAGCGGAATCGCCGCGATGATCCACCCGGCTGACACGTCCTCGTTCCTCGGGGCCGTCGGTTTCGGCACGCGCGTCCAGGTCGCTGAGGATCGGCTCGAAGAAGGGCGCGAGGTCCTGGGCGTCGACGAGGACGGTTCCGCCTGAGTAGCCGCGGCAGCCCTAGCCGCCACGCAGTGGCCTACTTCCAGCGAAGGATGCGCTGCAGGAGGTTGCGGCGCGTCTGGCCCCAGACGGCCTGCAGGCGTTCCTTTTCGTCCGGTGTCAGCTCTTTCTGGCCGTAGCGCGCGCGGATGAACTGCTCGCCCAGGTAGTCGAGGTCTTTGACCTCCGGCAGCTCCACCTTGAGACGATCGACCAGCTCCCGCGGCGTCTCCTGCGGTTGCGGCCTGATCTTCGCCCAGCGCGCCAGGCGCAGCGTCTTCTCCCAGACCTGCACGGGGTAGCCAACGCCGGAGAGGCCGCGCTGCCAGCTGTACTGGAAGGCGCCGAAGCCAATCGCGGTTACGGCCAGCACCACCAGGATGATGCTGAAGATGATCCGGCTGACCAGGTGGTTGTCCTCCTTGAGCTCCAGCTGCGCCAGCGCCGCATCGGCAGACTGGGATTCGCCGCCGGGGCCGAGCGGGGTGCCCTGGTCCTCGAAGAACTGTTCCAGCGGGTTGATCGCGCCCGTGACATCGACGTCGGCACGGGTGATCCGTGGTTCGCTCGGCGTTGGGTTGAACTCGACCCAACCGAGGCCCGGGAAGTAGACCTCCGGCCAGGCGAACGAGTTCGCGTCCGTAACCACGTAGATGTTCGAGTCCGGCAGGCGGTCCTGCACGCGCAGCACGTAACCGACGGAGAGACGTGAGGGTATGCCCAGAGTGCGCAGCATCACGACCATCGCGGAGGCGTGGTAGTCGAAGTAACCCCGGCCGAGCGAGTTGAGGAAGTAGTCCACCGAGTCTCGGTTCGGCGGCGCCGGGTTGATCTTTGTGTCGACGGCGAAGGTGCGCAGGAACTGCTCGATCGCCGCCGCTTTGTCGTAGTTGTTGTCGGCGTCGCGCGTGACCTCGCGCGCCTTGCGACCGATGTTCTGGGGCAGGTTGCCCGGCAGCTGTAGATACGGCGCCAATGACGAGGGGTAGACCGACGAGGCCTTGCGCAGAGCCTGCTGCGACGCGCTGCTCATGGCGCTATCGACGCGGTACTGGTCACCCTCGTGGATCGTCCCCGTCGGCCGTAGCGAGGTTACGTCCGTCTGGTCGGCGCCGCTGACGACGCGTGAATCGATGCTGACCTGCAGCGGGGTGCCGGCCGCGACGATCACGTTCGCGTCGCGCGAGGCGGTCACCTGCAGCGAAACGGGGCGCCGCTGCTGCTTCGCCGCTTCGTCGGCGCCGATGAGCGCCTTCGAGGCCGGCCACGACCCCGTCGTGATCTGCGACGCGGGGCCGACCTTCCAGCCGGTGCCGATGTACTGGTCGTAGACCTGGGCGCGCAGGAAGCCCGTCTCTGTCGACGTGACGACCATGACCTCGCCGCCGCCGAGCGATATCTCGCCCTGCAGTGGCAGCGTCGCGCCGAAGCGGTGGACGGTGCCGCCCTTCTTGCTATCGATCGCGCTGAACACGCGCCCCAGCCCGCCGACCGGCCCCGCGACCGGCGACGTGACCTTCGTCCAGGCTGAGTAGAGCAGGCCGCTGCCGTGACCCACAGGCAGCACCCAGGCAAGCGCCAGCAGGCCGAGGCCAACCCAGACGGTGACGTTGAGTACGTGCAGGCTGATGAAGTCCGGGTAGCGCGTGCCCTCGCGGCGCCACTTGCGGGCGCTGCGCAGCAGGTTGACGCGCGCGACCAGCAGAATCGCGCAGAAGAGGTAGATCAGCAGCGGGACGCTCTTCTGGCCCGGCAGATAGCTGATGTTCGTCAGCAGCGCGAGGCCGCTCGGTATCAGCCCGACCCAGGCGTTGTACCAGCGGAAGATGCCCCAGGCGGAGATGTAGGCCATGAGAAAGCTCGCGGAGACGACGAGGACGACGAACGGCAGGTTGTCGTTCGAGATGCCGCCGCTGAGCAGCGCGTCCGTCCACAGATTCAGGCGTGTGCCCAGCTCTGAGACGCGGTCCTGCAGTGGCCCCGGCAGCTTCGCCGTCGACTCGATCGCGACGCCCACGGCGCCAATGCCCAGCGCCAGCAGGTGCGCGAACGGCCCCGGGATGCTAGAGCGCGCCAGGACGAGCCCGACGATGAGCCCGAGGAACGCGACCGGGTACAGCGAAGGCATCTCCGGCACCCAATCGGCGCCGTTGATCGACTCGACGACCGTGATGAAGGCGATCAGGACGATCGCGAAGGTTACGAGCTCTTCCCAGGAGATGAACGAGGTGCGCTGCCACGCCGGGCGCTTCTTGCGCGGCGGCGTTTGCTGGCTCGCTTCGCGGGCGCGGAAGACCTCTTCCCAGGACGCCTGCCTCACGTCGTCACTCCCCGTACCGGCCGGTTATCGGGGCCATCGAGCCCCATCGCCAGCGAGGTGATCAGGTCATCCGACTTGCGCACGAGGTAGGTGTAGACCTCGGACGCGGCCAGCGTCCCGAACACGTTCAGCGAGCTCTCGGCGCCGCCGAAGGTGCTCGCGTCGATCAGCACCGCCGCGACCTTGACGCCGCGCTCGGCGACGAACTGCAGCGTCCCGACCCATTCGTCCGAGGTCGAAGGAGTGATCACGACGACGGTCGTGTGACGGCCGAAGCGCTTCGATTCTTCGCTGACCAGCGTCCCGATCGGCACATCGCCCTCGGCGGTCGATAGCGCCAGCGCTTCGAGGATGCGCGTGTAGTGCTGCGCGCCGCGCTCTGCGTCTTCGACGTAGAGCTTCTTGCCGTAGGTGATAAAGCCGACGCTACGGTTCGCGACGAGGAAGTAGCGTGCGATCGACGCGGCGATCTTGATCGAGAACTCCTCCGTGCTGTCCTCGTCCTCGCCGATGTGCACCGACTTGTCGAGGTCGAGGATGATCCAGATGTCGCTCGCCGGGTCCAGCTCGAACAGCTTCACCATCATCTGCCCGGTACGCGCCGTCGTCGGCCAGTGGATGCGGTTGAAGCTATCGCCCGGCTCGTAGGCGCGGATGCCGGATGCGTTGGGCGTGACGTAGTGGGTGCGCTTGCGGAACCGTCCTTCGCCCGGCAGGTTCGCCGGCGGGACGTAGAAGTTCGGCAGCTCCGGGGCGCGCGGGTAGATGAGGACGTTCTGGGCGCGTCCGTAGGTCGTCGTGTGGCGGAAGAAGCCGAAGGGATCGCCGGTCGTGATCCGCACCGGGCCGATGCTGTAGAGGCCGCGCTGCTTGCACGCCGTTTGCGTCCGCCACGTCCGCGCCTCGCGAGGACCGAGGCTGATGATGTTGCGGGCGTTGTGGTCTGGCATGTCAGACGGGTCGTCCACTTCCAGCCACAGCTTCGAGAACCAGCTGAGGTTCTTAACCGTGATCCGCTCGGAGAAGACCTGGCCTTCCTGGAGGCGGTCGATCAGCCGCTCCGTCCTCACGTCCAGGTTGCGCGTGTTCGCCCTCGCCCAGTAGTAGGCGATTGGCACGCCGAGGAGGATTACGTAGGCAAGGCGCGCCGGCAGCCAGTAGCCCGTCGAAAGCGCCGACAGCAGGCATATGACGAAGAGCCCGCAGATGATCGTCAGCGAGAGGTGACGCCGGATCAGGAGGTCCCAGCCCTCCCGGACCATCTCGATCATGTGAATAGCTTAGCGCGGTTGGCCGCCGCGAGCGCGGGTCCCGGGGACCGGGATTCGCTCCAGGCAGCCAAGGATGATGTCTGAGCTGTTGATGCTCTTCACGCGCGCCGAGGGACTAACGATGACGCGGTGACCGAGCGTCGTGTAGGCAAGCTCCTTTACGTCGTCCGGGATGACAAAGTCGCGCCCGTCCAGCAGAGCCCGCGCCTGCGCCGTCCGGTAGAGGGCAAGCGAACCGCGGGGCGAAGCGCCGAGATACACCGCCTCGTGCTGGCGCGTCGCGTCGACGATGCCGACGATGTACTGCTTGATCAGCGGGTCGACGTAGATCTCTTTGACGGCGTGCTGAATCGAGACGATCTCGGCGCCGTCGGTGATCTGTTCCAGGCTCTCGATCGGGTGCCGCATCTGCTGCTGGTCCATCATCAGGACCTCGTCCGTGTTCGTCGGGTAGCCGAGGTGGACGCGCATGAGGAAGCGGTCCAGCTGCGCTTCCGGCAGCGGGAAGGTGCCTTCGTACTCGATCGGGTTCTGCGTCGCCATGACCATGAACGGCTCCGGCAGCCCGCGCGTCACGCCATCGACCGTGATCTGGTGCTCCTCCATCGCCTCTAGCAGTGACGATTGTGTCTTCGGCGTCGCGCGGTTGATCTCGTCCGCGAGGACGATCTGCGCCATGATCGGCCCGGCGCGGAACTCGAAGTCCTCGCTCTTCTGGCTGTAGACCGAGACGCCAGTAACGTCGCTCGGCAAGATGTCGGGTGTGAATTGAATGCGCTTGAAGGTACAGCCCGTCGATTTGGCCAGGCTGCGTGCCAGCATCGTCTTGCCGACTCCGGGCACGTCCTCAATCAGGAGGTGACCCTGACAAAGCAGGCAGATGACCGCGAGGCGTACCTCTGCGGACTTGCCGATGATGACCTTTTCGACGTTTTCCAGTATGCGTTCGGCGATTACCTTAGGGTCTTCCACTCTCCCTCACTCCGGTGCTGCTCCCCTGCTCAATTACGTTCAATATACAGAATCGGACGCGCTAATAGATAAGGCAGAGTGCGTCCGATTTGGCGGATTATAGCAAAGCAACCGCCCCGCCTGGTTAGCAGATGGTTAACAGCCTACCGCGGCCGGTAAGGTAAGATCGCCGCGATGCTTCCGCCCGTCACGCGGCGCGCCTTCGCGCCGCTGATCCTCCTACTCGCCTTTGCGCTCGGCGCCTGCTCCTCCGGTGGCGACAAGGAGCTCGGCCCCGCCGTGACGATCGAGGCCCTGAGCCCGACGGCGACCGTCCCCGGTTCGACCTCGACGCCTCAGCCGCCGCCCGCGGCGACGCCGACGCTGCCTCCGGCCGGAGGCATAACCTTCAAGCCCACCGCGATCCCCCAGGGCGGCTTCGCCATCGTCTACCTCAACGAAGCTGCGTCCTCGGCGACGATGCGCTTCGAGGGACGCATGTACCCGATGCTCAACGACAACAACCGCTGGTGGGCCGTAATCGGCGTCGGCGCCCTGATCGAGCCGGGGCTGCACCCCGTCTCGATCACCTACACGCCGCTCGGCAAGACGGCGCAGCAATCGATAACTCAGAGCATCGCGATCACGGACGTCGCCTTCCCCACCGAAGAGGTAGAGCTGGACGACGCCACCGCTTCGCTGCTCGCGCCCGACATCGTCAACGCGGAGATAGCGCAGCGCGCCTCGATCTACGGCGGCTTCACGGCCCAGAAGCTCTGGTCCGGGCCCTGGGTCCCGCCAGCCAAGGGCTCCTATAGCGACCCCTACGGCGTCGGCCGGAGCTACAACCGAGGCCCCGTCACCGATTACCACCGCGGCACAGACTTCCTCGGCGATATCGGCTCGCCCGTCTACGCCGCCGCCGGCGGACGCGTCGTCTTCACCGGCGAGCTCAAGGTCCGCGGCAACTCGATCATCATCGACCACGGCGCCGGCATCTTCACCGGCTACCACCACCTCTCGGCGATCGGCGTCGAAGTAGGAGACGTCGTCAAGGCGGGCGCTCAGATCGGCGACATCGGCAGCACCGGCCTCGCGACCGGGCCTCACCTGCACTGGGACGTCCTCATCCGCGGCGTCGAGGTCAACGGCGCCCTCTTCCTCGACGGCAAGGAGTTCGGGCCCTAGGACCGCCGTAAGACGAACGTCCGCCAATCGCCCTCGGCCAGCGTCCGTTCGTGGCGCAGTCCCGCCGCCTCCAGCGCCGCAAGGCACGCAGCCTCGCGCAGGTCGATAACGCCGCCGGCGATCAACGGCGCGCCCGGCGCCAGCGAGGCGTAAAGCTGCGGCGCCAGCCGCATCAGCGTCGCGGCGTTAATGTTCGCCAGCACGAGGTCGAAGACGGCGCCGCCGGCCGCCTCGATCGAGCCCTCCCGCGAGTCGATCCGCGCCTCCATGGCGTTGAGCGCCGCGTTTGTGACCGTCGAGCGCACAGCCTGGTCCTCCGTGTCGATGGCGATCACCGGCGTTCCAGCGCCGAGGGCCACGGCGGCGATCGCAAGGATGCCTGAGCCGCCGCCGAGGTCGAGGACGCGGTCGCCGGGGTGCAGCAGCTCTTGCAACGCGAGCAGGCACATCCGCGTCGTCGGGTGCTGGCCGGTGCCAAACGCCATCCCCGGGTCGAGGCCGATGACGACATCGCCGGGCTGCGCCTCGTACTCGATCCACGCCGGCCGGACGACGACGCGCCCCACATGCTCGATCTTGTAGTGCGCCTTCCATGCCTCGGCCCAGTCTTCCTCTCGCAGCGTCTGCTGGCTGATGCCGGACGCCACGTCTTCGCCAAAACCCGCCTCGCGCAGACGGTCGCCGATCACCCAGACCAACGCCGCGGCGCTGACGTTGCCCTGGACGTAGCCCTTCAGCGTCAGCGGCGCCGTCTCGTCGAGAACGTAACCTTCGTCCGGGCCCAGCGCCTCGATCGTCGGCTCGATCGTGACGCCGTTGCCGGTCAGTTCGGTCAGGATGTCGGCCGCGGCCTCGATGCCATCGGCTGGTACGCGCAGGGTCAGCTCCGTCCAGACGGGCTGGTCGTTGCTCAAGACGGCCTCCTAGAAGAAAATCGGCGTCGAAGCTGGTGAGCTGGCCGAATGGACGCTCCGGCCGCCCCTTTAGTGGGGCCTAGGGTGTCCCCAGGCTTATATGTCGGACGATAGGTTGAGTATGCAGGATAACGAGGCGAGGGGCCTCGCCCAGGCGACCGCCGAGGCGCAGACCTCCCTCGAGGACTTCATCGCCGCCCTGCAGGAGAACCGGCCCGGCCGGTCCGGCTTCGCGATCATGGCGCCGTTCGCCAGCTCAGGCGGCGGCCGCGAGCACGTCTGGCTGGCGATCCACCTCTACCGGGACGGCGCCTTCTACGCCGAGGTCACGAGCGACCCCGTCGCCGCATCGAAGATCAAGGCGGGCCAGCTGTTCAGCGTCGCCGAGGGTCAGGTGACGGACTGGATGTACATCGAGGCAGAGCGCCTCGTCGGCGGCTACTCGATCCGTCTCGAGCGCAGCCGCCTGGCGCCGGAAGAACGCGAAGCCTTCGACCGCGAGCTACCGTTTCGGGTTGAGTAAGGGTGGGGGACGACCTCTCCCCCTTACTCCCCCTCTCCGCACGCAGAGAGGGGGAACCTCACCCTGGCTCCGGAACTTGATGAGACTTGGTGTAACGCCCTGAAGGCTGAAAGCTGACGCCTGATGGCTGAGAGCTGCCTCGCTAGCCCAACGCGTCCTTGACCTTCTCGAACAGGCCCTTGGGGTTCTCGCCGTCCGCCGCGAGCGACTCGGAGAGCTGCTGAACCAACTTCTTCTGCTCGGCGCTGAGGCGCTTGGGCGTCGTCACCTGGACGTGGACGTGGATATCACCGCGACCGCCGCCGCGCAGGTGAGGCACGCCCTTGCCCTTCAGCGTCAGCACGTCGCCGCTCTCGGTCCCGGGAGCGATCTTCTGTTTTTGCGGCCCTTCCAGCGTCGGCACTTCGATCTCGTCACCGAGGGCTGCCTGGGCGAAGTTGATGTTCAGCATGACGTGGAGGTCATCCTCGTCGCGCTCGAAGATCGGGTGGTCGGCGACGCGCAGGACAACGTAGATGCTGCCGCGCGGCCCGCCGTAGCTGCCGAGCTCGCCCTCGCCCGTCAGACGGATCTGCGAGCCGTGGTCGACGCCCGGCGGCACCTTGACCTCGAGCGTGCGCGCCATGCGCTCGCGGCCGCTGCCGCGGCAGTTCGTGCAGGGCTTCGGGATGATCCAGCCCTCGCCGCGACAGCGATCGCAGGCGGCGACATTGATGAACTGGCCGAAGACGCTGCGCTGGACGCGACGCACCTCGCCGGCGCCATCGCAGGTCTGGCACTTCTGCGGCTCCGTTCCCGGCTCGGCGCGCAGGCCGTTGCAGCGCGAGCACAGCTCGGTGCGGTTCACCGTGATCGACTTCTCGACGCCGAACGCGGCCTCCTCGAACGTGAGGTCGATCTGCACCTGAACGTCCGGCCCGCGCGAAGGCGTCCGGCGGCTGCGAGTCTGGCTGGCAGCGCCAAAGAACGCGTCGAAGATGTCACCGAAGCCGCCAAACGGCCCGAAGCCGTCAAAGCCGCGGTTGCCGAAGACACCGTCCATGCCGGCGTGGCCGTAGCGGTCGTAGGTCGCGCGCTTCTCCTGGTCGGAGAGGACCTCGTACGCCTCGTTGATCTCCTTGAAACGCGCCTCGGCGCCCTCCTCAGCGTTGCGGTCCGGGTGGTACTGCATCGCCAGGCGGCGGAAGGCGCGCTTCAATTCATCGGCGGAAGCATCGCGGCCTACGCCCAGCGTCTCGTAGTAATCGGCCTTCTGAGTAGCCATGGACTCTTCATTGTAATCGGCCACGCGCGCCACGAGAAAGAGACGGGCGTCCCCTACGCAGCTGTCAGCTCTCAGGTGTCAGCTTTCAGGCTTCAGCCTTCATAAACGCCAGCAGGGGTAGCGGGGGCGAAGCCCCATGCGGGGGGAGTCTGAGGGGTCTCCCCTCAGCATTCTCCTCCATAAACCTGAGCGGAGCAGCCGAGGCCGAGCGAAGCGGGCCGAAGGATGCGCAGCGGCGAGCCTCGCCTTCGGTTGACACGCATGCGCCTGCCTGCCATAACTGTGTTCCTATGGCGGGGGTACGATTCCAAGAGTTCTTCGGCGACGACTGGGAGGAGACGCTCGACTCCCTGAAGTCGGCGCCCGGCGCCTTCGGCAACATCCTCGTCGGCGGTGTGCGCCAGATGCGCCTCGTCGATCTCGCCGGCCTCGCGCTCGTGTTCGCCGGCTGGTTCTGGGTGATCATCGGCTACGGCATCGCCGGCGACCACTCGACCTTGCTGCTGATCGTCGCGCTGCTGCCGAGCCTGCTCTGGTTCGGAGCCGGCATCGCCGGCGGCCTCGTCTTCGAGGTCGGCGGCATCGGTGTGCGCTCGCTCGCCTACTGGGAGTCGTACCTGCTGATCGGCGTCTTCGCCTGCTTCGGCCTGACCAGCCTGCGACTCGCGCTCAACCCGCGCGACCGCCGCGTCTACCGCGCCCCGGCTCCCGCCAGCGACAGCTAGACTCGCCTCCGCCATGAAGGAATCGCCTATCGCGGTGGGCCGGCGCATCGTCGTCTACGGTCGCACCGGCTCCGGCAAGACAACCGTCTCGCGACGCCTCGGCGCGACTCTCGGACTCATAGTGATTGAAATGGACGCCGTCCAGCACGCGAACGGCTGGAACTCCGTCTCCTTCTACGACATGCGCCGAAAGCTCGAACCGGCGCTGGACGGCGCGATTGAAGGCTGGGTCTGCGACGGCAACTACAGCCAGATTCGCGACATCGTCCTGTCCCGAGCTGACACCATCGTCTGGCTGCACCTGCCCTGGCGCGTGAGCTTCTGGCGTCTCTTCAAACGAACGATTGTCGATATTCGGACGAAGCGACCGATCTACGAGGGCTCTCCGGCACGCCAGACCTGGCGCACCACGTTCCTGAGCCGCGACTCGATTCTGCTCTGGTCGATCCGCTCCCATCCAGGCAGCGGCGGCCGCCTTCAGCGAGCGATTGCGGAATACCCATCGCTTCCTGTGTTCGAGCTGCGTTCGCCGAAGCAAGTCGACGTCTTCCTGCGCAGCGTAACATCAAGCCCAGGCGTCAGGCCCTAGCGCCCTAGCCCAGACACCGAACGCACCGTCCCGCGCCAAACGCAACGTAGGGGCCGTTCGCGAACGGCCCCTACGAGGGTTCGTCTCTTGTAGACGGAGCGTTACCCGCCGGCTACGGCCGGGACGATCGACACCTCGTCGTTTGCCTTTAGCGCCGTCAAGAGGCCGTCCATGAAGCGCACGTCTTCGCCGTTGACGTAGATGTTCACGAAGCGCCGGATCTCGCCGTCCGCCTCGCAGATGCGCTCCTTGATCCCCGGGTAAGCGCTCTCGAGCCCATCGATCATCGCCGCGAGCGTGCCCGTTTCGCCGGAGACGATGTCGAGGTTGTTCGTCAGGCCGCGGAGCGGCGTTGGGATGCGTACGTTCACTGCCATTGCTTACCTCAGGTCTAGGACGCGCCTAGAGGCCCGTCATGCGCCGTCTTGCGGCCTGAATCTCCAGCTCCAACCCCAGGTTGCGCGCCGTAGCGCGGTCGATGTCGGGGCCGGGGTTCTTCTTACCATCGCGCGGCAACTCGAACAGCGCGTGCCGGCGGGCTTCCGCCTGCTGCTCGGCGACCGGGTCCCGCAGCGCCGGGTGGTCGCTGCGCAGCGGCGAGTGGGTCAGCATCCATTGCGTGCCCCGTAGCGAGATCGCCAGGAGGAAGAACGGGAGCGTGATGCTAACAGCGAAATCAAGCAGCCACATGCTTACTTATACGTTCCTACCCTCAAGAAGGCTGTCTAGCCCCCGATAATGCTGTCACGGCCTAAACCAGGGCGGCAGAAGCTGACGCAGAAACTCGCGCCGAAGCTGTGTGTCCAACTCGTATGTCGGATCTCGCGCCCGCTTGCCGTCGAGCTTGATGCTGGACGGCGGCGGGATCAGCGTTCGCTGCCCACGCGCCGCGCGGCTTACACCGTAATGCCGCGGCCTGCTCAGCGCCCAAGCGCACGACAAAACGATCGTCGCGAGGACGATGACCGCTACGGCTCCGGTGACGATCGCGCCCATCTAGCCCTCGATGATGCTGTCTTCGACAGGGTCGACGCGGACGCCGGTCTCCGTCACCCAGTTCAGCGCCCGTTCGATCTCGTCCGCCTCGCCTTCCAGCTCCAGCACCGCCCAGGCGATCTCCGGCGTCACGTCGGCGCGGCGGATGTTCGTCACCAGCTCAAAGCGCCGGCCGACCTCCCAGATCACCGGGTCTTTGATCTTGTCCTGGGGGAACGTGAACTTCACGCGTAGCTTCGCCATCGAGGCGCCTCTCGAGGCCGCTCGTCTGCGCGGGCCTGAATCATTCCTAAGATACACGAGCGATGCGGCAGCCGCACTCGCGCCAGAAGGCAGGTTCATCACTGCGGTGCGACCGGTACGGAACCGCCCTTGCGCTCCAGCAGCGCCGCTTCGAAGGCCGCCATGTTCGGCTTTGTGAAGATCGCCTGCGGTAGCACGTCCGCGACCGCCTCCTGCGTCTTCAGCCCGGCGCCGGTGATGAACGCGACCACGAGCTCGTCCGGCGTCACCGCGCCCGTAGCGACGAGGCGCTTCAGCCCGGCGATCGTGACGCCGCCGGCCGTCTCAGCGAAGATACCCTCGGACTCGGCGAGCAGGCGTATGCCCGCGACGACCTCGTCGTCGCTGACGGCGGCGCCGGCGCCGTTCGATTCGTTCATGATCTTCAGCGTGTAGTAGCCGTCCGCCGGGTTGCCGATCGCCAGCGACTTCGCGATCGTGTTCGGGCGCACCGGCTTGAAGTTCAGCGTCTTGTTCTCCCAGGCCGTGATGATCGGCGAGCAGCCGGCCGCCTGGCAGCCCGACATGCGCGTGTCGACGTGGTCGATCAGGCCGAGGTCTTCGAGCTCGTGCAGGCCCTTCCAGATCTTGCCGTACAACGACCCGGAGGCCAGCGGGACGATGCAGTGGTCCGGCGCCCGCCAGCCCAGCTGCTCCGCGACCTCGTAGGCCAGCGTCTTCGAGCCCTCCGAGTAGTAGGGGCGGATGTTGATGTTCACGAACGCCCAGTGGTACTTGTCGCCGAGCTCGGCGCAGAGGCGGTTCACGTCGTCGTAGGAGCCTTCGACGGCGACGAGGTTGGCGCCGTAGATCTTCGAGCCGAGCAGCTTGCCCGCCTCGAGGTCATCCGGAACGAAGACGAACGACTCCATGCCCGCGCGCGCCGCGTGCGCCGAGACGGCGTTCGCCAGGTTGCCCGTCGATGCACAGGCCAGGGTCGTGAAGCCGAACTCGCGCGCCTTCGTCGCGGCGACGGTGACGACGCGGTCCTTGAACGACCACGTCGGGTTGCCGCAATCGTTCTTCAAGTAGAGGTTGTTCAGGCCCAGCGCTTCGCCGAGGTTCTGCGCCTTGATCAGCGGCGTGAAGCCCGCCTGCAGGTCGACCGGCTCGCCCTCGCAGGGCAGCATGTCGGCGTAGCGCCAGACCGACGCCGGCCCCGCCTCGATCGACTGGCGCGTGACCTTCTTCTTCATCGCCGCGTAGTCGTACATGACTTCGAGCGGGCCGAAGCAGAACTCGCAGACGTGGCTGGGGGTCAGGGGGTACTCGCGGCCGCACTCGCGACAGCGGAGCGCTTTGGCAAAGGACATGAGCGACACCTCTTTTTCTGTCCCGCCGCCGGGCCGTCTGGCGGCCAACCGGGGCGAGAGCACAAGAGCCCGCCGAAGCGGGCCCTAACAGTCTATCGGAGACTCCGCGTGCTTACGAATGTCCTTCCCGCCGCTGCGTGAAGGACAGGGGCATCGCCATCGCAAACGTAACGTTATGTCGGCTCATCGTGCTGCGATTCTAGCGGGCGTGAAGCTGGGGGGTCAATTGGGGACAAGCCTGAGAAACCTTGCGGCGAATTGTGGGCTTGACATGGAAAACAGATGTTCTATCGTGATCCATTGGAGAGTCGCGCGAGGCGGGCCCTTTGGACCCGGCGCGGACTTGCCGCTCATGCTCTGAGGATACCTCATGCATCCGCTGGATAACGCCAATGAGAGAGTTAACGGGGCACGTGAGAACCTGGACGCCCTCAAACCCCTTGTTGCCGATTTTGCCCAAGTCGTAGCCAATGGAGTGTCCCTCAATTATGAGGAGCGGGAAATTATCATCGATGGCAAAAGACGGAAGGTGCCTTATGGAACCGCTCGCGCTGTTCTCAATCAGCCCGCTCCGCTGAGGCTCAGCCGAATCCTTGGCTATGTCATTCAGGACCTCAGAACCGCCATGGAGTATCTGATCTATGAACTCACGTGCTTCGATGCCCGGCAGGTCGTAGAGAAAACACAATTTCCTGTCGCAGATACGGAAGAAATCTTTGACGACCTCCTCGACAGGTATCATCTTCGAGGAAATCTCAGTGGTGACCACATCGCAGCGATTGAGCGGTTGCAACCGTACAAAGGATGCGACTGGGTTAAGTGGCTCATCGGGTTTTCCAACCCCGACAAGCACAAGCACCTTACTGGCCTCAGAAGCCCCGTGGCCCTCAGCATTGATGAAAGAAATACAAAGGCTATCCTCGCTGGCCAAGCAGTGGATGTGAATAGCTACGCTTCCATCACGATAGCGTTCAGCGACGGAACGCCCGTCATAGAAGGATTGGAGCAACTGGTGTCGCAAGTTGCCCAGATTCTTAGTGACTTCCACTCTCAGTTCGAGCGGCGATAAGTCCGCGTTCGCATCGCGCCTAGTCCTCCGAGGCATTTGCATACCCCGTTACGCTACGAAACCTGCCCTTGTACAGTGATGGCATACCATCGTAAAACGACGATGGTATGCAGTTCATCGAACTCATCGAGACCGATACAGATAGGCTTTCGGCGATGCTACGGGCGCTATCTCACCCGGTGCGACTCGAGATCGTCAAGCGCCTCTCGAAAGTCGACGCCTGCCAGTGCAACGACCTGACGCGCGGCGTCGACCTGGCGCAGTCGACCGTGTCGGAGCACCTGCGCGTCCTCAAAGAAGCCGGCCTGATCGAGCAATGCGGCCCCGGCCCGCGCGCCGGCTACTGCGTCAGAAAGGACGCCCTGCTTTGGCTGAAGCAGTCCTTGATAGCTCTCTAACCGTCATCATCGAGCGCACGCCGCCAACGATGCCGGTGCCGCTGCCGAAGCGCCTCCTCGTCGAGGCGATTGGCGTGGCGCTGATCGTCTTCTTCGGTCCCGGGTCCGCTGTGATCTCGGCGCACCAGGGCGGCGCAATCTCCCACGAAGGCATCGCCGCCGCCAACGGGCTCATCGTCATGGCGCTGATCTACGCCGCCGGCCACGTCTCCGGCGCGCACTTCAACCCCGGCGTCACTCTCTCCTTCGCGGCGTTCCGCCACTTCAACCTCCGCGACGTCCTGCCCTACTGGGTGGCGCAGTTCGGCGGCGCGATCGGCGGCGCGGCGCTGCTCTGGGCGCTGTTCGGCGGCTCCGTCGATATCGCCGTCACCGGCCCTTCGACGGGCGACGCCGACGCCTTCGTCATCGAGGTCGTGATGACCTTCCTGCTGATGTTCGTGATCATGGCCGTCGCGACCGATTCGCGCGCCGCCGGCCAGGCCGCCGCGCTCGCGATCGGTGTCGTCGTCGGCCTCGACGTCCTCGTCGGCGGGCCGATATCGAGCGGCTCGATGAATCCGGCGCGCTCGCTCGGCCCCGCCGTCGTCGCCGGCGAGCTGACGTCGCTCTGGATCTACCTGATCGCGCCGCCGCTGGGCGCCCTACTCGGCGCCGCGACATATACCTTCGTGAGAGGTGACAATCCATGACGCCGATCCGCGTCCTCTTCCTCTGCACCGGCAACTCCGCCCGCAGCGTCATCGCCGAGGCGCTGCTCCGGAGCGAGGGCGGCGACGACTTCGAGGTCGTCAGCGCCGGCACGCGACCGAAGGGGATCAACCCCTACACGCTGCGCGTCCTCGATCAGGCGGGCCTGCCCCACGACGGCCTGCGCTCGAAGAGCCTCGACGAGTTCGTGACCCAGGACTTCGATTACGTGATCACGGTCTGCGACAACGCCGCCGAGGAGTGCCCCGTCTTCCCCGGCGCGCCGGAGCGGATCCACTGGAGCTTCGTCGACCCCGCCGCCGTCGACGGCGCCGACCTAGTGAAGCTGACGGCGTTTCAGGAGACGCTGCGCGGCATGCGCCAGCGCATCGGCCTCTTCGTCCCCGTCGCCCGCCGCGCCGCGACGGAGGCTAAGACATGAAGATACGTAGCCGAGGCTTTCTAGCCTCGGCTTCTCGCTGAGCAGCGCCTCGGTTGGCGACGGAGGGAGGCGCTGCCCTCCGTCGCCGGCCCGTATCAACCGAAAGGAGGTACCGAGATGGTTATCGATCCCGCTGACGTGATCGAGGTCGTGCAGTTTGACGACTGCTGCGACATCGGTTGCGATTGCTGTCCTGACTGCCCGCCGGACTGCTGCTAGCAGCCGTCGAGCATGAGAAGGCCCGTCCGTGGCTTGCGG
>DATDPC010000188.1:0-5853 GCA_035292965.1 Dehalococcoidia bacterium | reverse complement strand
CGGCGATTACCGCGGCGGCATGGACATCTTCTGCGAGA
The DNA here is from genome assembly GCA_035292965.1 of Dehalococcoidia bacterium. Lineage (GTDB taxonomy): Bacteria > Chloroflexota > Dehalococcoidia > DSTF01 > WHTK01 > WHTK01. The sequence continues at coordinate 5,815 of DATDPC010000188.1, read as the reverse complement.
ACCTCGCTCGCTTGTTCCGTGGCGAAGAGTTGATCAACGTGGTCGACTGGGAGCGAGGCTACTAGGAGCTATGCACCGATTATGTTGAGTAGCGCCTGGCGTCCTTCTACCTTGACGGCGTGGAGGCCGCGCTCGAAGGCGCCCATTACCTGCTCCGGGTCGTCGACACGCTCGCCGTAGCCGCCGGCGGCCTCGACGATCTTCTCGAAGGCGAGGCTGGGGCCGAGGTCGCTGAAGGGGTAGGTGTCCGTCTTCTCCTGCCAGCCGTCCGGGTAGACGCTCGTCGTCGCGGTGCGGACGGCGTTCCACTTCGAGTTGTTCCAGATGACGTAGAGCACGGGCAGGTTCATCTTGCGCGAGACCCAGTGGCCCGCCTCCGGCACGCCGAACATGTAGGAGCCATCGCCGATGCAGGCCATGACCGTCTTGTCACGCGCCGCGAGCTTGGCGCCGAGGGCCGCGCCGACGCCCCAACCGAGGACGCCCGCCGTCGACACGCCGTAGAACTGACCAGGCTTCGTGAACTCGAACTGGGAGATGTCGAGGCCGAGCTCGCTGCAGACGATCGTGTCTTCGTCGCGGAACTTCTCGAAGCATGCGGAGACGTACGCCTTGTCCAGCGGCGTCTTCGTCCGTCCCGCCTCGGCGCGTTCGCGGGCGGAGGCGCGGCCCTTGTCGTGCTCGGCCTGCCAGCGAGCGCCTCGTTCGGCGATCAGGGCGGCGTCGAGCTTCTCGGCCTTGAGGGCCGCGATCAGCGCTTCGATCGTGTAGCGTGGCGAGCCGGCGAGGTTGATGTGCGCCGGGAAGCTGCGCAGCGGGAAGTTCGTAAACAGCGGGTCTTCGCCCATCGCGATGATCGTCGCGTCCTCGGACGGCGCGCGCATCGAGGGCATCCACGGCACGTCCTGCTCGATGACGAGGATGACGTCGAAGTCGGGCGCGGTGGCTGTGCCGTTGCCGGTGGGCCGCCTAGCGTTGTCGGAGGTGCGGACGGAGCCGAGGCCGCCGCTGACGCTGAGACGGTGGGTGACGGGGAAGTTCATGTAAGTGCCGCTGCTTGAGACGGCCATGTTGAGCATCTCCGCGAGCTTGACCAGCTGAGGCACGGCAGCCGGGTCGCGGCCCATCGCCGCGGTGATGACGATCGGGTTCTTCGCCTTCGCCAGAGCGCGGGCTGCTTCCTTGATCGCGTCCGGCGAGGCCATCGAGAGGTTGGGCTGCATGCGCGGGCGCTCCGAGTAGGAGAAGCCGTCGCGCTCGTGGGCGAGGACCTCGCGGGGCAGCGTCAGGTAGACGGGGCCCATCGGTTCGCTCTGGGTGATCGCCAGCGCCCGGTCGACAACGCCTTCGAGGTCGACGCCATCACGCAGTTCGTAGTCCCATTTGACCCACTCGCGCACCATGCTGCCCTGGTCGCGCGACTCCTGCGCCCAGTGGATGCCGCCGTTGCGGGAAGCGCGGTCGCCGCTTTCGGTCAGAGGCGTCCGGCCGGCGGAGAACAGCATCGGCACCTGGTTGCTGCGGGCGTTGATCAGGCCGCCGGTGGCGTTGGCGGTGCCGGGGATCGTGTGGACCATGACGACCTGGGGCTTGCGCGTGACCATGGCGTAGCCGGAGGCCATCGCCATCGCCGTGATCTCGTGCGGTACGGTGACGGGCTTCGGGACCGGCAGCTCCAGCGAGAGGCGCTTGGCGTAGGCGTCGACGATCGGGCCGAAGTCCGTGCCGCCGTTGCCGAAGAAGTAGTCGACGCCGCGAGCCGCCAGCAGCTCGATGTACGCCTCAGCCGTCGATTCGACCGGAACCTGTTTCATGGGTCTGTCTACCTCTCTAGGAAACGGGGTCGTGACTGCAGGCGCATTGTAGCGCGCCTACTGGGAAGCGTCATTTGTTTGCGTGCGCACCGGTCCCTGCGCCGCCGCCTGCTGGGCGGAGGCGAGCGTGCCCGTCGGCAGGATCGGCATGACGATGCCTTCTACGTCGAAGGCGCGCTTGAGCCGGCGCAGCATCTCGCCCATAACGGTCCATTGTTCGATTGGCTCCGTCTCGCCGACGACCTTCACCTCGATGCCGACGTCGCCGAACTTGTCGACGCGCAGCACCTCGGGCGCCTGGCGGATCATCGGGCCGTAGGTGGGGTCGTCCTTCAGCTCGCGGCCGACGCGGTTGATCGCCGCGAAGACCTTGTCGAGGTCGGAGTCGTAGGCAACGCGGACGTTGAAGTTAATCCGGGAGAAGCCTTTCGTGAAGTTGCTCGCCGTCGTGATCTCGCTGTGCGGCACGAAGTGGACGACGCCATCGAGGTCGCGCAGGACGGTGCGGCGGAGGTTGATGTCTTCGACGAGGCCGCTGATACCGCCGACGGTGACGACATCGCCCTTGCCGTACTGGTTCTCCATCAGGATGAAGAGGCCGTTGATCACGTCGCGCACCAGGTTCTGAGCGCCGAAGCCGACGGCGAGGCCGACGAGCCCGAGGCCGGCGATCATCGGCGTGGCGCTGACGCCAAACTCCGGCAGGATCGACACGACGACGAGTGCGACGACGACGATGACGGCGGTGCGGTAGATCACGTGCGAGAGCGTCTCGACGCGCTTGCGCACCTCCGACTCGACCTCGCCGTGCATCTGCTCGCGCACCGTGACGCGGACGACGGGCGTGACGGCGTGCCGGATCAACCACAAGGCGATCAGCGCGACGACGAGGAGCAGGAGGATGTGCCCCGCCGTCTCCAGCCCGTCTTCGAGCAGCTGGTCGGTGTCTATGTTGACGTCCAGGAGGAGAAACGGCGGCATCGGCGGCATTATAGGTCGCGCTGGAGGCTCGATCGCGTCTCACACCTGCGCTAAGCGGCCTGCTTGTGTAGAATCGCGTCGGGAGGAGGACGGCCCCTTGAACGATAGTGAGTACCGCTCTCTCGTAGAGCGCGACATCGCCCACCTGATCCATCCGCAGTACACGGTTGGCGGCCAGAAAGACGCCCTGATCTTCGTCAAGGGCGAAGGAGCCGTGCTCACCGACGTCCGCGGCCGCGAGTACATCGACGGTCTCTCCTCCTTGTGGAACGTCGCTGTTGGACACGGCCGCGTCGAGCTTGCCGAGGCGGCTGCTGCGCAGATGAAGGAACTCGCCTTCGCCAACGGCTACACCGGCTACTCGAACCTGCCGGCGATCGAGCTGGCGGAGAAGCTCGTCGGCCTCAGCTACCCGAACATGGACGCCGTCTTCTTCGCCAACAGCGGCTCCGAGGCTAACGAGGTCGCGTTCAAGCTGGCGCGATTCCACCACTTCCTCGGCGGGAAGATGGAGAAGGTCAAGATCATCACGCGTCACCAGGCGTACCACGGCGGCACCCTCGCGACGACGGCGGCGACGGGCATCCCGGCGTTCTGGCGCGGCTTCGGCCCGCTGGACCCGACCTTCATCCGCGCCGGCTCCAGCCACCCGTTCTCGCAGTGTGGCGTCGACTGCGCCATCGCGATTGAGGACGCGATCATCCGCGAGGGGCCGGACACCGTCGCCGCGGTGCTCGCGGAGCCGATCCAGGGCGCCGGCGGCGTGATCCCGCCCGAGCCGGATTACTTCCCGACGCTGCGCCAGATCTGCGACCGCCACAACGTCCTCCTGATCGCCGACGAGGTGATCACCGGCTTCGGTCGCACCGGCCGCTGGTTCGCGCTGCGTCACTGGGACGTGATGCCGGACATCGTCACCTTCGCGAAGGCGGTTACGAGCGCCTACATACCACTCTCCGGCGCGATCGTCTCGCGCGATATCCACCAGCGCATCGTCCAGTCAGAGGACCGCTTCATGCACGGCTTCACGAACTCGGCCCACCCGGCCGCCTGTGCAGTCGCGCTGCGCAACCTCCAGATCTTCGAGGACGAGAACCTGGTCGAGAACGCGGCCTCGCTCGGCGCCCGCCTGCACGACGGCCTCAGGCCGCTGCTCAAGCAAGACGGCGTCGGCGAGGTGCGCGGCATCGGTCTGATCGCCGGCGTCGAGCTGATGCAGGACGTCGAAAAGCGCAAGTCGTTCCCGCTCGAGCTGAACGTTGGCGGCCGCCTCGTCGCCGCCTGCCGCGACCGCGGCCTGATCAGCCGCAACATCGGCGACAACTACCTGCTCGCGCCGCCGCTCGTGACGTCGCCGGAGCAGATCGACCGCATCGTAGACATCCTGCGCGAGTCGATCACGGAGGTTGTCGCGTGGGCAAGGCGCCAGAAGCCGGCGATTTAGGCCTCAGCCCAGCGACGTTAGGACTACCGCTTCGGTTTCTGCTAGCTGTCGCGCGCGGTGAAGTGATGGAACATTAAGCCCGCCACTAACGTCTTGGGTTACGACGTGGCTGTCTTGAAGACTCTCAACTTTGCTGTCATCCCAGCGATCCTTGCGGTCTGTTTCATCGTCGCCTGCGGCGATGGCGTCGCGCCCGGCCAGACACCGCCGACGCCGACCCCCGGAGTCGAGCGTACGGCGACCGCGACGGCAGGCACGCCGCTCGCAACCGTCACGGGCACGACGACGCCCTCGGCGACCAGCACCCCCATCGCGATACCGGCGGGGCGTGGCGCGATCGCCGGCCGCGTGACGCGCGGCCCGATCTGCCCGGTGCAAACGGTGCCCCCACGGCCCGAGTGCGAGGATGCGCCGGTGGCCGGCATCGTCCTCACCGCCAGTCGCAACGGCGCCCAGGTTGCATCCGCCACGACCGGCGGCGATGGTCGCTATCTTTTCCTGCTCACGCCCGGTAGCTACACAATCGAGATCGCGCCGCTGCCGGCACCGACGTTCACGAAGGACTTGCCGCGTAGCATTACGGTCCGTGAAGGCGACACCGTCACGCTCGACGTGCTGATCGATACGGGGGTTCGCTGAGCCTCGCCCTTACCCCGGGTTCATCTTCCTGAACACGGCGCGAATCGTCGCTTCTACCGTCTCTGGGGCTGAGTCGGCCTCTACCTGCTGGACGAGGCGCTCTGCCTCGGTGTGGTTGTAGCCGAGGGCCACGAGCGCGTCGATCGCGTCGCGGGAGATGTCGCTGGCGCCGGCTGGGCGCGGCGCTTCCGGCTTGTCGAAGCCCTCGTCGGCGAGCAGCGCCTCTTCCATCACCTTGCCGCGCAGCTGGGCGACGATCGTCTCGGCGCTGCGCTTGCCGATCGCCGGCAGCTTGCCCAGCGCCGCCGTGTCGCCCGCCTCGATCCAGCGGGCAATCGTCGAGACGCTGAAGACGAGCGCCTTCGTCGCTGTCGTCGGGCCGACGTTCGGCACCGTGATCAGCTTCTCGAAGAAGCCGCGCTCGACGGCGCGGACGAAGCCGATCAGGCGCGGGATCGGCGCGTTGGTGGTGACGAAGTAGAACGTCTCGAGCTCAACCTCCTCGCCGACGTTGCGCTCTTCGAGGGCGCGCCAGACGAAAGCGGGCAGCTCGACCTCGTACCAGACGCCGCCGACGTCAATCTCGACGCTGGAGGCAAGCTCGTTCTTGCGCGCGAGGGCGCCTCGGAGATGGGAGATCACGGGGCGAGCATGCCACAAAGCGGCGTGGCCGGCTGCGCATCGCTCCCGCGCTGCTCCGCCTCGTGAATAAAGAAATGGTTGGTAAGAAGAAAACTGAGGGGAGACCCCTCAGACTCCCCCCGCATGGGCTGCGCCCCCGCTACCCCTGCTGGGGTCTGCGGAGTTACGCCCCGCCTCGGCGTCATTGACGGCTCTTCTCCGCGTTCTTGCCCGATTGCCCGATTGCCCGATTGCCAGCCCCGGCCTGCCTGTTTGCTCGTTTGCCCGCTTCCCTCGCCGCCTTCGTCAGCTCTCT
>DATDPC010000187.1:0-11419 GCA_035292965.1 Dehalococcoidia bacterium | reverse complement strand
CATGCCGAGGCAGAGGCCGAGGTAGGGGACGCCGTTCAGGCGGGCGTACTTGGCGGCGGCGACTTTGCCCTCGATGCCGCGCTCGCCGAAGCCGCCGGGCACGACGATGGCATCGACGCCGCGCAGACGGCTCTCGACGTTGGCGTCGTCGACTTCCTCAGAGTGGACCCAGATGATCTCGACCTCGGTGTCGAAGGCGGCGCCGGCGTGGATCAGCGATTCCTTCACGGAGAGGTACGCGTCCTGGAGCTCGACGTATTTGCCGACGACTGCGACTGTGACCGTCGATGAGGGGTTTGTGATGCGCTCGACCATGCGGCGCCAGTCCTGGAGGTCGCGTCCCGTAGCGGGGAGATGGGTGCGCTCGACGATGTAGTCACCGAGGCCAGCGTCTTCGAGGAGGGCGGGGACTTCGTAGATGCTGCGCACGGTGGGCACGGCGACGACGGCGCGGGGCTCGACGTCGCAGAAGAGGGCGATCTTGTCGCGCGTGTCCGGGGTGACGGGGTGATCGCTGCGGCAGAGGATGACGTCGGGCTGGATGCCGAGGCGGCGCAGCTCCTGGACGGAGTGCTGCGTCGGCTTCGTCTTGAGCTCGCCGGTGGCGGTGATGTAGGGCAGGTAGGTGACGTGGATCGAGAGGGTGTCTTCCGGCTTCTCCTCGCGTCGCATCTGGCGAATCGCCTCGAGGAAGACCTGGCCCTCGATGTCGCCGACGGTGCCGCCGACCTCGATGATCACGGCCTGGACCTTCTCGCCGATGCCGCGAACGCGGGACTTGATCTCCTGGGTGAGGTGGGGCACGGCCTGGATCGTGCCGCCGAGGAAGTCGCCGCGGCGTTCCTTCTGGATGACGGCGTTGTAGACCTGGCCCATGGTGAGGGAGGAAGCGCGCGTCAGGTCTTCATCGATGAAGCGCTCGTAGTGGCCGAGATCGAGGTCGGTCTCGGCGCCGTCGGAGGTGACGAAGACCTCGCCGTGCTGGTAGGGCGACATCGTCCCAGGGTCGACGTTGAGGTAGGGGTCTAGCTTCTGAACGGAGACGGAGACGTTGCGGCTCTTGAGGATGCGGCCGAGGGCGGCGGTTGTAATGCCTTTGCCGACGGAGCTTACGACCCCGCCGGTGACGAATATGTACTTTGGCATTGACCTCTTAGGGGAGCCGGCGGCACGTGGTATCGGGGTTGTTCGCTGCCGCCCAAGAGTCATATTAGGAAGGGGGTGTGAGGGTGTCAATGGGCGAAAGGGGAAGGTGCGCATGCGTTTTGGTGATTGGGGCCGAGAGGTATGGTTATGTCGTGTCGTGGTCTAGTCGACGGGACGCCTTCGCCCCTCACCGTAGCCCTCTACCGCGGGTGGCTTTGCACAGAAAGCCCCCTGCACAAAAGTGGGGCGGCTGCACGAGAACTAAGCGCTAGTCGTCGGCCTCGCCAAACTCCAACGGCTCGGTTCCTGGCTCATAGACGCGAGCCATGCGCTTCACCGCCAAATTAGTCTCAACAATGTACTGCCGACTCGGTGGATCGCCACGTTCGATTGTCTCGCGTAACTCGGCTACTTCGTCCTCAAGGTCACGGATGGCCCGCTCCATACGTGCTTCGCGAGAATCGCGCGATGTATACGAGCTTGCGAGCCAGGAGTAATCAGGGCGACTTACGGGCTGGTTCGTCCCTGTTACAAGGGAAGCCAGCGACCCTACGTCCTCTAGCAATCGCTGGAGCGGCATTGACCGCAACCCCTCCAAGGCCGAGGTCAAGCCGGAGCTGGCAAGCATGCCTTGCGCGATGTCGGCAGCACGTAGTGCTTCAAGAATTGCGGGGCGGTTCGCCGCCAGCGTCTTCTCCGCTTGCTCTTTCGCGCGGACGACAATCCGAAGTTCGTTCTCGTTCACTTGATTCCTTCCCGGGGTCACGGTCGATCTGATTGGCGTCTTGCCTATCGTCACCCCTCTCGATTAACTCGCCTTGGGTTGTCGCCTAGGCGTATTCCAGTACGGCGACTTACAACGTGGGCAGACCTTCGGCAATACCGAGTCTGCCGCATCGCGCGGCACCCACTCATGGCTACAGCGTTCGCACTTGTAGCCGAGCATCGTGATTTTGACTTTGGCCATAAGCCCTTCCCCCTTAGAAACGGTATTACTAGTAAATCATACCCGTCAAGCGTTGACAACAGTTCATAGAACGTAGCGCGTAATGGGACTTTCTGTTCAAAGCCCCGCGTGAGAGGGACATCTGAATTATGGTGCGGCGTCTGCCGAACGAGGCGTCAAAGATTGCTTCGCCTTTGGCTCGCAATGACTGCGGCGGGTTAGTTGGGCGCTTTGCCGGCGAGCATGGCGGCGTAGGCGGCTTCGATGCGGTCTATGACGGGGTCTACGGCGTAGCGGGCGTGGGCTGTGCTGGCGGCTGCGGCGCCGAGGCGGGTGCGCAGGGCCGGGTCTTGGACGAGGCGCTGGAGGGCGGCGGCGAGGCGGGCCGGTTGGCCGGGCGGGACGATGAGGCCGCTGACGCCGTCTTCGACGACGGCCTCGGCGGCGCCGACGGCGGTGCAGGCGACGGCGAGGCCGCAGGCCATCGCCTCGAGCAGGGCGTTGGACATGCCTTCGCGTAGGGACGGCAGGACGAAGACGTCGGCGGCGTTGTAGTAGGCCTGGGGCTCGTTGCTCCACTCGCGGACGATCGTGTGGGCGGTGCGTCCGGCGAAGATGCCCTCCGGCAGCTCCGCCTCTTCGGCGGTTGAGCCGACGAGCAGCAGCGCCGCCTCGGGGGCGACGACGCGCGCCCAGGCGTCGCTGAGGACGGCGAGGCCCTTTTCGCCGGTGAAGCGGCCGAGGTAGAGGACGATGACCTCCGCAGCCGGGAGGCCGAGGCGCTCGCGGGCCTGGAGGCGGGCGGCGGCATCGACGGGCTGGAAGCGGGCGAAATCGACGGCGTTGGGGATATCGACGATGCGTGAGGGCTTCACGCCGGCGGCGAGGGCTTCATTCGTAATTTGGGCCGAGAGAGTCTGCAGGGCGGCGGCGCGGCGCACGGTCCAGAACTTCGTCAGGCGGTGGTAGTTGCGGTCGAGGTCGCCGTCGCGGCCGCCGGAGGTGATCTTGATGTAGAGGGGCTTGCGCCAGATCCAGGCGGCGAAGGCGATGACGAGGGCCTTGAGGTCGGGGCCGTAGACGTGAACGACGTCGACGCCGGGAAGGCGGCGCATGAGGAAGAGGAAGAGGCCGACGAGGCAAAGCGCCTCGACGAGGCGGTTGCGGGAGCGGAAGTAGGGGAAGGCGTGGACGCGGACGCCGTTGGCGACGCTTGGCTGTGGCCGAGACGACTTCGAGCAGATGACGCTGACCTGGTGACCGCGACGCTGCAACGCTTCGGCCTGGAGCTGCGCCTGACGCTCGGCGCCGCCGGCGCCGTTGGGGTAGTAACCCCACGTGTACATGAGAATGCGGAGCCGACGGGGCAGCGTTGTCGACAAGGGGAGGCTCAGGCCTGGAGCGCTGTCGCTACGCCGGCGTTCTTGGCGCGCTGGCGCTGGTTTGCCGCCTCGACATTCTTAGCGCGCTGGCGCGCGGTCGCGGGCGCGGCGTTCTTGGCGCGCTGGCGCTGGTTCGCCGCCTCGACATTTTCAGCGCTCCCGCGCGGGGTCCCGGGCGCGGCGTTTCGGGCGCGCTGGCGCTCATTAGCGCCAACCATCGCCTGGAGCAAGGAGGGCGTGACGCCGGCTTCGAGGGCGGTCTGGATGATCGCGCTGACGTCTTTCGGGAGGCACTTGCCGTCGTAGCCGCGGTCGTCCTCGTAGACGAGGGTGTGGCTGGGGCCGATGCGCGGGTCGAGGAGCCAGAGGTCGCGCAGCTCGTCGTAGTCGACGCCGAGGGCGGAGGCGACGTCGTGCAGCTCGTTGCAGAAGGTGACCTTGAGGGCGAGGTAGGCGTTCTCCATGTACTTAGCAAGCTCGGCGCTGCGGGCGTTGGTCTGGCGGATCGTGACGTTCGCGTCATAAACGGTGCGATAGAGGGCGGCGACGGCCTCGGTGTCGGCCGGGGCGCCGCCGAGGGTGATCCAGGGGACGTCGCGCAGGCCGGCGTAGGGGTGGTTGGGGGTTGAGCCGGGGCCGTAGTGGGGCTGGAAGACGATACGTTTGCCGGTCTCGGCGGCGAGGCGCTCTGTCGTGCCGACGGCGACGGTGGAGGCGATGACGATGCGCTCGGCATCGAGCCAGACGAGCACGTCTTCGACGATCGAGACGTCGCAGGCGCCGTCGGGGGTTGGGGGCGTGGGGACGGCGACGAAGGCGAAGCTGCAGGCGCTGACGGCGTCGCGGGCGCCGATGCCGAGGAGCTCGTCGTAGATGGCGGCGGTGGGGAAGAGGGCGTGGAGGGCGCGACCGAGGTCGCCGTAGCCGATGATCGCCACCGAGGGTTGCATTCGTTCCTCCACGCGGGTGTGGGAGTGAGCATAAGGGAGGGGCGAGGGTCGGACAAATGGGGCGTCGGGACAGGCCTGAAGGCCTGCAGCTACATTCTGGGTTGAGATGGTAGGATCGCCGCCATGAACGAGGTGCTTGTCGAGCTTTACAGACACAACACGTGGGCGAACACGAAGCTGATCGAGTTTGTGCGCGACTTGCCGGAGGCGACGCGCGAGAGCGACGTGGTCATCGAAGGGACGCGGGGGCCGATCGCGGATACGCTGCTGCACATCACGCTGGCGCAGGAGTTCTACCTTTCGATGTTCGGGCGCGGCGAGAGGCCGGCGAACAACGACTTCCCGGGCTGGGAGGCGCTGCTGGAGCGCAACCGGCGCTGCGGCGAGGGCTTCGTGGCGGTGGCGGCGGAGGTCGACGGCGACGCGATGATGGACGGGCGCTTCCGCGGCGAGCCGACGCGGATGGCGGCGTCGGTGATCCTCACGCAGGTGATCAACCACGCGACGGACCATCGCTCGCAGGTCGCGACGGCGCTGACGCAGCTTGGCGTGACGCCGCCGGCGCTCGATAGCTGGAGCTTCGGCCGCGAAGACGGGCGGATGCTGTAGAGGGCACTCCACCCTGAAGGGTGGAGCATGGGGTTTGGTGCGCTGCGGGGTTCGTGCTTAAGGTTTTGGCGCGCTAGGCGCTTGGCAGCGCGCGCATAGGGCTGCCGCGGGCTGAAGCTGGGGGCTTTGTGGCCGATGGGCCGGGGTTCGTGCTTAAGGTTTTGGCGCGCTAGGATCGATTCGTGATGCAGGAAGACGAACAGCAGCAGCCGGAGCGCGCGCCTGTCTTGCTGGCGCTGGTGCGGATTATCTCCGTGCTCGGGATGTCGTTCGCGGTCGCGTTTGGGCTGTTCATGCTGCTGGGCTTCTGGTGGTGGCAAGCGGCGGTTTCGTTCCTGGCGGCGATTCCCTTCTTCGTCGTGATGCGCTACGTGGAGAAGTGGGCCGGGGAGCACGGCAGCTAGCTTTCAGCCTTCAGCCTTCAGCTTTCAGCGATGCGGCGGCGGGGGAGCTGAGGGGCGTCGGGGCTACGCATCCTTCGCCCTTCCTGCGGTCGGGCTTGTTTGCTCCGCCCCTTTCTTGATTAAGAAGAGTTAGAAGAAGAGAACTGAGGGGAGACCCCTCAGACTCCCCCCGCATGGGCTTCGCCCCCGCTACCCCCCTGCTGGCGTCTGTTAACGGCGGTGCGTATGACGCCCGTAGCGGGGAGCGGATGCGGCGTCGAGGGCGTGCGGGGCGTAGACGACCTCTCCCTGCCTGCCGGCATCCCTCTCCGCAAGCAGAGAGGGAATCGAGATGAGCGATGCACACGAGACAGTGCGAGCCTTCTGGCCTGTGATCTGGCTGACATCGTGACTCAACTTGAGCTTCCCCTCTCTACTGCGCGCCGCCCTGAGCCTGTCGAAGGGGAGAGGGGACTGAGGGGAGAGGTTCTACGCGCCGGCTTCTAGGAGGGCGCGGCGGAGGAGCATGAGGCTCTGGGTTACGGCGCGGCGCTTGATCGCCTGGCGGGATTGGGCGAAGAGGAAGGCGAGGGTCTGGGGGGCGAGCTTGTCGCCGCCGTCGATGCCTATGTAGACCTGGCCGGAGGGGACGCCGTCCTGGGGCTGCGAGCCGGCGACGCCGGTGATGCCGATGCCGACGTCTGCGCCAAGGGTCTGGCGGACCTGCTTTGCCATGGCGGCGGCGGTGGCTTCGCTGACGACGCCGTGTTCTTTGATGATCGCCGGGTCGACGCCGAAACGCTCTTTGACCTCGGTTGCGTAGGAGACGAGGCCGCCGCGGAAGTAGTGGCTGGAGCCGACGACGTTGGTGATCGTGTCGGAGAGGAGGCCGCCGGTGCAGGACTCCATGACGGCGAGGGTGAGGCCGCGGGCGCGGAGGATGTCGCCGACGACGCTCTCGAAGGTGTCGTCGTCGAAGCCCCAGATCGCCGTGCCGAGGAGCCGGCGCACTTCGGCTTCGACGGGTTCGATCAGGCGGCGCGCTTCTTCCTGGGTGTCGGCCTTGGCGCCGATGCGGACGTGGATGCCATCGGCGCGGGCGTAGATGCCGATCGAGGGGTTGGTCGCCTTGAGCAGGGGGCTGAGCATCTCGTCGACGCTGGCTTCGCCGATGCCGGCCGTCTTGATGGTGCGCTTGATGAGGACGGCGCCGGGGTGGCGGCGCAGCAGCTCCGGCGAGACCTCTTCGTCCCACATGCGGGTCATTTCGGCGGGCGGGCCGGGCATGGCGACGATTATCTTGCCGTCGCGCTCTACCCACCAGCCGGGGGCGGTGCCGCGGGGGTTGTTGATCGCGCGGGCGAAGGGGATCAGCCAGGCCTGCTTGAGGTTGCGGGCCGGCATCTGGATGTTGCGTCGCTGGAAGACGCCGCGCAGCCAGGTCTCGACCTCGGGGTCGACCTTGGGTTCTTCTTTGAAGACGACGGCGATCGCTTCGCGGGTGAGGTCGTCTTCGGTGGGGCCGAGGCCGCCGGTGGTGAAGACGACGTCGCCGCGGTCGAGGGCGAGGCTGAGGACCTCGACGAGGCGGCCGAGGTTATCGCCGACGACGTGCTTGTAGTAGAGGTCGATGCCGAGCTCGGGCAGGCGGGAGGCGATGTAGGCGGCGTTGGTATCGATGATCTCGCCGAGGAGGATCTCGGTGCCGATGGAGACGATTTCAGCCTTCACGCGTCGAGCATACAGGGAACGACCACACCCCGGCTTCGCCACCCCTCTCCGTCCACGGAGAGGGGCTAAGGATGGCGGTCAGATGGCGGACGATCGTCTGCCTTACCTCGTCCAGGTGTTTAATCACTTCGTCGTTCGTCACCCGCAGTACTCGAAATCCGAGGCTCTCGAGAAACTCCTGTCGCAAGCTGTCGTACTCGACAGTCATTTGATGAATCGGCCCGTCCACCTCGAACACGAGCTTCGATTCCGAACAGAGAAAGTCGACAATGAAAGGCCCGATCGCGTGCTGTCGCCTAAACCTGAACCCACCGTTCCTCGAATCCCGAAGTGCGCTCCAGAGCTTGCGCTCGGCCACGGTCGGTAGATGTCGCTTCTCGCGAGCGAGTGGCTTCAGCTTCTCCCAAAGCTCCGGCGAAGTAAGCCAGGGATTCTCACTGCCCAATGAGCTGTTGACCACGCCTCCACCTTAGCCCGCGTGCGGAGAGGGGTGGCGTCAGCCGGGGTGAGGTCGCGCTTTATACTTGAGGCCTATGGCTACAGAGTCGAAGCAGACGCGCGAGGAGATGCCGAAGGCGTACAACCCGGCGGCGGTCGAGGGGCCGACGTACCGGCGTTGGGAGGAGAGCGGCGCGTTCACGCCACCCGAGCCGCCCCCCGCGGGCAAACTGGCAGACGGGCAAACGGGCAAAGAGCCATACACGATTGTGATGCCGCCGCCGAACCTGACGGGCGAACTGCACCTCGGCCACGCGCTGGGCGACTCGATCGAGGACCTGCTGGTGCGCTGGCGGCGGATGCAGGGCCGGCCGGCGCTGTGGCTGCCGGGTGTCGACCACGCGGCGATCGCGGTGCATACGCTGATCGAGCGCCAGTTGTCGGAAGAGGGGCTGTCGCGCCGCGATATCGGCCGGGAGGCGTTCCTGGAGCGCACCTGGGAGTTCGTGCGCAAGAACCGGGCGCGGATCGCCGAGCAGCACAAGCGCCTGGGCGACTCGGCGGACTGGTCGCGGGAGCTGTTCACGATGGACCCGGGGCCGGCGCTGGCGGTGCGGACGATCTTCGTCCGGCTGTTCGAGAAGGGCCTCGTTTATAGAGGCAACCGGCTGATCAACTGGTGCCCAGGCTGCCAGAGCGCGCTCAGCGACCTCGAGGTCGACCACGTCGATGAGGACTCGTTCCTCTGGCACGTGAAGTACCCGCTGATCGATATGGCCGGCAAGGATACGGGGGAGTTCATCACGATCGCGACGACGCGGCCGGAGACGATCATGGCCGACACGGCGATCGCGGTGCATCCTGGGGACGGGCGCTACACCCACCTGCGCGGCGCGAAGGCGCGCGTGCCGGTGATCAACCGCGAGATCCCGATCATCGAGGACGAGGCGATCGACCCGGAGTTCGGGTCGGGCGCGCTGAAGGTGACGCCGGGGCACGACCAGACCGACTTCGAGATCGGCGAGCGCCACGGGCTGCCGATCGTCAACGTGATGCAGCCGGACGGCACGCTGAACGAAGAGGCGGGGCCGTACGCCGGCGTCGACCGCTTCGAGGCGCGCAAGCGGATCGTCGCGGACCTGAAGGCGCAGGGGCTGCTGGAGCGCGAGGAGCCGTACCGCCACAGCATTGGAGTCTGCGACCGCTGCGGCAGCGTCGTCGAGCCGCTGATGAGCGAGCAGTGGTTCGTGGCGATGTCGAAGGAGTACGAGAAAAACGGCGCGACGCGCTCGATATCGGGTGACGCGCTGAAGGCGGTGAGCGAGGGCTGGACCGGCCCGAGCGGCAAGACGACGCAGATCAAGATGGTGCCGGAGCGGCACACGAAGGTTTATCAGAACTGGCTGGAGAATATCCGTGACTGGTGCATTTCGCGCCAGCTGTGGTGGGGGCATCGCATACCGGTGTGGTACTGCGAGGACGAGCACATGACGGTTGCGGTCGAGGATCCGACGAAGTGCGCGACCTGCGGCTCGACCGAGATCAGCCAGGACGAGGACACGCTCGACACGTGGTTCTCGTCGGCGCTGTGGCCGTTCTCGACGCTGGGCTGGCCGGAGGAGACGCAGGACCTGCGCTACTTCTACCCGACGAGCGTGATGGAGACGGGCTACGACATCATCTTCTTGTGGGTGACCCGGATGATCATGATGGGCATCTTCGCGACAGACGAGGCGCCGTTCGAGTGGGTCTACTTTCACGGCACGGTGCGCGACGACCGGGGCCAGCGCATGAGCAAGAGCAAGGGCAACGGCGTCGACCCGGAGGTGCTGATCGACAGGTACGGTTCGGACGCGCTGCGCTTCAAGCTGATCACCGCGGGCGGCACCGGCAACGACCAGCGCCTGGAGGAGCCGCGCATCGAGGCGGCGCGCAACTTCGCGAACAAGCTGTGGAACGCGTCGCGGTTCGTGCTGTCGCAGCTGGAGCCGGGCGAGACCGTGCCGGCGCTCGACCCGTCGCAGCAGGCGATGCTGCCGACGGAGGACCGCTGGATCCTCTCGCGGCTCGAACGGCTGACCGGCGAAGCGGACCGGCTGATGGAGCGCTTCGAGCTCGGCGAGGCGGGCCGTGAGATCGAGGAGTTCGTCTGGGATGAGCTGTGCGACTGGTACCTCGAGATCGCCAAGGTGCGCCAGCGATCGGATGATGAGGTGTCGCCGCTGCCGGTGCTGGTCCACGTGCTCGACGCATGCCTGCGGCTGCTGCACCCGTTCATGCCCTACGTGACGGAGGAGATCTGGTCTGGCTCCGGCGACCTACGCGGTCACCTGCCGGACCCGGGCAGCGAGCTCGTGATGACGGCGGCGTACCCGGCGCCGGCGGACGCCTGGCGCGACGAAGCGGCGGAGCGCGAGATCGGCCTCGTGCTCGACATCGTGCGCGCGGTGCGCAACATCCGGCGCGAGCGCGGCATCGACGCCGGTACGTGGATCGATGCGTACGTCGTCGCGGACGGGGCGATGGCGAAGCACGGCCCGGCGATCGAGCAGCTGGCGCGGGTGCGGCCGCTGCGCATCGTCGCGAATCGAGCGGCGGCGCCGAGCGAATCGGTCGCGACGGCGGTGCTCGCTGGGGCGCTGGTGGTGCTACCGCTGGCGGGTCTGTTCGACTTCGAGGCGGAGCGGGCGAAGCTGCAGAAGCAGCGCGCCGAGGAGCAGGCGCAGGTCGAACGGCTTGAGACACAACTGCGCAACGACAAGTTCACGAGCGGCGCGCCGGCGCAGGTCGTCGCCGACGTGCGGGAGCGCCTGGAAGCGGCGCGAGGGCGGATCGACGGCCTCGAAGCGCGGCTGGCGGAGCTACAATAAGAGCGCAATGACGACGAAAGAGCAGATCCTGAAGTCGCTCGAAGGGTTGCCGGACGACGCGACGTACGAGGACGCAATGGAGCGACTGTACGTGCTCTACAAGATCGAACGCGGGCTACAACAGGCCGATGAAGGCAAGACGATGACACATGCCGAGGCGCGAAAGCGCATGGCAAAGTGGCTTCGGTAGTCTGGACCGAGCAGGCTACCGAAGACCTCGACGCAATCTGCCTGTTCATCGCCCGCGATGCCCCCCAGAGCGGCCGAGGTATTAGCAGAGCGCATCTTCCAGGTTGTGCTCCAACTCGAGGATTTTCCGCTTTCCGGCCGTATTGTTCCCCAGATAGGACGCGAAGACGTAAGAGAGCTTATCGCCGGAAACTATCGAGTCGTCTACCGGATCCGGGGAGCCGGCATCGTGGAAGTCGCCACGGTTCTTCACGGCGCTCGCCGTCTCAACCTGGATCAGTAAGATTGCATGCGGGATGAACCCCGCAGCTTCTCTACCCGCGGCCCTTGTTCTACCTCTTCTGGCGCTGCTTCTCATCGCCTGCCGTGCGGTCGAGCGTCTAAATGCGGCGCTGCCCTAGATGAAGCGCGAGCAGCTCCTGGAGCGACTCGATGGCGGCTGGCGCGGCCTCGCCGAGGCGTACGCGGGGCTGAGCGAGGCGGAGATGACGCGGCCGGGGGTCGTGGGCGAGTGGTCGGTGAAGGACGTGCTGGCGCACGTGACGACCTGGGAGGACGAGGCGTTGAAGTACCTGCCGGCGATCGCGGCGGGGGAGCGGACGCCACGCTACCGGGCGATGTACGGCGGCATCGACGCGTTCAACGCGCAAATGGAGGCGTCGAAGCGGGAGCTATCGCTGGCGGAGGTGCTGCGGCGGTTGGAGTCGACGCACGCGCGGCTGCTCGAGTACGTGCGGGGCGTGCCGGAGGAACAGTTCGCGACGGACACGCGGTT
>DATDPC010000186.1:0-27077 GCA_035292965.1 Dehalococcoidia bacterium | reverse complement strand
TGCTCGATGAGGCCGTCGAAGCGGCCGCCGGCGCCGATCGTGCTCTGCTGGCCGCCGTCATCGACGGGGACGAACTCGAAGGCGGTGCGGGTGTAGTAGTCGAGGCCGCGCACGAGGATGGGGTCGAGGACGTAGGCGATGCCGAGGCCTTCGAGGAGGGCGCGGACGGTGGCGAAGTGCTCGGCGCAGGGGGCGCAGAGGTTGCCGGCGATCTTGGGGGCGTTTGGCTTGAAGGGCTGGCAGGGCTCGTTCTTGCAGTCGAGCAGGCGCAGGGGGTTGAGCTCGTAGCGGCGGACGCAATCGCCACAAAGGCGGTCGAGCTTATCGGCGTAGTAGGCGCGGAGCTTTTCGATGTAGGCGGGACGGCAGACGGTGTCGCCGATGCTGTTGAGGCGCAGCGTCCAGGCGGTGAAGCCGAGGGCGTCGTAGAAGGAGCGCAGGAGGTCGATGACCTCGGCGTCGATGGAGGGGGAGGCGTCGCCGAGGGCTTCGATGCCGAACTGGTGGTGGACGCGATAGCGCCCGGCCTGGGGGCGGTCGTAGCGGAAGATGGGGACGAAGTAGAAGAGGCGCACCGGCTGGGGGCGGGAGGCCATGCCGTGCTCGAGGTAGGCGCGACAGATGGAGGCGGTGCCTTCGGGGCGGAGGACGAGGTCGTCGCCGCCGCGGTCCTCGAAGCGGTAGACCTCCTTGTCGACGATGTCGGTGCCTTCGGCGCCGGGGCGGAGGAAGACGCCGGCGTGCTCGAAGACGGGGGTCTCGATCTGGCCGTAGCCGAAGGACTCGGCGACGCGGGTGGCGGTGGACTGGAGCCAGCGCCAGTAGGGCTGGTCTTCGGGGAGGATGTCGTCGGCGCCGCGGGGGGCGCGAAATTTGGGTGGCATGGTGGGTTGAGGATAGCGGGTTGTGGGGTTGGGGGCGACCTCTCCTCCGCTGCCGCGCGCCCCTCTCCGTGCACAGAGAGGGGCTGTGTACGACGGGTTGGTTTGCGTTGGCATGCGACGTTTGGCGGAGGCTCGTGGGATTGCTTCGCCCCTTCGACAGGCTCAGGGCAGGCTAAGGACTGGCTCGCTAAGACGGATGGTGAGAGGGAAGCGAGGGGTGCGAGGCGGCATAATGGAGACGTGATCGAGGTTATCAAGGCGCGGCTGGCGGCTTACGCGCCGCGGCGCTTGCCTGAGGGCGAGAGGCCGCGGGCGGCGGTATTGCTGCCGCTGTACCCGAAGGACGGCTCGCTGCACGTGGTGTTCACGAAGCGCAGCGAGGATGTGAGGACGCACAAGGGCGAGGTGTCGTTCCCGGGCGGGGCGGTGGATGAGAAGGACCCGGATTTGATCGCGACGGCGCTGCGCGAGGCGATGGAGGAGATCGGCTTGTATCCGGACCACGTCGTCGTGATCGGCGAGCTGGACGAGATCGTGACGATCAGCGAGTTCCACGTGAGCGTGTTCGTCGGCGAGATTGCGCCCCAGGCGCAGCCTTACGAGTGGCGGCCGCAGGAGCTGGAGGTGGCGGAGGTGCTGGAGGTGCCGATCGAGCACCTGCTGGACGAGGAGAACCTGATCGAGGTGGCGCGGCAGCGCGAGGGGGAGATGATGATCATGGAGGGCTTCAGCTACGGCGACCACGTGATCTGGGGCGCGACGGGGCGGATGCTGCGCAACTTCTTCGACGTGGTGTTTGGCGATGAGGCGGACCGGGATGAGCTGGCGATCGAGCAGTCGCAAGCAAACGAAGCGTGAGCGTGACGCGGATCTGATGCGGCTGCTGCTGGTACGCCACGGCGAATCGGTCGGCAACTCTGAGAACCGGCTGCAGGGGCAGGCGGAGTACGACCTGACGGACCTCGGCAGGCGGCAGGCTGAGGCGACGGGGCGCCGGTTGGCGGAGATGGGCGTGACGGCGGTGTACTCGAGCCCGTTGCGGCGGGCGCAGCACACGGCGCAGGCATGCGCGGCGCATCTCGGCATTGAGGCGCGGCTGGACGAGGCGCTGAGCGAGTACCACTTCGGCGAGATGTCGGGATCGACGTATCAGGAGGTGCGCGAGCGCCTGGGGGTCGCGACGGCGCCGGCGGAGCGCGTCTATCCGGGCGAGGAGGGACGCGACAACTTCTTCGCGCGGGTGACGACGGCGGTTTGGCGCATCGCCGACGAGCACGCGGGTGAGACGGTGGCGGTGATCTCGCACGGGGGGCCGATCGCGCTGTTCTGCCAGAGCGTGCTGGGGTTGCCGTACAAGCGGCCGATGCCGTTCGTTATCGGCAACGCGTCGATCTGCGCGATCGACGTGAATGACGATGCGAATCTGGAGAGAGCTAACCGAAGCGTATTAACGCGGCTAAACGACGCGTATCACCTGCGGGGAATCTGAGCCGAGTAACGTAACGGGAGGTCCCGCGTTTAAGGTGGTGAGCGATTCTGCGATGGGCGCTTAACAACTTATGAGTTGACGGCGTTTAAGATACATCGGTAGGATGCGCAGGTCTCAAAACGGCGAAAACGCCTAGGAAGACACCGGGGCAACACATGGCGCGAGCACGAGATCGATCGAGCGAAAACCGGCGATCGTTTCCGCTCGCCACGCCGGATGGGGCGCAACCGGAAAGGAGTCAGGAAATGAGCTTTTTGGGAGGTAACTCCTTCAAGTCGAGCAGTTCGCGAGGCTCCGATGAAGGGCGCCGCGACCGGGACCGGGAACGCGAGCGCGATCGCGACGCCGAGGCGCTCGCCAACGGCGAATCGACGCGGCTTCTGAACCGGCTGCCGGCCGAGGAAGAGGCGCCGCCTGCTTACGTGCAGACGGAGGCGCCGACGTTCACGAAGGCGACGGCGACGCCGCCGGACAAGTGCTCGAACATCATCGCCAACGGGGCGAAGTGGAGCGGCACGCTGAAGGTTGACGACAGCGTCCGGATCGACGGGACGTTCTCGGGCGAGGTGGTTGCGAAGGGCACCGTCCACGTCTCGGAGGGCGCGCAGGTAGACGCGAAGATCAAGGCGGCGTTTGTCGTCATCGGCGGCAACTTCCGCGGCGAGATCCGCTGCGAGCACCGGGTTGACCTGCTGCCGCGCAGCCGGATCAACGGCGAGGTTATCTCGCGCGTGCTGAATGTGCACGAAGGCGCCGTCCTGGACGGCCGCGTGCAGATGAGCGGCGATGGTGAGGCGGCGGCGCCGACGTCGCGGCTTACGAGCCGGTCGTCCCGCCACAGCGCGCCTGCGGTTGAGATCGACGAGCCGCGTGTCGAAGAGAGCAACGGCGTTCACGCTGTTGCCGTGGACTAGCCCGCACCTGAGCTAAGACCCGCACGGTAAACTGCAGGACGGAGCGTCGGAAGGCGCTCCGTTTTGTTTTGGGCGCGGGGGGCCGTTCGTGAAGGCGATGCGTTTCGGCGGGCGGGGCGTTGCACCCTCACCCTAGCCCTCTCCCCCGAGGGGAGAGGGAACCGAAGATTTGGGGCGCGTGTTGGCCGGACGGGGGTCGCCCCGCCACCCCAGATTGTCGCGCCCCGCTGACGCGATGGCTCGCAAAGACAGACTTAGGCCTGGTTGCGTGAACGCGACGTTGTCGCCCCCTCACCCTAGCCCTCTCCCCCGAGGGGAGAGGGAACCGAAGCTTTGGGGCGCGTCCTGGTTGATGGCGCGATTATGCGGGATGCGATGTGGTAGGGGCCGTTCGCGAACGGCCCCTACGGTTCAGTTCTAAGAACGAGCCGAGGTTATGGCCTCGGCTCGTGTTTTCTTGCGGCAGCGAACTGCTGCCACGTAGTGGCTAGCGGGGGTTGCGGGCTGGCGGGCCGAAGCCTGCGGGTGGGGTCATGCCGAGGATCTCGTCGATCTCGTCCATTTCTTCGGTGGAGAGCTTCCAGTCGGCGGCTTTGGCGTTTTCTTCGACCTGCTCCGGCCTCGTGGCGCCGGCGATGACGCTGCTGATGAAGGAGAGGCTGGCGAGCCAGCCGAAGGCGAGCTCGGTCATGGTGTGGCCGCGGGCCTTGGCGAACTCGTCGAGCTTTTCGAGCTTGTCGTAGTTGGCGTCGGTGAGGGTGCGGCCGGCGAAGGGGCTGCTGCCGCTGAGGCGGGCGCCTTCGGGCTGGGGCGCGTCTTTGCGGTACTTGCCGGTGAGGAAGCCGGAGGCGAGGGGGAAGTAGGGCAGGATGCCGACGCTGTACTTCTTCGCGGCGGGGACGAGCTCTTTCTCGATGCCGCGCTCGAGGAGGTTGTACTGGTTCTGGGCGCTGATGAAGGGCGTCAGGTGCTCTGTTTTGGCGACCCAGGCGGCCTCGACGACCTGCCAGCCGGCGTAGTTGCTGCTGCCGATGTAGCGGACCTTGCCGGAGCGGACGATGTCGTCCAGGGCGCGGAGGGTCTCTTCGATCGGCGTGTTGGTGGGGAAGTGCATCTGGTAGAGGTCGATGTAGTCGGTTTCGAGGCGGCGGAGGCAGTCGTCGACGGCGTCCATGAGGTATTTGCGGGAGGTGCCGGACCAGTAGGGGCCTTCGCCCATGGGGCCGGCGGACTTGGTGGCGATGACGATGTTGCGCCGGTGGGGTTTGAGGGCGGGACCGAGGAACTCTTCGGACTTGCCGCGGGGGCCGTAGATGTCGGCGGTGTCGAAGAGGGTGATGCCCATGTCGATGCACTTGTCGACGACGGCCTTGGTGCCGGCGGCGTCGACGCGGCCGCCGAAGTTGTTGCAGCCGAGGCCGACGAGGGAGACCTGGAGGCCTGAGTTGCCGAGGTTGCGGTACTCCATGTTGGGTGAGGGACCTTTCTTTGCTAGCTCTCAGCTTTCAGCGGTCAGCTGTCAGCCGTGATTACGGGGCGTGGGCGGATGGTGGTGGCGCGGGGCTTAGGGCCCTGCCGCGAGAGATTATAGCGCGCGGTGTTTCTTAAGGCTCTAGGGCGTGTGGTCGAATCCAGCTGTGACGCGCGTCCCGTCCGGCGCTGTAACGGTGATCTGGTAGTGTCCCGCTGGAACACCTGGAGGGAAGGGTATATCGAATGTTCCTTGAGCTTGACTGCGGTTCCACGATCTGACTTCACCGTTAGGGCCGACTCCGGGAATCGATGGAGTTAGAAACGGCTGAAGCGGTCCATCCATGCCAACCACGCGGAAGCGGTACACAATAGAGGATGGAATGCTGCTCTGCAGTGAACCTATCGGCAGGCGTTCCACAAGACTCAGGCTGTAGGCAGGCCTCAGCACCGCGGTAGGTGGGCTACTGCCACCAGCCGTTCCGGCGGGTTGTGAGTTGTTTGAGGCGTTACCGCTTGTTGGCCCACCGGTTGTGGACTGATCGACCGGATTAGACCGAAGGTCGCGCGTGAGACCCAACGTTGTGTTCTTGGCATACAGCGGCGAGTTCTTGAATACGATGGCAATCTGATGCCGGTTGCTGGAGATCGGCCCCCGCGCCGAAGTACCTCCTGCGAATCTCTGTGTACTAATGCCCTCCATGGTACCGTCCTTGTTGCGCCAAACCCATTCGAGTGTCGCATTTCCCACATTCGTTCCGTATCGGAACGAGCTGTACGGAGGAAAGAAGTCGTCGGTATTGCTTTTGAAATTGACCTTGAAGTACTTCCTGATTTGCTCCTGGATTAACGCCGGAGACTGAGAAGTCTCGAACGGTATATCGATGTCGTCGAGCGAGATCTGAATCTTGATTGGCAGGTTGTCCTCCGGGAAGACTGATCCCTGCACGCCTTCAACGTAGATCAGCAAAATCTCCTTACCGTTGACAGCAATTTTGAGACTCAAGCCGCGAACCGGTTCATCCGTGGCTGTTATCACTTGCGGCTCCGGGAACTCGGCAGGTAGATAGCTGTCCTGCAGTACGTATTTCGCGAAGGCAATCATCGCGTCGCGAGGGGCCATAACTTCAAAGTTTGGTGTGTCGAGCGAATTGAGTGGTAGGCCTTCTGTCGTCTGAGGTGTTGGCGTTGGACATACATCCGGACACGGAGTCGCAGTTGGCGGAGAGGCAGCCTGATTATTGCCACCGCAGGCGACAAGCAGAATGGCACTGAGAACTAAGAGCAGGCTGGCTCGGAACACAGGTGCAATTATACGGACGCGATGGGGCTTGCCCCTCACCCTAGCCCTCTCCCGCGGGGAGAGGGAACCGAAGATTTGGGGCGCGGGTCAGCGAAGACGAGCGTAGCCCCTCCTCCCCAGATTGCCGCGCCTCGCTGGCGCGATGGCTCGCAAAGACAGATGGGGGCCTGGTTGCGCAGACGCGATGGTGCGCCCCATGAGGGCTGATCGCTGACTGCTGATTGCTGAGGGCTGCTAGGCGATGTCGCGGATGGAGCCGGATTCGGTTTCGCGGGCTACGGCGTAGACGCCGTGGACGCCTTCGAGCTTGGCGAAGAGGCGGGAGAGCTGCTCTACGCCGGTGGTTTCGAGGCGGAAGGAGACGGTGACGGTGCCGTCGTCGTGTTCGTCGGTGCGGAGGCCGGCGATGTTGACCTTTTCGTCGGCGATGAGGGTGCTCATGTCTTTGAGGAGGCCGACGCGGTCCCAGGACTCGACTTTGACGGAGACGGGGAAGAGCTGGCCGCGGGCGCCCCATTCGGAATCGACGAGGCGCTCAGGCTCGGTTGTGTGGACGACGTTGTGGCAGTCCTGGCGGTGGACGGTGACGCCGCGGGCACGGGTGACGTAGCCGATGATTTCGTCGCCGGGGACGGGGCTGCAGCAGCGGGCGAGGTTGGTTAGTACGTCGCCGGTGCCGAGGACGCGGATCGCGTGGTTGGTGGTGGGGACGAGGGGCTGCGCGGGCGCCATCGCGGATTCGAGGGGCTCGTCCTTGTGGAGGAGGGTGGCGACGCGGCCGGCGATCTGGGCGAGGCTGACGCCGCCGAAGCCGACGGCGGCGTAAAGGTCGTCTGCGTTGTCGTACTTGAACCAGCGCAGCATCTCGGGGAGGAGATCGCCGAGGCCGGCGCCGAGGCGCTTGAGCTCGCGCTCGAGCGATTCGCGGCCGCGGGCGACGTTTTCTTCGCGCTCCTGGCGCTTGAACCACTGGCGAATCTTGCTGCGGGCGTTGCCGGTCTTGACGTAGCCGAGGTTGGTGTTGAGCCAATCACGCGAGGGGCCGCGTGAACCACGGCTGGTAAGGACCTCGACGACGTCGCCGTTCTGGAGCTGGTAGGTGAGGGGCAGGAGGCGGCCGTTGACGCGGGCGCCAACGCAGTGAAAGCCGATGTCGGTGTGGATGCGGAAGGCGAAGTCGATCGGCGTGGCGCCGGCGGGGAGGTCTTTGACCTCGCCCTTGGGGGAGAAGACGAAGACCTGGTCGCGGAAGAGGTCTGTCTTGATGTACTCGACGAACTCTTCTGCCTCGGCGGTCTCGCGCTGCCATTCGAGGAGCTGACGCAGCCAGTTGATCCGCTCCTCGAAGGCGCGGTCCTGGCGGCCGCCTTCCTTGTAGCGCCAGTGGGCGGCGACGCCGTACTCGGCGGTGCGATGCATCTCGTAGGTGCGGATCTGGACCTCGAGGGGGCGGGCGCCGGGGCCCATGACGGTTGTGTGGAGCGACTGGTAGACGTTCTCGCGCGGGTTGGCGATGTAGTCGTCGAAGAGGCCGGGGAGGGGGCGCCAGAGGCCGTGGACGAGGCCGAGGGCGTGGTAGCAATCGGCGACGGACTCGACGAGGACGCGGATCGCGAGGAGGTCGTAGATGTCGTTGAACGACTTACCCATGTCGGCGTACTTCTGCATCTTCTGGTGGATGCTGTAGACCTGCTTGGCGCGGCCGGAGAGCTCGGCCTGGATGCCCTGGCGAGCGAGCTCGTGCTTGAGGAGCTTTTCGACCTGGGCGACGTAGCTTTCGAGGTTCTCGTGGCTGGCGGTGAGGAGGTTGCTGATCTTGCGGTACTCCTCTGGCTCGAGGTAGCGGAAGGCGTAGTCCTCGAGCTCGTGGGCGATGCGGCCGAGGCCGAGCCGTTGTGCCAGGGGGGCGTAGAGGTCCATCGTCTCGCGGGCGACGCGCTGCTGCTTCGCGGGCGGGAGGGCGTCGAGCGTGCGCATGTTATGGAGGCGGTCAGCGAGCTTGATGATGACGACGCGGATGTCCTCCGCCATGGCGAGGAACATCTTGCGGAGGTTGTCAGCCTGAACCTCGTCGTCCCAGACGGGCGCTTCGGGGCGGAGGAGGTTGAGGCGCGAGAGCTTGGTGACGCCCTCGACGAGGTGGGCGACGTCATCGCCGAAGCGGCGGGCGATCTCGCTGTTGGGTACGCCGCAGTCCTCGACGACGTCGTGCAGGAGGGCGGCGGCGATTGCGGCGCCATCGAGGTTGAGGTCGGCGACGGTGAGGGCGGCGTCTACGGGATGGATGATGTAGGGGTCGCCGGACTGGCGTTCCTGACCGGCGTGGGCGGATTCGGCGAAGGCGTAGGCCTCTTCGATGAGGCGGGCGCGTTCAGGCGAAAGCCCGTCACCCGCGCGGGCGACGATTTCGGCCGCGGTTGGCATTGCGGACGTCGCCATTGATCAAGGGTAGCATAGCCAGCTTCGATATCTGGGCGAATCGGGGGTTGCCCTGAGGGGTGGGACGACCTCTCCCGCGCTGCCGCGCGCCCCTCTCCGTGCACAGAGAGGGGCTTTGGACGCCGGGGTGGTTTGCGGCGGATGTGGTGCCGCCCTCTCCCCTTCGACAGGCTCAGGACGGGCTCAAGCACAGAGAGGGGCTTTGGACGATGGGGTGGTTTGCGGCGGATGGGGCTCCGCCCTCACCCCTTCGACAGGCTCAGGGCGGGGCCTAACCCTCTCCCGGAGGGAGAGGGAACCGAAGACGCGGGGCCTCGTCAGCCTACTTTGGGGCGTATGGCGGAGGCTCGTGAGGTTGCTTTGCCTCCTTCGACAGGCTCAGGAGGGACCCTGCTTCGCGATGGCTCGCAAAGACGGGTCTTGGCGCTTCTGGATGGGACGGCGCGCGCCCCTCACGCCTTCGACAGGCTCAAGGCGGGCTCAAGCACAGAGAAGGGGCTGGTATCTCGGGTTGGTTTTGCTTCGGATGGCGCGCCGCCCTCACCCCTTCGACAGGCTCAGGGCGGGGCCTAGCCTTCTCCCGAGGGGAGAGGGAACCGAAGACGCGGTGTGCGTCGTGCTGTTGAGGCGTATGGCGGAGGCTCGTGAGATTGCTTCGCCTCGCTTCGCGATGGCTCGCAAAGACAGGTGGGCCGGGCGCGCCCGTTTATCTCCTCTTTGTGCTTCGGTTTGTCGTCGCGAGTCTGGTTGGCGCCGTTTCGGGGAGATTTTGTCAGGGTTTTTATTGACGTAACGCTGTAGGGGTGGGACACTACGCGCGATTCGCTAGCGGCAAGGAGCGCCCGGTGTATCACCTGATCCTGATCCTTCTGATCGGCGTGCTTTCGTGGTTGTCGTGGAACCTGGTTAGGTACTCGCCACGGTCGCTTTCGATGCTGCTGCCGAGGAAGCTGACGCTGTCAATCGGCGTCTTCATGATGTTCGTGGGGCTGTTCAGCGCGTTCTTCTCCTCTTTCGCGATGCGCGACGCTCCGGGGATGCTGGCCTCGCTGGTGCTCGTCTACATGGGGTTGTGGTGGACGCTGGCGACATCGGCGGGGGCGCGCGGCACTTATGCGGACGACGTGTTCCTGCGCCGCGTGTTCACGATGATGGGCATGCTGATGGTGTTTCTCGTCTCGTCGCTGTACATCGCCGACGCGCGCCTGGTGGCGACGCTGAACCTGGCGATGGTCGCGGGCGGACTGTGGGTGACGACGAACTTCTTCAGCTTCCTCGACCGCGGGCGTTAGCGCCTCTTCCCTGACGTACCGTGTGTGGCGCTTTCGGGGCGTCTAGGATTGCTTCGCCGTTGGCTCGCAATGGTTTGGGGGATGCCTCGACCGCGGGCGTTAGCGCTTCTTCCTTACGTACCGTGTTGGGGCGCTCTCGGGGCGTCAAAGATTGCTTCGCCGTTGGCTCGCAATGGTTTGGGGATGCCTCGACCGCGGGCGTTAGCGCTTCTTCCCCGACGTAGCGGGTGTGGGCGCTTGGGGCGTCAAGGATTGCTTCGTTCCTCGCAATGACAGAGTGGTTGCTTGGACCGGGGGCGGTAGCGCTTCTTCCTTACGTACCGGTGTTGGGCGCTCTCGGGGCGTCAAAGATTGCTTCGTTCCTCGCAATGGGGTTGTTCGGCCGCGGGCGTAAGCTGGCTGTAACGTAGCTTTCGGTGGTTGTGCGCCTGGCGGCGTGGTTGACATGGGTTTCGGGGCCGTGATACATGCTAGGCTGACCCGACGAGCCAAACGGCCGTGCCGCGCCGTCGCGCGACGTGCCGCCGGGAAAGGATGACCCCCTGGCCTCCGAAACCCGCCCCGCGATCGACGACTCACTGACGACACCGGACGATCTTTCGATCGACGCGCTGTCTCAGGACGCCTACGACGACGACAGCGGCGATATCTTCGCGAAGGCGAGGAACTTCCAGATCGTCAAGCAGGCGAAGGCGTTTGGGCTCTACCCGTTCTTCAGGGCGCTAGAAAACAACGAAGGCACCGAGGTCGTGATCGATGGCGAGCGGAAGATCATGCTCGGGTCGAACAACTACCTTGGGTTGACGCGACACCCGCGGGTCGTCAAAGCGGCGCGCGACGCCGTCGAGACGTACGGGACGTCGATGACCGGGTCGAGGCTGCTGAACGGCACGTCGAAGCTGCACGAGCGGCTCGAGGAGCTGCTGGCGGACTTTTTCGGCTACGAGGCGTGCCTGACGTTCACGACGGGCTACCAGGCGAACATCGGCACGATATCGGCGCTGGCGAACCGGCGCGCCGTCGTCGTGATCGACAAGGACGACCACGGCAGCATCTACGACGGCTGCAAGCTGTCGGACGGTGAGATGGTCCGCTTCCGTCACAACGACGTCGACCACCTGGAGCAGGTGCTTTCGGAGATCAAGCCTTCTACACCTACGTTGGTCATCGTCGATGGTGTCTTCAGCATGGGCGGCGACATCGCGCCGCTGCCGGGCATCGTCCAGGCGTGCCAGCGTTACGGCGCGCGCCTGCTGGTCGATGACGCGCACGCGGTCGGCGTGCTGGGCAAGGGCGGCCGCGGTACGGGCAGCCACTTCGGGCTCGAAAAGGAAGTTGACCTGCAGTTCGGGACGTTCTCGAAGTCGCTGGCGTCGATCGGCGGGTTTATCTGCGGGCCGGCGGACGTGATCACCTGGATCCAGCACTTCGCCCGATCCGGTCTGTTCAGCGCGAGCATGGCGCCTTCGGCAGTGGTGGCGGCGACGACTGCGCTGGAGGTGCTGATCGACGAGCCGGAGCTGGTCGACAAGCTGAACGCGAACGCGAAGCTGCTGCGCGACGGCCTGCGCAACGCCGGCTTCGACATCGGCAAGTCAGAGACGCCGGTTGTGCCGATCGTCGTCGGCGACGAGGTGAAGATGATCGGCTTCTGGAAGGCGCTGCTGGCGGCGGGCGTTTACACGAACGCCGTCGTGACGCCGGCGGTGGCGCGTGGCGCGGGGATCCTGCGCACGAGCTGCATGGCGACGCACACGCCGGAGCAGATCATCCACGCAGTCGGGCTGATGGCGGAGCTGGGCGTCAAGCACAAGATTATCGCCTGAGGGCGCCCCGCCCCTCCTCCCGCCTCCGCGGGCAAACTGGCAAACTTGGCAAACGGGCAAAGGGATTTGCCGCGCGGAGATTCGGCGCGTGGCTGCCTTTAGCGGGGCGTTGTCGGCTATTGTGCGGTTGTGACGGTTGAGGTCCTGCCCGTTAGCACGAAGGCGGAGCGCGAGGCGTTCCTTCGTTTGCCGTGGCGTTTGTATAAGGACTTCCCAGGCTGGGTGCCGAACCTGCTGCTGCTGCAGCGCGACGTGATCAACGAGAAGAAGAACCCCTTCTTCGAGCACGGCGAGGCGCAGCTGTTCCTGGCGAGGCGCGAGGGCGAGTACGTGGGGCGGATCAGCGCCCAGATCGACCGCGACCACAACGCGCAGCATGACGAGCGCACGGGCTTCTTCGGCTTCTTCGAGTCGATCGACGACGGGGAGGTGGCGAAGGCGCTGCTGGAGACGGCGGAGGCGTGGCTGCGGGAGCGCTGGATGAACGTGGTGCGCGGGCCCTTCAGCTTCAGCGTCAACGAAGAGGCCGGGCTACAGGTCGAAGGCTTCGATGAGATGGCGATGATCCAGATGCCGCAGCACCTGCCGTACTACGGCGGCCTCGTCGAGGGGGCGGGTTACGGCAAGGCGATGGACCTGCTGGCGTATCGCTGGAACATCACGGAGCCGCCGGCGCGGATGATGGAAGCCGTCGAGGCGACGCGGAAGGCGCCGGGGCTGAAGCTTCGGACGATCCGGGTTCACGGCATCCCGGACCCTCTGCGCAAGGAAGTCGATCTCCTGCTCGACATCTACAACGACGCCTGGCAGGACAACTGGGGCTACGTGCGGGTGACGGCGAGCGAGGCGCGCAAGCTGGCGGACGACCTGCGGCTGATCGCGGACAGGAGCATCGTCGTGATCGCCGAGGTGGACGGGGAGCCGGCGGGCGTTGTCGTGGGCATACCGAACCTGTACGAGGCGATCCGTGACTTCAACGGCCACATCGACCCGATCAAGGCGGTGAAGCTGGTCTGGCGGCTGAAGATTCGCGGGACGGAGACGGGCCGGATCTTGCTGTTCGGGGTGAAGCGCAAGTTCCAGCGTCGGCGAGCGCTGTTCGGGCTGCCGTTCGTGCTGTTGCACGAGCTGTATCTCGGTAGCCAGAAGGGGCGTTACAAGTGGTGCGAGGAGTCCTGGATCCTCGAGAACAACAAGCGCCTGAACGCGCTGATGCCGAACTGGGATGCGTATGTCTACAAGCGCTATCGGGTTTATGAGAAGGCGCTGTGACGGCGCGACGACCTCTCCCTCGCTGCCGCGCGCCCCTCTCCGCAGGCAGAGAGGGACTTTGGACGACGAGGTGGTCTGCTGGCGCGCCGCGGCGTTTGGCGGCGATTGTGAGGTTGCTTCGCCTCCTTCCTACGGAAGGATGGCTCGCAATGACAGAATGTCTCGATGAAGCTGCTTGTTACGGGGGCTAACGGGTTTGTTGGGTCGCATGTGGCGGAGCGGCTGGTGGCGCAGGGTCACGAGCTGCGGTTGCTGCTGCGGCGGACGAGCCTGATCGAGAACATCGTTGGGTTGGAGTACGAGCGGCATGACGGCGACCTGCGCGTGCCGGAGTCGCTGGAGGACGCTGTTCGCGGCGTCGAGGTAGTCGTGCATCTCGGCGGCGTTACTTCGGCGCGGACCGGGGCGGAGTACATGGCGGCGAACGGTCACGGTACGGAGTCGCTGGTGAAGGCGGCGATCGAGGCGGGCGTGCGGCGCTTCGTCTACGTATCGAGTCTGGCGGCGCACGGACCGAGCCCGGACGGGGCGCCGCGGCCGCTGGATGCGCCGGGGCGGCCGCTGACGGCGTACGGTCGCTCGAAGCTGGAGGGCGAGGCGGCGACGCTGGCGGCGCGGGAGCAGATGAGCGTCGCGGTCGTGAGGCCGCCGGCCGTGTACGGGCCGCGGGACAAGGCGATGCTGCCGCTATACAAGATCGCGAGGACGGGAGTGCTGCCGGTGATCGGCGACGGGCGCTACGTCGTCTCGTTCGTGCACGCGTACGACATGGCGGACGTGATCACGACCGTATCGCTGGCGGAGGGGCCTTCCGGCGGCATCTACACGGCGGAGGACGGCACGCCGCACACGTGGCGAGAGATGGTCAAGGCGTACGGCGACGCGATCGACAAGCGGGTTCTCTGCCTGCCGACGCCGGTGGCGCTGTACGCGGGCGCGGGCTACGCTGTCGGGCTCGTCTCGCTGCTGACGCGGCGGGCGTTGCCGTTGAGCCCGGAAGAGGTGACGAACATGCGCCAGCGCTACTGGGTGTGCGATTCGGCGGCGATGACGCGTGATTTCGGCTGGCGGCCGAGCATCGGCATCGAGGAGGGGATGCGGACGACGGTGGCGTGGTGCCGAGAGCGAGGCTGGTTGTAGGTGCGACCTCTCCTGCGCTGCCGCGCGCCCCTCTCCGTCCACAGAGAGGGGCTGTTGACGACGGGGTGGTTTGCGGGCGGATGTGGCGTTTGGCGGCGATTGTGAGGTTCCCATCGACAAGCTCAGGACAGGGCTTCGCCTCCTTCGACTGGCTCGCATGACGGGGCTAGGTTTTGCCGAGAGCGAGGCTGGTTGTAGGCTTCGCGGCCGGTGGCGGGGCGGGGTTTAAGGTTTCGTTGCACCGATTCGCCTGGTTGTATCTCGAGGGCCTTGGGGTTTGGGGGCTGATCCGCCTTGTTGTGGGCGACCGCGGTTCGCTGCTGTTTGCGGTGAACTCGCTGGCGTTGTACATGTTCGTGCCGTTGCCGCTGGTGCTGGGCGTCGTGGCGTACACGCGGCGGTGGGACATGCTGGCCGGCTTCGTTGTGGCTGCTGCGGCGTGGATCTACCTCTGGGGGGCGCTGTTTCTGCCCAACGGCTCGACGGGGGATGTCGAGGGGCCGCGGCTGACGGTGATGACCTACAACCTGCTCGGCTTCAGCCGGGGGCCGGAGTCGGTGGTCGAGACGATTCGGGAGAGCGACGCGGACGTTGTCGGGCTGGTGGAGCTGAACCAGGAGAACGCTGCGGCGATCGGGCGCGAGCTTGCGACGGAGTACCCGTACCAGACGCTGACGCCGGGCGAGGGCGTGCGCGGATACGGCCTGATCAGCCGTGTGCCGTTCAAGGAACTGCGCGGCGTGCTGCAGGACGACGGATGGGTGGGCCGGCCGATCGTCATCGAGTTCGACCTCGACGGCGTGGCGGTGACGCTGGTGGAGCTGCACGCGGCGGCTTCGCCGAACGGCTGGAAGGCGCGCGAGCGGCAGGCGCACAAGCTCGCCGATTACGCTCGCGAGGCGGAGGCGGAGGGCACGCCGTTGATCATCGCCGGCGACTTCAACGCGACGAGCACGAACGTCTCCTACGCGATCATGGCGGACGCGCTGACGGATTCGTGGCGCGAGGCCGGGGCCGGGTTCGGGAACACGTTCCCGGGGGCGTCTAAGTCGCAGACGCCGGGGAGTTCGCGGCCGGCGATCTTCGGCATTTCGGCGCCGAAGTGGCTGATCCGGATCGACTACGTGTTCCACTCGCGCGAGTGGCGCGCCGTCTCGGCTCGAAACGGTCGCTTCGACGGGCATAGCGACCATCGCTCGCTGATCGTCGAGCTGGTGCTGAAGCGATAGACGCGCGACGACGGTCCGCGTATCCGCCGGCGAGGGCGGTACGTACAATGGGAGCAGCGTTTGGAGTTAGTTCTGAGGAGATACGAATAAATGGCTGGTCACACTTACAAGATCATCGACCTGGTCGGCACGTCGGATGTCGGCGTTCAGGAAGCTAT
Organism: Dehalococcoidia bacterium; assembly: GCA_035292965.1. Classification (GTDB taxonomy): domain Bacteria; phylum Chloroflexota; class Dehalococcoidia; order DSTF01; family WHTK01; genus WHTK01. The sequence goes on along the minus strand of DATDPC010000186.1, from coordinate 11,661 downwards.
CGACGAGGCGGTCGGGCGGGCGGCGCAGACGATCAAGGGGCTCGACTGGTTCGAGGTTGGGCAGATCCGCGGCCAGATCGAAGGCAACAAGGTCGCCTGGTACCAGGTTGCGGTGCGGATCGGCTTCCGGGTGATGTCGGGCGACGAGCTGAAGGCGGTTTAAGGGGCGTCGACGACCTCTCCCTCGCTGCCGCGCGCCCCTCTCCCCTTCGACAGGCTCAGGGCAGGCTCAAGCACGGCGAGCGGCTGTTGACGATTGGGGTGGTTTGCGCCGGAATGGTGCGCTTCAGGCCGGTTGGGGCGCGGATCACCCTCACCCTTCGCCCTCTCCCTCGAGGGAGAGGGGGTTCGACAGTACTCGCGGCGAATTCGGCCTTTGCCAGGGCGTTTTAGAGCTTCGCTGCTAGCTGCTTGAGGTCGGTTTCGGCGCGGGGGCCGTAGTGGCTGATGACTTCGGCTGCGAGGATGCCGCCGAGCCTGGCGCAGGTGTGCAGGTCCTTGGCGTGCGTGTAGGCGTAGAGGAAGCCGGCGGCGTAGGCGTCGCCGGCGCCTGTGGTGTCGACGACCTTGACGCCGGGCTCGGCGTCGATGACGTGGACTTCGTGGCGGTTTACGACGACGGAGCCCTTCTCGCTGCGGGTGAGGGCGGCGATTTCGACGTGCTGGCCGATGCTGTGCATCGCGGCGTCGAACTCGTCGACCTGGTAGAGGGACATGATCTCGTGCTCGTTGGCGAAGAGGATATCGACGTGGTCGCGGACGAAATCGAGGAAGGCCTCGCGGTGGCGGTCGACGCAGAAGGGGTCTGAGAGGGTGAAGGCGACCTTGCGTCCCTCGCGGGCGGCGATGCGGGCGGCCTTGAGGAAGGCGTCGCGGCCGCCGGGGGCGTCCCAGAGGTAGCCTTCGAGGTAGACGACCGCGGAGGCGGCGATCAGGGCGTCGTCGACGTCGTCTGGCGTGAGCATCGTGCAGGCGCCGAGGAAGGTTTCCATGGTGCGCTGGGCGTCCGGGGTGACGAAGATCAGGGAGCGGGCCGTCGAAGGCGGGGGCTTGAGGGCGGGCGTCTCGAACTTGACGCCGACGGCGCGGATGTCGTGCTGGAAGACGCGGCCAAGCTCATCGTCGGCGACTTTGCCGATGAAGGCGGTGCGTCCGCCGAGGCCGGCGATGCCGGCGGCCGTGTTGGCAACGGAGCCACCGGAGGCTTCGATGCCGGCGCCCATGAGGCCGTAGAGGCGATTGGCGGCGCCTTCGTCGATCAGGGACATGGTGCCTTTGGGCAGTTGCTGCTGCTCGAGGAGCTTGTCGCTGGCCTGGGTGAGGACGTCGACGATGGCGTTGCCGATGGCCGTGACGTCGTACTGTGCTTCGCTCATCGTGATCCTCTATTCGTGTGCATGAATCGCTTCGGGCGGTAAGAGCCGCTTCGTTAGTCTCGTTTAGGGGGCTTGTTAGCGCAACCGAGGGAGAGACGGGGATGGTACTCCACCCTGAAGGGTGGAGCATGGGCGAGATGGGGCGTTGGTGAGGCACGGGGCGCTCGCCCTCACCCGGCCTTCGGCCACCCTCTCCCAAGGGGAGAGGGGATTACCTCGGTTCGTTCTGGTAGGCGCGGTCGAGGAGTTCGACTACGTGGAGGACTTCGGCGTCGTCGTGGCGGAGGTTTAGGCCAAGCTGGAGCTGGAGCATGCAGCCGGGGTTGGCGGTGGAGACGATGTCCGGGTTGGTGCGCATGACGTCGTCCATCTTGTCGTCGAGGATGCGGCGCGACATTTCGGTCTGGGTGACGTTGTAGATGCCGGCGGAGCCGCAGCAGCGGTCCGGCGTCTCCATTTCGACGAAGTCGAGGCCGGGGATGGCGCGCAGGAGGCTTCGCGGCGCTTTGCTGATGCGCTGGGCGTGGACGAGGTGGCAGCTGTCCTGATAGGTGACGCGCGCCTCGACGCGGCCTTTCGGCGCTTCGAAGCCGTCTTCGTCGAGCAGCTCGGTGACGTCTTTGACGATCGCGGCGAAGCGGCGGGCTTTGGCCTCGTCGCGCTCGCCGGCGAAGAGGTCGCCGTACTCCTTCATGGCGCTGCCGCAGCCGGCGGAGTTGACGACGACGTAGTCGACGCCGGAGGCGAGGAAGGCGTCGATGTTCTTTCGGGCGAGGACGCGCGCCGCCTTGGGGTCGCCGTTGTGGACGTGGAGGGCACCGCAGCAGCCCTGGTCGCGGGGGACGAGGACGCGGTAGCCGTTGCGGGCGAGGACGCGGACGGTGGCCTCGTGTGTCTGGGGGTGGGTCATGCCCATGATGCAGCCCGATAGTATGCCGATCGTCGCTTTCGGCGTCCCGGCGGGCTCTGCAGCGTGGACGGGAGGGTCGAAGAAGCGGTTTGGCAGTCGCGGGAGTATCGCCTCCATGTCGCGCAGGCGCTTGGGGAGGAGCCGGCGCGCGAGCGGGGCGATGGGCGTGCGCTGGTAGAAGCGCAGGAGGCTGAAGCCGAGGCGGAGGCGCCAGGGGGCGGCGAAGGCCTGGCGGAGGACGAAGGAGCGCAGCTTCCAGGACGCCGGGCGGTCCGGCCGTTCCTGCACGAGGGCGCGCGTGTCTTCGATGATCCGGCCGTAGGGCACGCCGGAGGGGCAGGCGGTCTCGCAGGCGCGGCACTGGAGGCAGAGGTCGAAGTGGGCGATGACCTGGGGCGTCGGCTCGATGCGCTTCTCAGATACAGCGCGGGCGAGGGCGATGCGGCCGCGGGGCGACTCTGTCTCGAGCCCGAGAACGACGTAGGTGGGGCAGGCCTGGAGGCAGAAGCCGCAGTGGACGCAGCGGGCGAGGTCTTCCTCGCGCGGGCCGAACTCGTGCTTGTGGGGGGGGCCGCTCATCCGCCACCCCCGGGCAAACGGGCAAACGGGCAAACGGGCAAAGAGTTCACTTCAGGTCGAGCGTAGCACAGGGCGTGGGGCGTCCGACCTCTCCCTCGCTGCCGCGCGTCCCTCTCCCCTTCGACAGGCTCAGGGCAGGCTCAAGCACAGAGAGGGACTGTGTAGGACGGGCTGGTTTGTGGGCGCGACGCGGCGTCTGGCGGCGATTGTGGGGTTCTACCTCTCCCTCGCTGCCGCGCGTCCCTCTCCGTCCACAGAGAGGGACTGTTGACGACGGGGTGTTTGCAGGCGCGACGGGGCGTCTAGCGGGGCTTGTGAGATTGCTTCGCCTCCTTCCTGCGGAGGGATGGCTCGCAACGACGCTGGGCTAGATGGCGCCTATGTAGCGGCCGGGGTTTAGGGTGCGGTTGGGGTCCAGGGTGGCTTTTACGCGGCGCATTAGTTCGATGTCGTTGCGGGGGGCGCCCCAGACGCCGACGCTGCGTTTGAGGTCGATGGGGGCGTGTTCGAGGATGAGGGCGCCTTCGTGCTGGACGCAGAGGTCTCGGAGCTTCGTCAGGGTTGCGGCGTCGGGGGCTTTGTCCCAGGCGCCGTAGACGATGGCGACGCCGGGGTAGGCGGTGACGGCGGCGCCGGCGGCAGCGAAGGCCTCGCAGACGGGCTGAGCGGCGGTTGTGGGGATGGCGGCGCGGGCGACGACGGCCGGTCCTGCCGGCACCGATTGCCGCGTCGCGTTTCCAGGAAGGGCAGTCCACTGAACTCCAATCCACTCGCCGTAGGGGAGCTTTAGGTCGGCCAGCGCGTCGAAGTCACGCATGCTGCGGTCGACGGCGGCGTTTCCACCCGCAAAACGCGCGAGCAGACTCCAATCGCTGCTGGCAGACCGCTTCGTGAGAATCGACGCCTGGAGCGGGAGCCCAGCGTCCAGAAGGCGGGAGCTAATCGACATAACATCTTGGAGGGTGCCGTCCTTCGAGGCGCTGCGGACGCTGGTCGGTAGCGGGGCGACCTTGAAGCTGGCCTGGACGATGACGCCGAGGGTGCCGAGGGCGCCGATCTGGAGCTTGCCGAGGTCGTAGCCGGCGACGTTCTTGACGACGCGGCCGCCTGCCTTGACGAGCTCGCCCTCCGGCGTGACGAAGCTGATGCCGATGAGCTGGTCGCGGGCGGCGCCGTGGGCGAGACGGGCGGGGCCGGAGGCGTTGGTGGCGAGGATGCCGCCGACGGTGGCCTCGGGGGGCAGATCGGGGTCGAGGCGGAGCCACTGGCCGTGGGCGCTGAGCGTCGTTTGGAGCGCGAGCAGAGGCATGCCAGACTCGATGGTGACGGTGAGATCGGCGGATTCGTACTCGACGACGCGATCGAGCTTTCGGAGGTCGAGGGCGATGTCGTAGCGCTCCGGGGGCATGCCGAGGGCCTGCTGCGTGCCGCCGCCCCAGGGGACGACGGCCGCGCCGGCCGCGTTGGCGGCGGCGACTACGGCGGCGACGTCGGCCTGCGTCGTTGGCGTGACGAGGAGGGAGGGCGTTAGGCCGTCGATGGCGTAGGCGGCGGCGTCTGTGGAGGTGGGGATCGAGGGTGGGAGGTTGGTCTGGAAGTCGGCGGCGTTGGTCACGCTCGCAGCGTAGCGTCCTTCGACAGGCTCAGGAAGAGGGGCGGGAGGTCAACGGGCGGGACGAAGAGCCGCGGACGATGAGGCGGCGCCGCCGAGATTGCTTCGCTTCGCTCGCAAAGACAGTGGGCGGGCTCAGGAAGAGGGTTGGAGGTGTCTTCAGGCGGAGGGGGCGTGGTCTCGGTACCAGGCCCAGTGTTCTGGGCAGCGATACCACCACCAGTGGGACTCGTGCGGTCTGCCGAACCAGGGTTGGTCTACTTCGCTGGTCTGCTCTCGATAGAGACGGTCAGGCTCCTCAAGGGCGGCATTGATCTTCTCGACGAGGGACTGAGGCGCCGCGATGAGAATGTCGCGCTGCAAGATCTCCCGGACGGAGACTTCGTTTGCAAAGTCCTCGCCATCGCCGCGGTAGTGGTCGAAGTTCCGCACTAAACGGTTCCATCGGTTCAGGTAATAAGCAAGGGTGACGGGATTCGCGAACTTGGCCCGTTTAGTGCAGAAGGCAAGTATCGGAGCGAGGTATGCCTTTTCTTCGGGCGTGAGATCGAATGGGAGTTGCTCCTGGCTCTCGGAAGGGTTCATCGAGACGCTAGACGTAGGCGTCTGGGCCGAAGGCGGTTACGAGCTTGGAGTGGACCTCGCCGCAGCCTTTGGTGGTGGGGAAGGCTTTGCAGGGGTTGAAGCGCTCGCCGGCGCCGAAGGCGGTCTTGAGGCGCTGCATCGTCTCGATATCGGCGGGGGTGAAGATCCAGGGCATGAAGTCGCGCTTTTCGAGGCCGACGCCGTGCTCGCCGGTGATCGAGCCGCCGACGTCGACGCAGACGCGCATGATCGCCTCGCCGGCGTCGAGGACGCGGGCGGTCTCGCCGGGGCGTCGCTCGTCGAAGAGGATGCAGGGGTGGAGGTTGCCATCGCCGGCGTGGAAGACGTTGGCGATGGGGAAACCGTAGGCCTCGCTGACGCGCATCACCTCTTGCATGACCTCCGGCAGCTTCGTGCGCGGGACGACGCCATCGAGGATGTAGTAGTTGGGCGCGAGTTGCCCGAGGGCGCTGATCGCGCCCTTGCGGCCGGCCCAGAGGCGCTCGCGGTCGGCGGCGTCCGAGGCTTCGCGGACCTCGCGGGCGCCGGCTTCGCGGACGATGCTGCGCGCCTTGGCTGCGTCCTCTTCCGTCGCTTCGGTTAGCCCTTCGACCTCGATCAGCAGAACGGCGCCGGCGTCTTCGGGGTAGCCGACGTGGAGGGCGGGCTCGACGGCGCGGATCGTCACGGCGTCGAGCATCTCGAGGGCGGCGGGCACGAGGCCGGCGCCGATTATCGCCGAGACGGCGTTCGAAGCGTCGTCGACGGAGTCGAAGATGGCGAGGAGGGTGCGGGTCGCCTCGGGCAGGCGCAGGAGGCGTACAAGGACCTTTGTGGCGATGCAGAGCGTGCCTTCGGAGCCGACGACGACGCCGGTTAGGTCGTAGCCGGGGAGGTCGCGGACGCCGCCGCCGAGCCAGACGACCTCGCCGCCGGCGAGGACGACCTCGAGGCCGAGGACGTGGTTGGTCGTGACGCCGTAGGCGAGGCAGTGGGGCCCGCCGGCGTTCTCGGCGACGTTGCCGCCGATCGTGCAGGCGCGCTGCGACGACGGGTCGGGGGCGTAGTAGAGGCCGTGGGGCGCGACGAGACGGCTCAGCTCCAGGTTGACGAGGCCGGGCTGGACGAGGGCGGTGCGATTCGCCGTGTCGAGATCGAGGAGGCGGTTCATGCGGGTCATGGCGATGAGGACGCCGCCTACGGCAGCGACGGCGCCGCCGGAGAGGCCGGTGCCGGCGCCGCGCGGGACGATCGGCAGGTCGTAGCGGCGGGCGATCTTGACGGCGGCGGCGACCTCTTCGGTCGTATCGGGGAAGACGACGACCTGGGGCTGGCCCTTCTCGATCGTCCCGTCGTATTCGAAGACGATGAGGTCTTCGGGCGTGTGGAGGACGCGGCCGGCGCCGAAGACGCGTTCGAGGTCGCGAATCGCTTCGGGGGGAATCGAGACGAACGGCGGAAGCACGTGCTCATTCTACGAGACGGACTCGCGTTGTCGGGGCGATCCGGCTGCGATAGACTCTGCGAAATCTCTGAGGGGGCGCGAGATGCGCGTTGTCTACAAGTGCGATGACGGTACCGACTTCCCGGTCGACTGGGACGATCCGGCGGACGCTGAGATGACGTGGGGACGGGAAGCGGAGCACCTGAAGCTGCCGTCGCTGCCGATCGAGTCGAGCACGATCGGGCCGGCGATGGGGGCCGGCGCGTCGCGCGCGTTCGTCGAGGTGGGCTTGCCGGCGCCGCCGTTCGCCGGGGGCAGGGTCATGGTCGCGAACGGCTGGGTGTACACGACGGCTTTCGGCGGTGGCGACGAAATGGGCGACGGCATGGCGCAGATGATGGCCGGCTTTCGGGGCCTGAACGAGGTGCACGGCGGCCCTGTCGGCGTGTGGGAGAAGCTCTGCCTGCCGCGGATCAAGGAAGCGTGCGAGGAGCTTAAGACCAGCGGCGGCGACGCCTCGCCGCTGGAGCTGGCGACGCGGCAGTGGTACGCCTGGGGCCACACCATGGTGGCGATGTTCGCCTCGTTTGGGCCGACGCTGGCGCTGGAGGGCTTCTGTAACCAGGAATTCGGCCTCGATGGGTCGGCGTTCGCCGGGGAACTGATGCAGGGCTACGAGAACGCGACGGTGCAGGCGGACGAGGACCTGTGGCGGGTGGCGCAGGTCGCAAAGGGCTCGGAGGCGGCGCGCAAGGCGCTGGCGGCGTCGCCAATCGACGTCGAAGCGCTGAAGGCGGATGGGGGCTTCTGGCGGGCGTTTCAGGGCTACCTGGACGTCTACGGCGAGCGCACGGGCCATTGGCAGGTGGGCGCGCCGACGCTGATCGAGGAGCCGGAGACGGCGCTGAGTCTGATCGCACGCATGATCGAGGCGGGAACGTCGTCGCCGCTGGCGATGTTGCGCCGGGCGGCGGAGCGGCGAGAGGCGCGGCTGCAGGAGCTAGCCCAGCGTCTGGGGCCGGAGAAGGCGCCGCAGCTGCGACGCATGGCCGCGGCCGCTGCGATGTATTCGCCGGTGCGGGAGGGACGCGCCTACTGGCAGCTGGTCGCGTGGGGGCGCATGCGGCTGGCGATGTTCCGAATCGGCGAGCGGTTGGTGCGCGAGGGGCGGATCGCTGACGCGAAGGACGTGCTGTTCCTGACGGCGGAGGAGATCGAGGGCGCGGGCGCGCACGACATGCGCGCGGCGGTCGCGGAGCGCCGGGAGGCATGGGAACGGTCGGCGAAGCTGAAGGCGCCCGAGAGCATTGGCAAGATGGGGAACACGCTGAACCCGTTCGCGGGCACGAGCCGGGCAGCGGTTGAGGACGCGGCGGATGTGATCCGCGGCGTGGCCGCGAGCCGGGGCGCCGTCACGGCGGTGGCGCGGGTGATCGAGAGCCCGCAGGAGGGCAAGCGGCTGCAGCCGGGCGAGGTGCTGGTCTGCAGGATGACGGCGCCGCCCTGGACGCCGCTGTTCGCGATTGCGAGCGCCGTGGTGACGGAGACGGGGGGCGCGCTTTCGCACCCGGCGATCGTGGCGCGGGAGTACGGGATACCGTGCGTCGTCGGGGCGAAGGGCGCGACGTCTCGGATCCGCGATGGGCAGAGGATTACGGTCGACGGTACGGCTGGGACGGTGACGCTGCTTAAGGTGAGGGTGGTGGTCAGCCGGTTTGGGGGGTATGGCGGAGGCTTGTGAGATTGCTTCGCCTCCTTCTGCGGAAGGATGGCTCGCAAAGACGGTTGTTTAGTTTCCGCCGGCGCCGGGTTCGCCGATCGGCTGGTTCGGTTCGACACGAATCGTCGGGAGGCGTTTGGCGAGCCATTGCGGCGCCCACCAGTTGCGGTTGCCCAGCAGCTCCATCGTCGAAGGGACGAGGACGAGGCGGACGATCGTGGCGTCGATGAGGACGGCGAAGGCGAGGCCGAAGCCGAGGAGCTTGACGCTGCGGTCGTCGACGAGGGTGAAGCTGCCGAAGACGCAGATCATGATCGCGGCGGCGGCGGAGATGACGCGGCCGGTGGCAGCGAGGCCGTCGGCGACGGCGCGGCGGTTGTCGCCGCTGCGGTCGAACTCCTCACGGACGCGGGTCAGGAGGAAGACTTCGTAGTCCATCGAGAGGCCGAAGACGATGGCGAAGAGCATCATCGGCGCCCAGGCCTCGATCGGGCCTTCTTTGCCGATGCCGATGATGCTGGCGCCGATGCCCCACTGGAAGACGGCGACGATTGCGCCGAAGGAGGCGCCGATCGAGAGCATGTTCATGATCACGGCCTTCATCGGCACGACGACGCTGTGGAAGACGATCAGCAGCAGGATGAAGGAGAAGACGAGCACGGCGCCGAAGAAGATCGGCAGCTTGTTGCCCATGTAGTCGGCGAAGTCGACGACGAAGGCGGGGCCGCCTGTCGTCAGCGCCGGGATAGCGCTGGCGGAGATGACGGGCGCGAGCGTATCTTCACGGATGCGGTGGACGAGGGCTGTGGTCTCTTCGTCCTGGGGCGCGGAGTCTGGGAAGACGTTGATTAGCTGCAACTTGCCGTTGGCGATGGGGATCGGGTCCGAGGCGGAGGCGACGCCGTCGGTGGCCTGGAGTTGGCTCTTGAGCTTCGTGGCGGTGGCGAGGTCGGCCGAGTTCGGCGTTTCCACGATGACGACGATCGGCGAGTTGAAGCCGACGCCGAAGCCTTCTGAGAGCAGGTCGTAGGCGCGGCGGGTGGTGTCGGTGGTCTTGCGGTTGCCGGCGTCGGAGAAGCCGAGACGCAGGGAGAACACGGGAATCGCGAGAACGATGAGCAGCGAGGCGCTGAGCACGAGCGCGGGCCAGGGGTGGTTCTGGATGACGCGGCTCCAGCGGTACCAGAAGGACCGGCTGATGTCGGCTTCGGCGGCGCCGGCGCGGTGAGGCAGACCGAAGCGGTCGATGTTGCGCCCAACGAAGCCGAGCATCGCCGGGAGTAGCGTGATCGCCGAGAGCATGGTCATGAGGACGGCGAGCACGGCGCCTGTCGCCATGCTGCGCATGAAGTCGAGGTTGAGGAAGAACATGCCGAGCAGGGAGATGACGACGGTGAGCCCGGCGAAGACGACGGCGCGCCCCGACGTATCGACGGCGAGGACGACGGCATCGCGCGGGGCGAGGCCGTCGTGAAGGCCCTGGCGGTAGCGCGTGACGACGAGGAGTGAGTAGTCGATGCCGACGCCGATGCCGATCATGGCGGCGACCTGGGTGGTGAAGTCGGGCACGTTGAGGAGGCGCGTCGTCAGGCCGATGAGGGCGGTACCGCAACCGATGCCGAAGAGGGCGGTGATGATCGGCAGGCCCATCGCGAGGAGGGAGCCGAAGGCGATCAGGAGGATGACGACGGCGGCGAGGATACCGATGATCTCGCTGGAGAACTCGGGCTGGCTGGCGAAGAGGTCGCCGCCGAGCTCGACCTTGAGGCCGGACGGAAGCTGCAGGTCCTGGTGGAGGGCTTTGACTTCGTCCGCGTCTTCGATGTACTGCTCGTTGTCACGGTCGGAGAAGTTGAGCTCGGCATAGGCGATCTTGCCGTCGCTCGCTACCTGGTAGGAGTTTTCGGCCGCGTAGGGGCTGTTGACGGAGACGTCTTCAAGGCTGCTCTCGATCTCGCGGAAGAAGGATTCCATGGTGGAGCGGACGGTCGAGTCCTTGATGCCCTGGTCGGCTTTGAAGACGACCTGGCCGGCAAAGCCGGTGCGTTCGCTGACGCCGCTCTCTTTCAGGAGGTCGACGGCGGCCTGGCTCTCGGAGCCGGGTAGCTTGAACTCGGTCTTGTATTCGCCGGCGAGGGCGGCGGAAACGGCGAAGAGGCCGACGATAAGGACGATCCAGCCGGCGAGGACGAGCCAGCGGCGGTCGTAGCAGATTTCAGCGAGTCGTTTCACGGGAGCCTCCTAGGTAGGCTCCAGTTAACGTGGTACGCGCGCAGCGGGCAACTGACAAAAGGCGTCTTGACGAAATCTTGACGTTCGGCACGGGGGGCCGCGCGTCGCGTTGGGCCTTCGGGGCGGAGATTAGACGAGGTTGGGGCTGATCTGGCGAAAGAGGTCGTTGACGTCGACGACGGTGAGGGGCTTTTCGCCGTCGACGATGGGGACGTGGCGGAAGTGACCGCTGGCCATGAGGTTGAGGGCGAGGCTGAGGCTATCGTCCTCGTGGAGGCACTGGGGCTCCGGCGTCATGATCTGGCCGCAGGTTACGGCGGTGAGGTCCTCGGTCTGGCCGGCGACCTTCTGGAGGATGTCCCAGCCGGTGATGATGCCGCTGATCTGGTCGCCCTGCATGACGAGGACGCTGCTGACGTCCTGGGTCTGCATGAGGCGCACGGCGAGGCTGACGGGGTCTGAGGGGCCAACCTGGGCGACCTTGTGCTTCGGCAGGCCCGACAGGGGGTAGTGGACGAATTCGGGCGCCTGGCGGGCCTTCTGGGCGTCAAGGGCGGAGAGCGAGGCGCCGCAGTTTTCGCAGACGTCGGAGCCTTCGATGTTATCGGAGTGGCAGGATGGGCAGATCATGGCGGTAGTAACCAGTAACCGGTAACCAGTAACCAGTTCAATTAGTTACTCGACTTCCCAGGTGTCGCCCTGGCGGAGGAGGGCGTTGATATCGCCCTCGCCCTGCTGCGCGATCGCTGTGTCGATTTGTTGCTGCATGAGGTCGTTGTAGGTGGGGCGCTGGACGGCGCGCATGACGCCGACGGGTACGGGGAACTCGGGCCAGTCCATGCGGGAGAGGAGGAAGGCGACGGTTGGGTCCGGGATCGTCTCGTCGTGGATGAGGATGTCTTTCTCGGTGATGCCGTCCTTGCCGAGCTCGACGACCTCGGGCTTGAGGCCGTTGATCCGGATGCCCTTGTCCTCCTGCTTGCCGAAGATCATCGGCTCGCCGTGCTTGAGGAAGAGCATACGGTCGGCGCGGACGTCCTTCGCGCTGAAGTCTTCGAAGGCGCCGTCGTTGTAGATGTTGCAGTTCTGGTAGATCTCGACGAAGGAAGCGCCCTTGTGGTCGTAGGCGCGGCGCAGGACCTCGAGCATGTGGTGGGGGTCGACGTCGAGGGAGCGGGCGACGAAGGCGGCCTCGGCGCCGAG
>DATDPC010000185.1:0-4548 GCA_035292965.1 Dehalococcoidia bacterium | reverse complement strand
GTCGGTGACCTGGGCGCCGCGGGCGCGCATGGCGGTGAAGGCCTCGTGACCGGGGGTATCGAGGAAGGTGACCTTCTCGCCGTTGACCTCGACCTGGTAGGCGCCGATGTGCTGGGTGATGCCGCCGGCCTCACCGGCGGTGACGTTGGCCTTGCGGATGTAGTCGAGCAGGCTCGTCTTGCCGTGGTCGACGTGGCCGAGGATGGTGACGACGGGCGGCCGCTTGACGAGCAGCGCCGGGTCTTCCGGCTCCTCTTCGTCGACGCGCTTTGGCGCGTACTCGATCGGCGCTTCGGCGACGTCGACGGACTCCTTCTCACGCGGATCGAAGCCGAAGTCGGTCGCGACGATGGCGGCGGTGTCGTAGTCGATTACCTGGTTGATGCTGGCCATGACGCCGTTCTTCATCAGCTCTTTGATGATTTCGACGGCGGACACGCTGAGCAGATCGGCCAGTTCTTTGACCGTTAGTGCTCGGGGCAGCTCAACAGCTTTGCTTTCGGTTACCAATTGGCTCCTGTTCTCTCTATGCATCGTCCGGGCTGTGCCTCGCTCTCGCGCTGCTCCGCCCTGGAAGAAGGGAGGGTGTTGAGGGGACACCCCTCAGACTCCCCGTCAGGGGCTGCACCCCTGTACCCTGCTTAGCTTAGCAATTTCCTCAAAGCTTATTTTCCAGTAGCGAGGCTGCCGGTTAGGCGACGGCCACCGCTTGCAGCGTGGTTGCGTATTCGACGAGATGGAGCTTGTCGTCCGGGCTGAGCTTCGTCTTCAGCGCCGCCTCGATGCGGCCGCGCTTGATCGCCTCTTGCCAGCAACCGGGTCGCGAGTGCACGTAGGCGCCGCGTCCGGGCGCCTTGCCCGTCGCGTCGACGACGACGGCGCCGTCCGGCTGACGGACGACGCGCACGAGGTCACGCTTGTCGCCGACGGAGCGACAGGCGACGCAGGTGCGCTGGGGAGGGCTCTTCGTCTGCAAGCTACTCCTCTTCTTCGTCCTTCATGCCGAAGAAGTCGAAGTCTTCGCCGGCCATGACGGCCTCCATCTCCTCTTCGATCTCCTCGTCCAGGGCACGGCGGCTGCTGCCGCGGCGCGATGCGGCGAGGCGGCGGGCTCGCGCCTGCTCCTCGGTCTCGCGCACCGGGCCCTTGCGGCCACCGCCCTTCTTCTTGGTGCCGCCCTTGGGCTCGGGCCGGGCGGGCGGCATGACCTCGCTGGCGAAGCGGACGGCGCCGCTGCGGTCGGCGGGGGCAGCAGCGGCTGGTCGCTCGACCATCGGCGCTTCTGCGGGCGCTTCGACGGAGGCGGCGAGGGGAGCAACTTCGCGCTCCGCCTCTTCGCGCGCGGCGTCGGCGGCGATTTCTTCCCAGATCGGCGTCTCGCGGCGCACTTCCGGCTCGGCGCTCATCTGCAGCGTCGGCTCGGCGCTGGTCTCTTCCTCGACGGAGCTGAGGCTCTTGATGTCGATGCGGAGGCCGGTGAGCTTGGCGGCGAGGCGGGCGTTCTGCCCCTCCTTGCCGATTGCAAGCGAGAGCTGGCGGTCGCCGACGACGACCTCGGCGGTGGCGCCGTCGGGCAGGATGCGGACGCTGTGCACCTGCGCCGGACTCAGCGCGTTGGAGACGAACTTAGAGGGGTCCGGGTCCCACTGGACGACGTCGATGCGCTCACCGTTGAGCTCATTGACGACGTTCTGGATGCGGATGCCGCGCAGGCCGACACAGGCGCCGACCGGGTCGATGCCTTCTTGGCGCGAGTAGACGGCGACCTTGCTGCGGAAGCCGGGCTCGCGCGCGATCGCCTTGATCTCGACGCTGCCACGGAAGATCTCCGGGACCTCGAGCTCGAAAAGGCGTCGCAGGAGGTTCTTGTGGGTGCGCGAAACGGCGACCTGGGGGCCGCGGTTGGCCTTGTGCACCTCCAGCAGGTAGACCTTGAGACGCTGGCCGGGGCGGTAGTGCTCCGTGCGCACCTGTTCCGAGGGCAGAAGCACCGCCTCCGCCTTGCCGAGGTCGATGTAGACGTGGCGCGCCTCGAGGCGGTGGACGACGCCTGAGATTATGTCGCCTTCTTTGCCGGAATACTCCTCGAAGACGACCTCGCGCTCGGCTTCACGCAGACGTTGGAGGACGACCTGCTTGGCGGTCTGGGCGGCGATGCGGCCGGCATTCTGAGGAAACACCTCGATCTCGATGACGTCGCCGACGTAGGTGTTGGGCGAGATGTCCTTCGCTTCGTCGAGCACGATCTCGTTCTTTGCGTCCTCGATGTTCTCGGCTTCGGCGACGACCGTCTTCTGGGCGTAGGTGCGGAAGGCGCCGGTGCCGCCATCGATCTTGACGACGAGGTTCAGATCGGCGAGGGCATCTTTCTTGTAGGCGGAGGCAAGCGCCGCTTCCACAGCTTCGAAGACGACCTCTTTGGGGAGGTTCTTCTCTGCCGCGAGAAGGGTGATTGCGCCGAGGAAGTCGTTGGTGTTGGTTTTGGCCGGTGCGCGGACTGCGGTTGCCACTGGTTGGTGCTCCCTATTCAGTTTTCGAGCTAACAAAAAAGCGGGTCAAGACCCACTTTTCGAATACCCCTATGGTGTCTCTGACATGGTAACACCTCGGCGCAAGAGGCGTCGAGGGTGGTGAGGCGAGGAAGAGGCTTCGATGGGTCGCTTACAATGCGGTCAAATCAGGTTCAGGAGACTTAATTGACTGCACGCCCCTTCCCGACGCAATCGGAGGACTTTAACGAGTGGTACAACCAGCTGGTTCTCAAGGCTGAGCTGGCCGACTACGCGCCGGTGCGCGGCTGCATGGTTGTTCGGCCGTACGGCTGGGCGCTGTGGGAGAACATCCAGGGCGCACTCGATCGGCGATTCAAGGCGACGGGGCACGTTAACGCAGGCTTCCCGATGTTCATCCCGGCTTCGTTCCTCGAGAAGGAGAAGGAGCACGTCGCGGGGTTTGCGCCGGAACTCGCGATCGTTACGCAGGCGGGTGGCGAGGAGCTGGCGGAGCCGATCGTCGTGCGGCCGACGTCTGAGACGCTGGTCGGTCACATGTACGCGAAGTGGATCCAGAGCTACCAGGACCTGCCGGTGCTGATTAACCTCTGGAACAGCGTCGTGCGCTGGGAGAAGCGGACGAAGCTGTTCCTGCGCACGACGGAGTTCTTCTGGCAGGAAGGCCACACGGCGCACGCGACGGCGGACGAGGCCGAGTTCGAGACGCGCCAGATGCTCGACGTATATACGGACTTCGCGATGAACGAGGCGGCGCTGCCGGTGATCCCAGGTCGCAAGTCTGAGGCGGACAAGTTCGCCGGGGCGCAGAGCACGTTCTCGATCGAGGCGATGATGGGCGATGGGCGGGCGCTGCAGTCGGCGACTTCACACAACTTCGGGCAGAACTTCTCGCAGGCATTCGACATCAAGTACCTCGACAAGGAGAACCAGCTGCAGCACTGCTGGACGACATCCTGGGGGCTCTCGACGCGGATGATCGGCGCGATCGTCATGGCGCACGGCGACGACCAGGGCCTCGTCCTGCCGCCGCGGCTGGCGCCGTACCAGATCGTCATCGTGCCGATCTATCGCAGCGATGAAGAAAGGGCGAACGTCCTCGATGAGGTGAACAAGCTGGCGCACGAGCTGGTCGACTACCGCGTCTGGGTCGACCGGCGCGACGGGCACTCGCCCGGTTACAAGTTCAACGACTGGGAGATGCGCGGCGTGCCGTTGCGCATCGAGCTGGGCCCGCGCGACATCGCCGAGGGCAACGTTGTCTTCGCCCGGCGCGACGTGCCGGGACGCGACGGCAAGCAGACCGTCGCTCGAAGCGGCGCTGTCGCGGCGGCGGGCGAGCTGCTGACGTCGATCCAGGCGTCGATGTACGACAAGGCGCTGCGCTTCCGCGAGTCGCACACGCAGGAGCCGTCTGACTACGACGAGTTCAGGGCGGCGGTCGAGACGGGGTTTGCGTCGGTGTGGTGGTGCGAGGAGCAGGACTGCGAGCAGGCGATTCAGGCGGAGACGAGCGCTACCTGTCGCTGTCTGCCGCTCGGCCAGCCCGATGGCGCGGGCGTTTGTGTGCGGGACGGGCGGCCGGCGTCGGTGCGGGCGATTTTCGCGCGGGCGTATTAGGTAAGACGGGGGCCATTGTCCCCGCCGCGCATCCTGCGGCTTCGCCTTGTTTGCTCCCCCGCCCCCATTGATTAGAAGAGCTGAGGGGAGACCCCTCAGACTCCCCCCGCATGGGCTGCGCCCCCGCTACCCCCGCTGGGGTGGTCGGTTCTGAGATCGGTATTAGGTGAGACGGGTCGACGCCCCGCCGCGCATCCTGCGGCTTTGCCTTGTGTGCTCCCCCCACCCCTTGAAAGAAGGGTGGCTCTTAAGGAGGGACACCCTCCTTAAACCTCCCGTCAGGGGTTGCACCCCTGTACCCCGCTCTTGCGCCGTCCTGGCGGACGTCGCGGCTCGGCATGGGTCGAGTCGTATCCGGGCGGCGTAGAACCTCTCCCCTCAATCCCCTCTCCGCATCCTTCGACAGGCTCAGGACAGG
>DATDPC010000184.1:0-4122 GCA_035292965.1 Dehalococcoidia bacterium | reverse complement strand
AAGCGCTCCGGGCCGACCCATTCGTCGTAGGCCGTGACGTTCATCTCCAGCCCGCGCGCGCGGCGTGCCACCTCCGCGCCGGTGCGGCCGAGACCGACCAGGCCCAGCGTCTTGCCTCGCAGCTCGACGCCGATGAACTTGGAGCGCTGCCAGGCGCCACTACGCAGCGACGCTTCCGCCGCCGGGATGTGCCGCGCGAGCGCCAGCATCAGGCCGATCGTGTGCTCAGCCGCGGCGATCGTGTTGCCCTCCGGCGCGTTGACGACGACGACGCCGCGTCGCGTCGCCGCCTGCATGTCGATGTTGTCGACGCCGGAGCCGGCGCGCCCGACAACCTGCAGCGCCTTCGCCGACGCGAGCACGTCGGCCGTGACCTGCGTCTCGCTGCGCACGATCAGCGCGTCGTAGTCGCCGATGACGCTGAGCAGCGCTTCGTGAGAGAGGCCGTGGCGCACGTCGACATCCGCCTCGCGCCGCAGGACTTCGAGGCCGTCTTCGGCGATGGGTTCGGTTACGAGGACGCGGGCCATGCGCTCCTAGGCGCCGCCGACGGTGGCCGGCTTGTAGCCGAGGCGCTCCAACGCCGCTTCCAGCGCCAGGATCGCGGCCTCGATGTCTGAGCGCTCGACGAGGCCCATGTGGCCGATGCGCACGATCTTGCCGGCGAGCTTGCCCTGCCCGGACGCGAGCACCGTGTCGTACTCGCTATTCAGCAGCGCCAGCAGCGCCTTGGCGTCGACGCCCTCCGGCACGACGACGCTCGTGACCGTGTCGGATGCCTGCGGTCCCTCGGCGAGCAGCTTCAGGCCGATCTCGCGGACGCGCTGCCGAGTGTAGTCGGCGATCGCGTGATGGCGCGCGTTTGTCTGCTCCAGGCCCTCTTTCTCCATCATGTCCAGCGCCAGGTCGAGGCCGTAGTAGAGCGAGACCGCCGGCGTGAACGGCGTCTGGCCGATGGCGGCGTACTTCTTCTGCTTACCGATGTCGAAGTAGTACTTCGTCATCGTCGATCGCTCGTAGGCGGCCCAGCCGCGGTCGCTGAGGCTGACGAAGGCGAGGCCCGGCGGGATCATGAACCCCTTCTGCGAGGCCGTCGTGCTCACGTCGACGCCCCAAGCGTCGGCGGCGTAGGGGATGCAGCCGAGCGAACTGACGCCATCGACCAGGAAGAGGACCTCTGGGTTCACGGCCCGGATCGCCTTGCCGATCGCGGCGATGTCGTTCGTAACGCCGGTCGAGGTCTCGTTGTGGGTGACGAGCACGGCGACAGCCTCGCTCGCCCGCAGCGCGTCGGCGATCGCCTGCGGCTCTGCCTGCGTGCCGGGCTCGAAGCTGAGGCGCGTAACGTCGCAGGCGAAGACCTCGGCCATCTCGGCGAAGCGGTCGCCGAACTCGCCGATCGACACGGCGAGCACCTTGTCGCCGGGCGAGAGGACGTTGACGATCGCCGCTTCGAGGGCGCCGGTGCCGGAGGTCGTGTAGACGTAGACGTCGTTCTTGGTGCGGAAGAAGCGCCTCAGGCGGTCGAAGACACGCGCCTGCATCTCCGCGAACTCGGGTCCGCGGTGGTTGATCATCTGGCGCGAAAGCTCGCTCAGCGTCTCGGGAGGGCAGGGCGTCGGGCCCGGAATGCGGAGGTTTTGCACGGTGGGACTCCTTGGGGGCGTTAAACGAATCGTAGCGAGCGACCGCTTGGGGCGCAAATCGCTACGTCTCTGTCTTTGCGAGGCCGCAGGCCGAAGCAATCTCGGACACGACGGCGCGTCTGCATTCGACGGTCCGTCCCTCCCGAGATTGCTTCGCTGCACTCGCAAAGACGGGGCTCCTACGACGCGAATCAATTAGAATCGAATCGTGAGCGAAAACATCCTTGTCGGCGTCGCTTGGCCGTATCCGAACGGCTCGTTGCATCTCGGTCAGATCGCCGGCGCCTATCTGCCGGCCGATATCTTTGCTCGCTACAACCGCATCGTTGGTAACCGAGTGCTGATGGTGTCCGGCTCCGACCAGTTTGGCACGCCGATCGCCGTGCGCGCCGAGCAAGAAGGGCGCAACCCCCAGGAGCTCGTCGACGGCTACCACACGGAGTACCTCGACTGCTGGGAGAGGCTCGGCATCAGCTTCGACCTCTACACCTCGACCGGCACGCAGAACCACATCGAAACGGCGCAGGACATCTTCCTCAAGCTGTACAAGCAGGGCGACCTCTACCTCAAGACGATGGACCAGACCTATTGCGTCCAGGAGGGTCGCTTCCTACCTGACCGCTATGTCGAGGGCACCTGCCCGCACTGCGCCTACGTCGGCGCCCGCGGCGACCAGTGCGACAACTGCGGCCGCTCGCTCGACGCCGTCGACCTGATCAACCCGCGTTGCCGCTTCGACGGCTCGACGCCGGAGCGGCGCCCGTCAGAGCACTTCTTCATCAAGCTCAGCGCCTACAACGAGCGCCTGCGCGAATGGCTGACGACCGGTCACGAGCACTGGCGCAAGCACGTGATGGGTTTCGCGCTCGGCATCCTTAACGAAGGCCTCAAGGACCGCGCCGAGACGCGCGACCTCGAGTGGGGCGTGCCGATCCCTGTCGAAGGCTTCGAGAGCAAGCGCATGTACGTCTGGTTCGAGAACGTCATCGGCTACCTCTCGGCGGCGAAGGAGTGGTCGCAGAAGCAGGGGACGCCGGACGCCTGGAAGGACTGGTGGCAGGACCCGGCGGCGAAGATCTACTACTTCATCGGCAAGGACAACCTCTGGTTCCACACCCTGACCTGGCCGGCGCAGGTGATGATGTACGGCGGCCTCAACCAGCCCTACGACGTGCCGGCGAACCAGTACCTCAACTTCGGCGGCGGGAAGGCGAGCACGAGCCTGGGCACGGCGCCCTTCCTGCCGGAGTACCTCGGCCGCTTCGACCCGGACACGCTGCGTTACTATCTCAGCGCGACGATGCCCGAAAGCGACGACAGCGAGTTTTCCGACGACGACCTCGTGCGCCGCAACAACGAAGAGCTGGTCTCGACCTGGGGCAACCTCGTCAACCGCGTCCTGACGATCACCTATCGCAACTTCGATGGCCGCGTGCCCGACCCGGGCGAGCTGCGCCAGACGGACGAAGACCTGCTCACTGCCGGCGAGACGATGCTCGCGAGCGTCGGCGCCAGCATCGGCGCCTGCAAGTTCCGCGAGGGGTTGCGCGGCGCCTTCGCCTACGCGCAGGAGGTCAACCGCTACCTCAACCAGGAAGAGCCCTGGAAGGCCGACCTCGAGTCGGCGGCGCGTTCGCTCTACGTCGCGATCAACGCGATCGACGCGCTGAAGCTGGCGCTGTACCCGTACCTGCCCTTCACGTCGGCGAAGCTGCACAAGCTCCTCGGCCACGGCCGCAGCGAGATCGGCGATGACGGCTGGGTGACGGAGCGCGCGACGCCGGGCCGGCCGCTGCAGCCGCCGGAGCCTCTCTTCAAGAAGCTCGATGCTCCGGCCCTCAAGGAGACCGCGTGACCGAGTTTGTCGACACGCACGCTCTGACATCGAAGATGGGGACACCCCAAACCCCGCTGAAGAGGCGCATGTGAGCGACTTCGTCGACACGCACGCGCATATCCAGGGCTCGGAGTACGACGCCGACCGCGACGCCGTGATCGAGCGCGCCCGCGTTGCCGGCGTGACGACGCTGATCGTCCCCGGTGTCGACGTGGAGACGTCCCGCGCGGCGCTGGCGTTGGCGAACCGCCACGAGGGCGTCTACGCCGCCGTCGGCGTCCACCCGCACGAGGCGTCGCACCTCGACGCGAGCGCCATGAGCGCCTTTGTCGACCTGCTGGAGGACCCGCGCTGCGTCGCTGTCGGCGAGACCGGTCTCGACTTCTACCGCATGCACTCGACGCGCGAGCAGCAAATCGAAGCGCTTATAGCGATGCTCACCTTCGCCGCGAAGATCGAGCTGCCGGTCGTTATCCACTGCCGCGACGCCTGGGACGCGCTCGCCGAAGTGCTCGAGCCGTGGGCGCGCGCCCTCGCAAAGACGTTCCGCGGTGGGCCGATGGGCGTGCTGCACTACTTCTCCAGCGACCTCGAGACGGCGCGGCGCTACGTCGACCTCGGCTTCATGATCTCGGTCCA
>DATDPC010000183.1:0-6275 GCA_035292965.1 Dehalococcoidia bacterium | reverse complement strand
ATCGGCCTGGTCGCGCTGGGCGTCTACTCCTATCTTCTCGCGCCGGACGCGTGGAACTCGGCCGTGACCACGGAGGCGATCAAGTGGCTGAAGGAGCCCGCCGAAAAGAAGGTCGAAAACTTCGACCTCGTCTTCACCGACCCGCTGGAGTTCTGGGGAACGTTCTTCCAGGTCAGCCTGCTCGTCGGCCTGACCCTGACGATGCCGATCATCGTCTACCAGATCCTTGGCTTCGTAACGCCCGGCCTGACGCGCACCGAGAAGAAGTGGACCTATTTCATCGTCGGCTTTGCCAGCATCGCCTTCGTCGGCGGTTGCGCCTTCGCCTACTACGTTGAGATGCCGCCGGCGCTAAACTTCCTCCTCAAGCCGCCCGGCGACCTGGCGACGCCGCTGATCTCCGTCAAGAAGTACATCGGCTTTGCGACGAAGCTCATGCTTGTCACCGGTCTCGTGTTTCAGACGCCGCTGTTCGTCATGGCGTTTGCAAAAGTCGGCATTGTCGATTCGCGCAAGCTGCTGCGTTGGTGGCGCTACTCGATCATCGGCGCCTTCATCATCTCCGCGATCGTGACGCCATCGATCGACCCGATAACCCAGACGCTGGTCGCCCTGCCGATGATCGTCCTCTACTTCGTCGGCATCCTGCTCGCGAAGCTGGTCGAGAACACGCCGATGATCCCGCGAGTCTGATGACGCTGCACGCCGCTGTGCCCTACCTCCGCGTCCGCAACATGACCGAGAGCCTGCGCTTCTACCGCGAATGCCTCGGCTTCGAGGTCGCCGGCGCAGCCGAAGCGGACGACGGCCCCTACTTCGCCCGCCTCGAGCGCGATGGCGTCGCCCTCATGCTCTCGGACCGCCCCTCGCGCTTCCTCGACTTTCGCGACCACGGCGAGGGCCACTTCCACGAGCACGGCGAGGACGAAGGCGCCCACTTCCACGGCATCGACAGCGTCCACGACGGCGCGCTCAACTTCGTCATCTACGTCTACGTCGATGACCTCGACGCCGCCTACGAGGAGCTAACCTCGAAGGGCGTCGAGGCGGTCGAACCACCGCTCGAGCGCTTCTACGGCCAGCGCGAGTTCCTGATCCGCGACCCGGACGGCTACTACTTCGCCTTCGCGCCGCGGTCGGCCTGACGTCTATATCGCTAGGGAGCCTTATCAAATTAGTTGACGCCCGCGAGCCGCCGGTGCTAGCATTCGCCTATCCATGACGACCCTTGATCTGGACGAACGCCGAGCCGCCCTCTCAGACCTCAACGCCGAGATGCGCCCCTGCCGCGCCTGCGCCCTGGCGAACGGCCGTACCCAGGTCGTCCCCGGCGAGGGGCCCGTCGACGCCGAGATCATGTTCATCGGCGAGGCGCCGGGGTACTACGAAGACCAGCAGGGACGCCCCTTCGTCGGCGCCGCCGGTCAGTTCCTCGAATCGCTGCTCGCGAGCATCGGCCTAAAGCGCGGCGACGTCTTCATCGCCAACGTGATCAAGTGCCGCCCGCCCGGCAACCGCGACCCGCTGCCGGAGGAGATTAGCGCCTGCGCCAATTGGCTCAACCGCCAGCTCGCGATCGTCAACCCGAAGCTGATTGTCACCCTCGGCCGCTACTCGATGGGGCGCTTCATCCCCGGCGCGATCATCAGTCGCGTCCACGGCCAGGCGCGCAAGGTCAACGCGACGTGGGTTGTGCCGATGTACCATCCCGCTGCGGCGCTGCACCAGGGCAGCCTGCGCGCGACGATCGAAGCGGACTTCGCCAAGCTGCCCGGTTACCTGGAGACGGCCCGCAGCGACGCCGAGGCGCAGCCGGCGCTGGCCGCCGCTGCAGCAGACCCCGTTGCCCCCGAAGTGAAGCAGATGTCGCTCTTCTAGTGCCAGACGCGAACAAGCTCCGCGTCATCCCCCTCGGCGGTCTCGGCGAGATCGGCAAGAACATGATGCTGCTCGAGTACGGCGACGACATGATCGCCGTCGATGCCGGGCTCATGTTCCCCGAAGAAGAGATGCTCGGCGTCGACCTCGTCATCCCCAACGTCACCTACATCGAGCAGCACATCGAGAAGTTCAAGGCGATCTTCATCACCCACGGCCACGAGGACCACATCGGCGGCCTGCCCTACGTCCTGCGACGCGTCAAGGCGCCGATTTACTGCACGCCGCTCTCCGAGGGCCTGATCAGCGTCAAGCTCAAGGAGCACCACCTGCTCGATTCCACCGAGCTGCGCACGATCCTGCCCGGCGAGACGGTGCAGGTCGGCGTCTTCAAGGTCGAGCCGTTTCAGGTGGCGCACAGTGTGCCCGACTCCGTCGGCTACGCGATCAAGACGCCCGTCGGCACCGTGATCCACACCGGCGACTTCAAGCTCGACCACACGCCCGTCATGGGCCAGCTGACCGACCTCGCGCGCCTCGCCGAGCTCGGCAGCGAGGGCGTCCTCCTCCTCCTCGCCGACTCTACGTACGCTGAAGTTCCCGGCTACACGCCGTCGGAGCAGGTCGTGGGCGAGGCGCTGATCAACATCGTCGCCAACGCCCAGGGGCGCGTCATCGTCGCGACGTTTGCCTCGCTGATCGCGCGCGTGCAGCAGATAATCGACGCTGCCGACATCAGCGGCCGCCGCGTCTTCGTCACCGGCCGCAGCATGATGGACAACGTCCAGATGGCGCGCGAGCGGGGCTACCTGACGTTCCCCCGCGAGCTGACCCTCACCGTCAACGAGCTGCGCGAGGCGCCGCCGGAAGACATTGTTGTCATAACGACGGGCAGTCAGGGCGAGCCGACCTCGGCGCTGACACGCATGGCCAACGGCGATCACCAGCACGTCAAGATCGTCCCCGGCGACACCGTTGTCCTCTCCGCATCGCCGATCCCGGGGAACGAGTCGCTCGTCTACCGCACCGTCGATAACCTGTTTCGCCTCGGCGCGCGCGTCCTCTACAACCGCAGCGATAACATCCACGTCCGCGGCCACGCGGCGCGCGAAGAGCTGAAGATCCTCCAGGCGCTCGTCCGTCCGAAGTACTTCGTGCCCGTGCACGGCGAGTACCGCCATCTCGTCCTCCACTCGCAGCTCGCGGTCGAGATGGGCGTCGCCGAAGCGAACTCGATCGTCCTCGTCGACGGCGACGTGCTCGAGCTCGACGGCGAAACCGCCGTCATGGACGAGCGCATCCCCGCCGACTACGTCTACGTCGACGGCCTCGGCGTCGGTGACGTCGACCACGTCGTCCTGCGCGACCGCCAGCACCTTGCGACGGACGGCATGGTTGTCGTCATCCTCACGATCGACAAGCAGACGGGGAAGCTCGTCGGCCGGCCGGACGTCGTCAGCCGCGGCGTCACGAGCATCGAGGAGTCTGACGAGCTGCTGGAGCGCACGCGCGAGGCCATCGTCCAGTCGCTGAAGGGCGCCGACCACATCGCCGAGTGGGCCGTCGTCAACCAGACGGTCCGCGACGCCGTCGGCCAGTTCCTCTACAAGGAGACGCATCGCCGGCCCATGGTCATGCCCGTCGCGGTTGAGGTTTAGGCGGGCGTACGAGACTCCACCCTGAAGGGTGGAGCATTTCGCGCAAGGCATGCCCCACCGTTCACGGTGGGGTTTCGCTTCTACGCCTCTAGAAGCTTCCGCCGCCCGTTCACCGTGCTCGTCGGGATGGCGCCGTCGTTCTGGTCGAGGAGCTGCGCCATCTCGATTAATAGATTGGTGCGCGAGTGCAGCATCATCGAGAGGCCGTTCAGCAGCCCCATGACGCGCCCGACGAAGAGCAGGTCCGGCGGTATCTTGATCACCGGGTTGGAGCGCAGCACGCGCAGCACCTCGCGGTAGGACTGCGTGAACATGTCGGTGCTCACCCAGCCCGCCTGCTGCGCCATCATCTGCTTCGAGATGTTGCCGACGTAGGCGTTCCCCAACTCGACGTAGCCCTCGTCGCTGTCCTGCTTCATCCGGAAGCCGAGATCGCGGAAGGTGCGGCCGAGGGCGCTTTCGTCATCGGCGAGCAGGGCGCGCGTCATCTGGGCGAAGACGACGCGGAACGCCGGCGCCACCTCCTTCACCTGACCGAAGTCGACGAGGATCAGCTTCGGGCCGGGGGCGACGAGGAGGTTGCCGGGGTGCGGGTCGGCGTGGAAGATGCCGTGCGCCAGCAGCATCTCGCTGAACGCGACGACGAGGATCTTCGCCACGTCCTCCGGGTCGATGCCGCGCGCCTTCATGCCTTCGAGGTCGTTGATCTTCACGCCCTCGACGAACTCCATCGTCAGCACGCGACGCGTCGTGTGCTCCCAGTAGATCTGCGGCACGACCACGTCCTCCACGCCCTCGAAGTTCGCGGCGATGCGCTCGGCGTTGTGGCCCTCGCGCACGAAGTCGAGCTCCAGCGGGATCATGTTCGCCATCTCGACGGCGATGAAGCTGTAGTCGAGCGTCTTGTCGAGGCGGTTTAGCACCTTGATGAAGCGCTCGATGTTGCGCAGGTCGACCTCGACGAGGCGGTCGATGCCCGGGTACTGGATCTTCACCGCCGCGATACGCCCGTCTTTCAGCACCGCGCGGTGCACCTGCGCCAGCGACGCCGAGGCGATCGGCTCCGGCTCGAACTCACTGAACACGGCCTCGAGCGGCTTGCCCAGCTCTCGCTCGACGACGCGGCGGATCACCTCGAAAGGCTCCGGCGGCACCTCGTCCTGCAGGCTCGATAGCACCTCGATGTACTCGTCCGGCACCACGTCGGGGCGGGAGGAGAGGAACTGCGCCGTTTTGATCAGCAGCCCCTGGTTCGTCACGGCGACGTCGTAGAAGCGCTGGGCGCTCCAACGGTGGTGGCGATGCCGCTTCGCCTCCGCCCACGTCTCGCCCTTCCAGCGCTCCAGCACGCTGATCAGCTTGTAGCCGAGGAAGACGCGCGCCAGCATGACGCCGGCGTTGAGAAAGCGCCACACCTCGTTGCGGGACGGGCGGCGGTGATTTGTGACAACCATCACTTTTATCTTGTCACATGCCGTCATGTCTTTGCGAGCGGAGCGAAGCAATCTCGGTTGAACGCGCATGCGGACGACGCAGACGCGAACCCCTTGTCATTGCGAGTCGTCGAAGGCGGCGAAGCAATCCCGGCAGAACGGTTCGTTTTCGAGGACGCACCGGCGTACCGAGATTGCTTCGCTTCGCTCGCAAAGACAGGGGCGTAACGCAGACGACGCGTTTGCGACGATAATTCAGCATGTTCGAAGCTGACGGTCTTCTGCTGACGCCGCGGGTTCAGACGCGTCTCGGCCTCGGCCTGCTGGTGTTTACCGTGTCGATCGCGCTGCTCGGCGGCGTCTTCGGCATCCTCGGCGCTTTCTTCCAGGAGATACGCTCCTACAACCTGCTCCTCCCCTTTGCCGGCGGCCCGATGATCGAAGAGGCGATGAAGCCGGCCGGCGTCTATCTCCTGCTGCTGCGCTGGCCGCAGCTGCTGCGGGGCCGGATCCACATCGCCGTGCTCGCGGCGCTCGGAGGCATCGCCTTCGGCCTGGTCGAGAGCCTCGTCTACGTCAAGGTCTATGTCGACGACCCGAGCTCTAGCTTCATCCTCTACCGCTTCACCGTGACCATCGCGCTGCACGCGATCGCGAGCTTCACCGTCGGCCTCGGCCTCTCTCGCACGATGGTCGACTGGGCGAACGGCACGGCGAAGTTCCCGAAGCGCACGCGCAAGTTCTACGTCTACGGCGTGCTGATCCACGCGGCGTACAACATCGCAGTCACGATCCTGTCGCTCACGGGCGACCTCAGGTTCGACTAGACGCTGTCATTGCGAGCCATCCTTCCTCAGAAGGAGGCGAAGCAACCTCACGCAGAAGTACGAGGCGTCTCGCGGCAGCCGTCGAGGCGGTGGTAACGCGCTAAGGCGCGTCCCGCAGCCACGCCGCCGCTTCTTTGGCGTGGTAAGTGATGATCACGTCGGCGCCGGCGCGCTTGATCCCCGTCAGCAGCTCCAGCGTCGCCTGCTTGCCGTCGAGCCAGCCGTTCTGCGCCGCAGCCTTGATCATCGCGTACTCGCCGGAGACGTTGTAGGCGGCGAGTGGCAGGTCGAAGCGCTGGCGCGCCTGCGAGAGCACGTCCAGATACGCCAGCGCCGGCTTCACCATGACGATGTCGGCGCCCTCCGCCACCTCCGCCTCGATCTCGCGCAGCGCCTCGCGCGCGTTCGGCGGGTCCATCTGGTAGCCTCGCCGGTCGCCGAAGGCGGGCGCGCTCTCCGCCGCGACGCGGAAGGGCCCG
>DATDPC010000182.1:0-5373 GCA_035292965.1 Dehalococcoidia bacterium | reverse complement strand
TGAGCAGCACCTCCGGCGTCGTCAGGGGGTAGGTGATCACTTCCTGAAGCCCGGCGGCGGTCGCGGCGTCGCGCAGGCGCTCGCGCAGGTCACGCAGCGGGTCGCTGTGTGGCTCCGGCACGGCGCCGGCGAGGGGCAGCGACTCGATCTTGTCGTAGCCGCTGACGCGCGCCAGCTCCTCGACGACGTCGTCGGCGAAGGCGACGTCGGGACGCCAGTAGGGCGCGCGCACGACGTAGCGGTCCGGCGGCACCCAGCGGCAGCCGAAGCCGAGGTCGGTCAGGGCCGCGCGCACCTGCGTTGTCGGCATGTCGACGCCGAGCACTTGCTCGATGCGCCGGCGCGTGACGACGACGCGCGTGTCCGGCCGTTTCGCCGGGTAGGCGTCGACGAGGCCCTTGGCGGCGCGGCCGCCGCAGAGCTCGACGAAGAGCTTCATCGCGCGCCGCGCCGCGACGGCCGCAAGCTCGGGATGCAGCCCCTTCTCGAACCGGATCGAAGCCTCGCTGCGCAGGCCGAGGGCGCCGCTCGTGCGCCGGATGCTCGTCGGCTCGAAGTTCGCGGCCTCGAGGAGCAGCGTCGTCGTGCCCTCGCCTACCTCCGAGTCGGCGCCGCCCATGACGCCGGCGACGCCGACGGGCCTGCTCGCGTCGGCGATGACGAGGGTGTCGGTCGACAGCTCGCGGTCCTGCCCGTCGAGCGTGCGGATGCGCTCGCCCTCGCGCGCCCGGCGGACGACGATGCGGCCGCCGCCGAGCTTGCGGAAGTCGAAGGCGTGCAGCGGCTGGCCGGTCTCCAGCATCACGTAGTTGGTTATGTCGACGACGTTGTTGATCGGCCGCATGCCGGCGGCGAGCAGACGCTCCTGCATCCACGCAGGCGAAGGCCCCACCTTCACGCGCTCGACGATGCCGGCGAGGAAGCGCGGGCAGAGGTCTTTGTCCTCGATCGTCACGGATGTGCGCTGCGCCGCCGTCGCGTTCGCGGCCTCTGCGTAGACCCGCTCCGGCTCTCTGACCTTCGTCCGCGTCTGGGCGGCGACCTCCCAGGCGATGCCGAGCATCGAGAGGTGGTCGGGGCGGTTCGGCGTCACCTCGAGCTCGAAGATCGTATCTCCGAGCACCTCCGCCAGCGCCTTGCCGACGGGCGCGTCCTTGTCGAGCTCGAGGATGCCCTCGTGCGCCTCCGAGAGGCCGAGCTCGCGCTCGGAGCAGACCATGCCCGCCGACTCGACGCCGCGGATCGTCGCCGCCTTCAGCGTCGCCGGCTGGCCGGTGTGGCCGTCGCGCAGCTGGGCACCGACCTGGGCGAAGGCGATCTTCTGGCCGACGGCGACGTTCGGCGCGCCGCAGACCACCGTCGGGTTGACGCCGGTACCGACATCGACGGTGACGAGTCGCAGGCGGTCGGCGTTGGGGTGCTGGACGACGTCGAGGACCTCGCCGACGGTGACGCCCTCCCAGCCGTCGCCCTGCTGGATGATGCGCTCCACCTTGGCGCCGGCGACGGTAAGGCGCTCCGCCAGCTGCTTCGGCGGCAGCGTCAACGGTACGTACTCGGAGAGCCAGTTAAGCGAGATCAGCATGGGGCGTTAGAACTGGCGCAGGAAGCGCAGGTCGTTCGTGTAGAAGTGACGGATGTCGTCGATGCCGTGGCGCAGCATGGCGATGCGCTCGATGCCGAAGCCAGCGGCGAAGCCGGTGTAGCGGTCGGCGTCGTAGCCGGCGTTCTCGATGATCTCACGGTGCACCATGCCGGCGCCGCAGATCTCCAGCCAGCCCTCGTTGCCGCAGGAGCGGCAGCCGGCGCCGCGACAGAGGTCGCACTGAATGTCGACCTCGGCGCCCGGCTCGACGAAGGGGAAGTAGTGGCAGCGGAAGCGCACGGCGCGGTCTTTGCCGAAGAGCGCCTGCCAGAGCTGGGTCAGCGTGCCCTTCATCTGCGCCATGCTGATGCCTTCGTCGACGGCGAGCAGCTCGATCTGGTGGAACATCCACTCGTGCGTCGCGTCCGTCGCCTCGTAGCGGTAGACGCGCCCGGGCACGGCGACGCGGATCGGCGGCTGGTGCGACTCCATGAAGCGAATCTGGTTCGGCGAGGTCTGAGTGCGCAGGAGGATGCGCCTGCCGTCAGGCACGTCCTGGTCGAGCCAGAACGTGTCCTGCGAATCGCGCGAGGGGTGGTCTGCCGGGATGCGCAGCGCGTCGAAGTTGTAGTGCTCCCATTCGACCTCGGGGCCTTCGGCGACCTGGAAGCCCATGTCGCGCAGCGCGTCGAGGACGTCGCGCATGGTCTGCGTGATCGGATGCAGCCGGCCGGTGAGGCCGTGGCGCCCCGGCAGCGTCACGTCGATCGAGCCCGCTTCGAGCGCCGCGGTCGCCTGCTCTTCGACGATGCCCTGGCGTTGCTTAAGCGACGTTTCGAGGTCGCCGCGCAGCGCGTTGGCGGCGGCGCCGAGGCTGCGACGCTGCTCCGGCGGCAGCTCGCCGAGGCCGCGCAGCACCTGCGTCACCTCGCCCTGGCGGCCGAGGTAGGCGATACGCCAGGCGTCGAGCGCGGCTGTGTCGCAGACTGCGTCCAGCTCTGCCAGAGCGCGGCTACGGAGGGCTTCGATATCGGCGGCCACGAATCTTCCTTGTTGAGGGCGTTGGCTACGAGTAGTTGCCGGCGGGTGCGGGGGTACTAGTGATTATCGCGACGCGAGGTTACGAGGTCAACGTTTTTTCGCTCGCGCGTTCTACCGGAGGCCGACTTATAATTGCGCACACGATGCAAGCGCTGCCCGTTCAGTACGCCACCACGAAGGACGGCAAGAGCATTGCTTATACGGTTTGCGGCGAAGGGCGACCCTTTGTTGTCGTGCCGCACCTCTTCAACCACGTTCACTACGTTTGGCATCGCTACCCGGCCTGGTACGAAGGCCTGGCACGCCGATTTCGTCTGATCCTCTACGACGGCCGCGGGCAGGGCCTCTCCAGCCGCGGCCTCGATCCAGACCACTCAATGGCGCACTGGCAGCTCGACCTGGAGGCCGTCGTTGAAGCGGCCGGGCTGGAACGCGTCGTTTTGATGGGTGCCGCCCACGCCGGGCACGTCGCCATTCGCTATGCGGCGCAGAACCCGCATCGCGTGGCGGCGCTTGTTCTAAACACGGTGACCGCTTCGATGGTCGACTGGGCGCCGAGCTTCTTCCGCGACCTGTCGCTAGAGAATTGGGACTACTTCATCGACAGGATGGCGCAGGGGCTGGCGCTAGACGTCAGGGCAGGCGTACAAGCACTGAAAGAATCCACGACCCGAGAAGAGATGGAGGTAAGCCAGCGGGTGATCGTCCCTTCTGACGTACAGGACATCCTTCCTTCGCTGCGGACGCCAACTCTCGTAATCCATTCGCGCGAGTACACCTTGGTCCGGCCTGAACTTGGGTCGAGGCTCGCGGCGAGTATCCCAAACGCCCATTTCGTCCTCGTCGGCGGGAAGCGCCTTTACGGCGATGCAGAACAAGGAATCGCGGCGATTGAGCAGTTTCTCGGTCAACTTCCGGCTGAGAGCAGCGCCGGCGACCGAGCTGCGGATGGCCTCTCGGCTCGCGAGATCGAGGTGCTCAGACTCATCGGGGCCGGACGCAGCAACCAGCAGATCGCGGACGAGCTTGTGATCAGCGCCAGCACGGTCGCGAAGCACGTTGGCAGCATCTTCGACAAGACCGGCGCAGCCAACCGTACGGAAGCCGCCGTCTATGCCCGCGACCACGGGATCGTCTAGCTACTTGAACAGGGAGTTGACCAGCGCGGCCGGGACGATCTGCACCTGGTTCTGACGCGCGTCGGTGAAGACGAAGCCTCCATCTGAGGTTGCGGCGACGCCGATCGGCTTGACGTTCGCGTCTGGCTTCCAGGTCCCGAGGCGCTTGCCGGACGCGTCGAAGAGGATCAGCGCCCCGTTCGCCGGGTCGCTCGCGACGATGCGGCCGTCGCTGAGAACGGCGAGGTAGGGCTTGTCGATGATCTCGTCGCTCGCCCAACCGGTTGAGAAGGCCGAGAGCGGCTTCATCGCGGCATCGAGCACCTGGATACGGCCGTTCCACGCGTCGGCGACGTAGTAGCGTCCGTTGGCGAAGACGAGGCCCGTCGGTTCGGAGAACTGACCCGGCGCCGCGCCCTCGCTGCCGACGGCCTCGATCGGCGCGCCGATGGCCGAGTAGTGAATCAGGCGCTTGTTGCCGGTGTCGGTGACCCAGAGCGTCCCGTCAGCGGCGATGGCGATATCGCGCGGGCCGAAGAGCTCCAGCAGCCCCGGCTTGTCTGTGCCTGACGGCACGCCCCACGATGCGATGAACGAAAGGTCCGGCGCGTACTTCTGGATATGGTGCGCCCACGTATCGGCGACGTAGACGAAGCCCTGCGCGTCGACGGCGACGGACCACGGCTCGTTGAACTGGGCCGCGACCTTGGCGCTGCGCCCGAGGCTGGTGACAAAGTTGCCGGCCGAATCGAACTTCTCGATGCGGTGGTTGCGGCTGTCTGCGACCCAGATGTTGCCTGCGCTATCGACGAAGACGTCCGCCGGCTGGAAGAACTGCCCCTGCTTGTTGCCGGCGCTGCCGAATACGATGCGCCCGTCCGGCAGGCGCGCTGGCGCGGCGTTCACCTGCGGTTGAGCCGTCGAGGCGATGTTGCCGTAGCTGCGCGGGAAGAAGGCTACGGCATCGGTCGAGCCGGTGCTTTCCTCTGCCGGCAAGCGGTAGAGGAAGAAGTTACCGAGCGCCTTCAGGCTATCGAGGCTGGTTAGCTTGTCGATTACGTCGCCCGCGCTGAGGTCGCGGTAAGCCTCTTCCCTGAACCACCAGCGGTGCACGTACTGCTCCTGCGTGTAGTCGCCCTGGATCAGACCGGAGTTCAGCGTCGAGATCAGGAGGACGGCATTCGGGTCGGCCTGGAACGGCTGCTGGCCCAGCTCGACGTAGCTGACGGTGTGGTAGTGGCGCAGGTACCAGGCCCAGGGCCAAGCGTAGCCGTCCGTCGAGTCGACGACGATCGGCAGGTTGTAGCCGAGGCCGCTCTGCTTCGCGACGAGGTTTATCTGGTCTGTGAGGCGGGGGATGTCGCCGGAGGTCTGCGTGTAGACCAGCATCTCTACCGGCGTATCCGGGTTCTTGAAGGAAAGCGTCAGCGAAGAGCGTACCGTCAGCGTGAACAACGCCACGACGGCGATCACCAGCACGCCTCGCTGTAGCGCCTTCCGTCCGTCCCTGTAGCCGCTGCTTAGCGCCCACACGCCGAGCCCGGCCGCGAGCAGCCAGCCGGCAATTCGCACGGCGCCATCGCCCTCCACGAGCAGGAGCGTCGCGGCGATGGTGAGGACGGCCGCGTA
>DATDPC010000181.1:0-4906 GCA_035292965.1 Dehalococcoidia bacterium | reverse complement strand
GGACGAGTCAGACATGCTTGGCTCGTCACGTCTCGGCTATGCCATGGCGGCCGAGGGCTTCTTGCCGCACCCGCTCGCTTCGATCCACAAGCGGTTCGGGACGCCTCACGTCGCGCTGATCACTCAAGCGGCGCTGGCGATCGGCCTGAGCTTCGTCGATCAGCTGTCGCGACTGATCACGTTCGCCGTCTTCAACCTCTCCTTCTCGTTCTTGCTCTGCGCGCTCGCCCTGATTCGCCTGCAAAAGGTCTCCGGCGCGGAGACTTCGCGCTGGCGCCGGACACTGCCGTTCCTCGGCGGCGTCGTTGCGATTGGCCTGCTGATCGCGACCTCGCAGACGGCGAAGATCGCCGGCGTCTGCGTCATCGGCGTCGGGACGGTCGTGTACCTGGTTTCGGCTCCGCGGGTGAACCTGCCCCACGCGCTGCACTACCTCACGGAGACCGAACGCGTGCTCGCGGCGTTGGCGCGACGGCGGATGCGGTTCCTCGGCGGACTCGTCGGCTGGCTGGGCGGCCACAGAACGCCGCCCTAACTTACGGCCGATCGGCCCTTTTTCAAACGCGGCGCTATCTTCTACACTGCGGCGAAGGACTGAAAACGGGAGGCAGTAGCTATGACGAGTTCGACGAACGAACCGGTTGCGGTGGTTGAAGGCCCGAACGGCAAGGCCGAGGTCTTCGAGATTTACACGGACGGCCGCAACATGGAGTACAAGATCGTCTTCAAGGGCAAGACGGAGACGTACAAGAGCCTGGGCGAGGCCTACATCGAGGCTGGCGAGAGGGCCGGCACCAAGACCTAGCGACCTCTCCCCCTCAGTCCCCCTCTCTGCGTCTGTCCTGAGCCTGTCGAAGGATGCGGAGAAGGGGCAGTTCAGACGCCGGCACCTCGTCAGCCGGCTAGTAGCGCATTAGACTTCTCAACGTGAGTCGATTCGAGACCGTTCGTCTCGCCGATGCGCCCGTCGTGCTGGCGCCGGATGGCGGCAGCGTGCGCATCCTGCCAGCGCTCGCCGGCGGTAGCTTCGCCGAGTTCTCGCTGGCCCCGGGAGAGACATCGACCGCCGTCGCTCATCGCAGCGTTGAGGAGATCTGGTTCGTCACCGGCGGCCGCGGCGAGATCTGGCGCAGCCAGGACGGGCGCGCCGAGGTCACGCCGCTCGAGACCGGCATCTGCGTCACGGTCCCGCTCGGCACGCACTTTCAGTTTCGCTGCCTTGGTCCGGAGACGCTGACCGCGATCGCGGTGACGATGCCGCCCTGGCCCGGCGAGGACGAAGCCTTCTTCGTCGAAGGCGCCTGGACGCCGACTGTACCGCGGTGAGCGAGTTCGACCTCAAAGCTTACATACGCAACGTCCCGGACTTCCCACTGCCGGGCATCCTGTTCCGCGACATCACGCCCCTGCTGCACGACCCCGCCGCGTTCGACCAGGCGCTCGATGCGCTTTCTGCCTACGTCGCCGGCCGCAACCCGGACGCCATCGTCGGTGTCGAGTCGCGCGGGTTCCTGTTCGGCGCGCCGATCGCGTCCAGGTTGGGGCTTCCGTTCGTGCCGGTGCGCAAGCCGGGCAAGCTGCCGGCGGCGCGCATGAGCGTCGAGTACGCGCTCGAGTACGGCAGTAACCAGCTCGACATTCACTTCGATGCGCTCGAGCGCGGTCAGCGCGCCGTCATCGTCGACGACGTGCTCGCGACGGGCGGGACGGCGGTGGCCGCGGCGCAGCTGGTCGAGATGCTGGGCGCGGAGGTGGCGGGTATCGCCTTTCTGATCGGCCTGACGTCGGCCGAAGGACGGTCGAAGCTGGCGCGCTACGACGTGTACTCGCTGCTCGAGCTCGACTGAGCCCTCGTTTCTGATTGCGGGGCGTATTCGGCGGTGGTAGGCTCACCGAGCGAGAATCCCCGAACCCGGCGCGGCCATCGCCCCGTCTTACGCCGTGCGCCACTTCAGAAACAGGGAGGCCAGAAGTGAAGGCAGCGGTAGCTTACACACCGAACTCAACCGTCGTAATCGAGAACGTGGACCTGCCGAAGCCGGCGGCCCGCGACGTCCTGGTTCGCCTGATGGCGAGCGGCGTCTGCCACTCGGACTGGCACATCCTCAAGGGCGAGTGGGGCGACAGGATGTTCCCCACGGTCCTCGGGCACGAGGGCGCCGGCATCGTCGAGGCCGTCGGCGAGGACGTGACCCACGTCAAGCCGGGCGACCACGTGATCCTCTCCTGGCGCACCAGCTGCGGCCTCTGCGAGATGTGTCAGCGCGGCTGGCCCGCCCTCTGCGACCGCTCGCCGACGGTCGGTGGCGGGCGCGCGATGCTCGGCGACAAGCCAGTCGGTCTGGCCGGCGGCCTCGGCACTTTCGCCGAGTACGCGCTGGTCAACGCCGTCGCCGCCGTGCCGATCGACCCTGACATCCCGTTTCAGCAGGCGTCGCTCGTCGGCTGCGGCGTCACGACCGGCGTCGGCGCCGTGATCAACACGGCGAAGGTTGAGCCCGGCTCGACCGTCGCCGTCTTCGGCTGCGGCGGTGTCGGGCTCAACTGCATCCAGGGCGCCGCAATCGCCGGGGCGGAGCAGATCATCGCCGTTGACATGCTCGACAACAAGCTCGAAATGGGCAGGCAGTTCGGCGCGACGCACACGGTCAACGCGAAGAACGGCGACCCCGTGGACGCGATCCGAGAGCTGACCGGCGGCCTCGGCGTCCACTACGCCTTCGAGGCGATCGGTCTCGTCGAGGCGCCGTTCCTCCAGAGCATCCTCTGCACGCGCAAGCGCGGCGTCACCGTCTGGGTGGGCCACGCGCCGATCAACACGCCCGTGACGATCGACGCGCGTACCCTGATCAACGAGAAGATGGTCATCGGCTCGTTCTACGGGTCGGCGCGGCCGCACATCGAGTTCCCGAAGCTGCTCGCGCTGTACAAGTCGGGCAAACTGAAGCTGGACGAACTGATCACGCGCCGCTTCCCGCTCAGCGAAGTGAACGAGGCATTCGCGGTGCTGGGCCGGGGCGAGGTCGCGCGCAGCGTCCTCGAGCTGGCGAACTAGAAGAGAGAGGGGAGAAGGTCATGAAACAGAGCGAGTGGGCCGCAGAAGGGATCATCCTCAAGGATGTCGAGCCGCCGCCGCTGCAGGACGGCTGGGTGCGGCTGAAGGTCGCCGCCTGCGGCATCTGCGGCTCCGACCTGCATCGCCTGAAGACACCGGTCGGTCAGCGCAACTTCGCCGGCACGCCGGGGCACGAGCTGGTCGGCACGATCATGGAGAAGAAGTCGGAGATGTCGTTCTCGGACGGGCTCTACGCCGTCGAGCCGTGGCTGGCCTGCCATGCCTGCGACTTCTGCCGCATCGGCAAGACGGAGCAGTGCCGCAACGCGCGCCTCGTCGGCGTGCACGTGCCCGGCGGCCTCGCCGACTTCATCGACGTGCCGGACAACAAGATCCACGAGTGCGACCCGTCGCTATCGGCCGTCGAGGGCTCGATCACGGAGCCGTTCGCCGTCTGCACGCGCGCGACGCACCTCGCCGAGCTGAAGCGCGACTCGCACGTGCTGATCCTCGGCGGCGGCAGCCTCGGCCTGATCTCCGGCCTGCTCGCCCGCGACGTCGCGGACCGGGTCGCGATCAGCGTTCGCTACCCGCACCAGGAAGAAGCGGCGCGAAAGTTCGGCCTCGAGCCGGTGCCGGAGCCCGACGTGATCGCGTTCGGCAAGGAGTTCGAGCCCGACGTCGTCATCGAGCAGGTGGGCGGCCACGCCAACACGCTCGAGCAGGCGACGGCGGCGGCGCGGCCGGGCGGCCGGATCATCGTCGTCGGCCTCTTCCAGGAGAACCCGATTTTCGACGTGAGCGCTCTGGTGCACAAAGAGCTGACTGTCAGAGGCTCGAAGGTGTTCGGCATGAGCGAGCACGGGCCCGAGTTTCGCGCCTCGGCGAGGCGGCTGCCGCGCTACAAGAACGAGCTGAAGACGCTGCAGACGCACCAGTTCCCGCTGAGCCGCGTCGCCGACGCGTTCTCGACGGCGCTCGACAAGTCG
This sequence comes from Dehalococcoidia bacterium, assembly GCA_035292965.1. GTDB lineage: Bacteria > Chloroflexota > Dehalococcoidia > DSTF01 > WHTK01 > WHTK01. The sequence continues at coordinate 862 of DATDPC010000181.1, read as the reverse complement.
GCGAAGGCGATCAAGATAACGATTCAGCCGGGCGCCTGAGGGCGCCAGTAACAAGTAACACGTAACCAGTAACAAGATGCCGGGAGACCGGCTTCGCATGGCCGAGGAGATTTGAGTGGCGCCCGAGTTTCTGAGCAACGAAGAGATCGTCCTGGCGGCGAAGCGCAACGTGCCGCAGGGGACGTGGGACTACCTCGTCGGCGGGTCCGAGTCGGAGACGACGATGCGCCGCAACCGCCTCGCCTTTGACCGCTGGGGCTTCCGGCCGCGCATCCTGATCGACGTCTCGAAGATCGACACGTCGACGACCTGGCTGGGCGAGAAGATGCGCATTCCGGTGATGCTCGCGCCGCTCGGCTCGATGCAGGTGTTCACGCCGGAGGGCGCCGCCGCGGCCGCCGAAGCCGCTGGCGAATTCGGCACGCTGCAGGCCGTCAGCTCCGTGACCCTGCCTTCGCTCGAAGAGACGGCGGCGGCGGGCACGGCGGGCAAGGTGTTCCAGCTCTACGTCCAGGGCGACCAGGACTGGATCCGCGAGATCCTCGGCCGGGCGAAGGCGGCGGGCTACATCGCCCTCGCGATCACGGTCGACACGGCGATCTACAGCCGCCGCGAGCGGCCGATGCTCAACCGCTGGGCGCCGCCGACGCGTCGCGTACTGCTCGCGCGCAACTTCCTCTCGGAGCTGACCTGGGACTCGCTCGACTTCATTCGCAAAGAGTGGTCCGGCCCGCTCATGGTTAAAGGCGTCGCGACGGCGGAAGACGCAACCCTCTGCGTCGAGCACGGCGTCGACGTCGTCTGGGTGTCGAACCACGGCGGGCGTCAGCTCGACCACGGCCTCGGCTCGCTCGATGTGCTG
>DATDPC010000180.1:0-35764 GCA_035292965.1 Dehalococcoidia bacterium | reverse complement strand
GCGTCCGCGTCGTTCCGCGGCCTCGTCCGGCTGCGCGAGGCGGGAGACGTGGCGCTGGCGCCGGCGCCGGCGCTCGCCGGCCGCGTCGTCATCGACGGGGCCGAGGTCTACGCCTCGGATGGCGCTTTCGCATCGCTGCGGCCGCAAACGCTGGTCGCCGGCTGGCACGTCGTCGAGCTGACGCTCCCCGCGGGCGCCGCGCCGGAGCTGGCGTGGCTCGATAGCAACGGCTCGGTGACTGCGTACGCCGCCGTAGGTGACTTCTTCGCGGCGGAGACGCGACGCGGCTGGCTGCACCAGACCACGGCGCGCATCGGCACGGGCGCGGAGCTGACCTGGCAGGGCGTCGTCGCCTACCCGGCGTTTGGCGCGATCGTGGTGCAGGCGCCGGCGTGGCTGCTGCCGCTCTCGAACGACGAAGCCGCCACACCGGCCGCGGCGACACCGCGGCGCGAGTCGTGGCGAACGACCTGGCGCGTGGACGCCGGCGGCGCCTACAGGCTGCGTCTCAAGATCGGACCCGGCGCAGCCACCCTGACGCTGGACGGCGTGCCCGTCCTCCGCGTCGAGCAAAGCGCCGTCACGGCGGAGACGGAAATCGACGTCACGGCGGGCGACCACGCCCTCGAGCTCGACGTCGACGAGAGCCTCGGCGGCGCTTTCGGGGCGCAGCTCGAGATCGAGGGCCCGTCCGGCGGCGGGGAGTTTCTCCTACCCTGACGTGCTAGCAGAGCCTGCTTGGCTGCGCTAAGGTGGTGCACCGAGGAGGGTCGCCGTGGATACGATCACCGTTCGCCCCCTGACACCCGTAATCGGCGCTGAGCTCGATGGCATCGACCTGCGCAAGCCGCTCGATGCGGACACGTTCCGGCAGATCCACGCCGCCCTGCTGGAGCACCAGGCGATCTTCTTTCGCGACCAGGACATCCCGGTCGAGAAGCACAAGGAGCTCGGCGCCTGGTTCGGCGAGCTGGTCGCGCACCCGAACGAGCCCGGCGTCGAAGGACACCCCGAGGTGATGATCAACCACGCGGACGCGTCCTCCGTGCGCGTGGCGGGCGAGAGGTACCACTCGGACGTGTCCTGCTCTCCCGAGCCGCCGATGGGCTCGATTCTGCGCATCCACACGCTGCCGGACGTCGGCGGCGACACCGTCTTCGTCAGCATGTACGCCGCCTACGACGCGCTCTCCGAGGGCATGAAGCGATATCTCGAAGGCCTGACGGCGATCCATGACGGCGCGCCCTACTATCGCGACGTCAACGAGCGCGTCGGCCGCGACGACACGGGGCGAACTTTCCCCCGCGCCGAGCATCCCGTGATCCGGACCCACCCGGAGACCGGTCGCAAGGCGATCTTTGTCAACGAGATGTTTACGACCCGCGTCGCCGGCGTGCCGCGCGCCGAGGGCGATGCCGTGCTTCGTTTCCTCTACGACCACGTGAAGCGTCCCGAGTTCCAGTGCCGCTTCCGCTGGCAGAAGAACTCGATCGCCTTCTGGGACAACCGCTGCGTTCAGCACAGCGCGATCTGGGATTACTTCCCGGCTGTGCGCTCCGGTCACCGCGTGACGATCAAGGGAGATCGGCCGGTCTGAGCGGCTTAACCGGGTCAAGAACTGTTGGGGCTAACGCCTCCTGTAGGTTCGATCCACAGCTCCGGCACGCTGGCCTCCGACTTGCTCAGAGCCACCTGTAGGTGTGATAAGCTATCTGGTGCGGTTCCCCTAAGTAGGCCGATCGCATTCTTCATTTTCAGGGTTAGGAGGTGACCATAGCGATCTGATTAGACAACTCTGAATCTAGTTACATCGGCAAGAACAGGCTTGCCTACGGACATAACGAAGTCCGTGGCACAGCGTGAAAGGATCAAAAGCAATGCCCACCTATACTCTCCGCGTGCACCCGGACCGGGTGCGAACCATCGAAGACCCCAGTTTCCCCGACATGAAGACGGTTTACGCTTTGGTAGACGTCTTCGACCTGCCCGCCACCGACGTCGACGGTCATCGTAAGCTGCTACTGTCGATGGCACCTGACCCCCGAGTTCCACGACCGAGCGCCGTCACAAAAGAGATCTCCAGGTCGCTCGCCACATGGGACGGAACATTTCATCTCCTCAACCGTGGCATAACGATCAGCGCCCAAGCGGCCGATTACGACAACCAGACCAAGCTCCTGACCCTCGTCGTGCCAGACGAAGACCGCTACGGCATTCTCGACGGCGGTCACACGACTCACTCCATCGAAACGGTTATCCAAGCGGGACGACCTGAGGGCCTAGAGCTGCGGCCTCAGTTCGTTCGTCTTGAGATCTTGATCGGCGCCGAGGACTACCTGGGGGATATCGCACGAGCACGAAACACCAGCATGCAGGTGAAGCTGTTCTCACTGAAGAACAAGGCCGGCGAGTTTCAGTGGCTGAAGTCCGCTGTTTCTCCTTACGACAGCAAGATCAGGTGGAGCGAGAACGATCCGCAGGAGTTCCCCGTGCTGGAGCTTATCCAGATTCTCGCGGCCTGCAACGCGCTTCAGTTTGGACCGAACAATCACCCGATCGAAGCCTACAAGAACTCGGGTAAGTGCCTCGACTACTTGCTCGAGCCCACGGACAGGTACGGCTATCGACGTCTTGCGCCGGTGGCTAAAGACGTCTGGAAGCTGTACGACACCATCCGCTACAAGTGGTGGGACTTCTACAACAAGCCCCATCCTGTGACAGGGAAGCCGGGGCGTGCAGGGCGTCTCGCTGAAGTACGCGAGCGAAAACGGCGTAAGGCCAGCCTCATGCAGTACGTCACCTTGCATGTTCAAGGCGATCCTGCAGCAGGCGACAAGCATGTTGAAAAGGGTCTTGCCTTCCCGGCCCTTGCAGGATTTCGCCTCTTACTGGAAGAAGGTCCCGATGGCAACTTGAGGTGGAAGACCGATCCGTTCGCCTTCTTCGAGAAGTACGGTGTGCTTCTGGTCAGGACTGTGATGGACGCATCTGATAGTCGAGACAACAACCCACACATTGTGGGTCGCGACGCGACAGTCTATGACCTCGTCTACCGCACGATTGAGTCAGAACTCACTAAAGTCGAGAACGAGCAGCTTCGCGCACAGCTCGCTCAACACGAAAAGGTTCGCGTCTAACTGCCTCAGTCGATTCAAGAGAGGGACAGGTCTCGGGCGACCTGTCCCTCTCTTTGCGCGCCGTTGCCCCTAGATGGGGCGAGAGCTACGCTGGTAGCGCTACCAGTCAGACGCCCGCAGTGCGTAAGGAGTTCCGTCCCCGATGGCCGTCTACCAGCACGATCTCCTGATAATCGGCGCCGGTCTGGCCGGTATGCGTGCCGGTCTCTCCGCCCAGGCTGAGGGCGCCGACGTTGCGATCATCTCCAAGGTCCATCCCGTCCGCAGCCACTCGAACGCCGCCCAGGGCGGGATCAACGCCGCCGTCGATGAAGACGACTCCTGGGAAGAGCACGCCTACGACACCGTCAAAGGCTCCGACTACCTCGGCGACCAGGACGCGATCGAGGTGCTTTGCTCAGAGGCCGGCGGCGAGGTCATCGCCCTCGAGCGCATGGGCGTCATCTTCCACCGCGACGAGACGGGCCACCTCGGCTCGCGCGCCTTCGGCGGCCAGAAGAAGGCCCGCACCTACTTCGTCGGCGACATCACCGGCCAGGCGATGCTGCACGTCCTGTACGAGCAGCTGATCAAGCACGGACTGCGCATCTACGAAGAGTGGTTCGTGCTCGACCTGATCGTCGAGGACGGCTCCTGCAAGGGCGCCGTCGTGATGGAGATTCGCACCGGCCAGCTGCACGTCATCGCCGCGAAGGCCGTGATCGTCGCCACCGGCGGCGCCGGACGCGTCTACGAGCCGAGCACCAACGCCCTGATCTGCACCGGCGATGGCATCAGCCTCGCCTACCGCGCCGGCGCTCCCAGCATGGACATGGAGATGGTCCAGTTCCACCCGACGACGCTGAAGGGCTCCGGCGTGCTGATCACGGAAGGCGCCCGCGGCGAAGGCGCCTACCTGCTCAACGGCGCCGGCGAGCGCTTCATGGAGAACTACGCGCCGAACATGATGGAGCTCGCCAGCCGCGATGTCGTCTCGCGCGCCGAGCAAACCGAGATCAACGAGGGTCGCGGCATCGACGGCTGCGTCCTGCTCGACATGCGCCACCTCGGCTTCGACCTGATCAAGGAACGCCTCTGGCAGATCCGCGAGATCGGCATCGACTTCGCCGGCGTCGACGTCGTTGAGGAGCCGATCCCGGTGCTGCCGGGCATGCACTACATGATGGGCGGCATCAAGACGGACATCTGGGGCCGCACGCCGCTGGACGGCCTCTACGCCGCCGGCGAGACGGCCTGCGTCAGCGTCCACGGCGCCAATCGCCTCGGCGCCAACTCGCTGCTCGACACAATCGTCTTCGGCAAGCGCTCCGGCTTCGACGCCGCCGGCCGCGCCCGCACGCTCGACTTCACGCCGCCGGACGAGCGCTACGCAGACCGCGCCCGCCGCGACCTCCGCGCCCGGCTCGACCGCCCGGCGAGCGAGGACCGCATCGCCAAGATCCGCCACGACCTTGGCATGACGATGAACTCGAAGGTGCAGGTCTTCCGGACGGAGGAGCAGCTGAAGGACGCCCTCGTCGACGTGAAAGCGCTGCAGAAGCGCTACGAGACCGTCCCAGTCGAAGCGAAAGGTAACGTGTTCAACACGGACCTTCTCTTCCACATCGAACTCGGCTACATGCTCGACTGCGCCGAGATGACGATCGTCTCGGCGATCGAGCGCAAGGAGAGCCGCGGCGCCCACACGCGCATCGACTACCCCGGCCGCAACGACGCGGAGTGGCTGAAGCACATCGTCTGCAACTACGGCGCCTCCGGGCCGCAGCTTTCGACGGCGCCGGTCACGATCACCCAGTGGGAGCCCGAGGAAAGGAAGTACTGATCGATGGAGGTCAAGCTCAAAGTCAAGCGCTTCGACCCTGAGAGTACCGACGCCGAGGCGAGCTTCCAGGACTACAGCGTCGAGCTGCCGGAGAGCGCCTCGGTGCTCGATTCGCTGATCGAGGTGCGCGAGTATCAGGACGGGTCGCTGGCGCTGCGCTGCTCCTGCCGCAGCGCGATCTGCGGCTCCTGCGCGATGCACATCAACGGCACCGCCCGCCTCGCCTGCAAGACATCGGTCAAGAGCATCCAGGACGAAGCGGAGGAAATCACTGTCGAGCCGGCGCACAACATGCCGGTGATCAAAGACCTCGTCGTCGATATGGCGCCGTTCTGGAGCAAGCTCCGCGCCGTGAAGCCCTGGCTGCAGAACCACGGCCCGGAGCCCGAGCGCGAGTACATCGTCCCGAACGAATCGATGGCGGCGCTGGGCGAGGTGATGAACTGCATCATGTGCGGCGCCTGCGTCGCCGACTGCACCGTCATGGAGGTCGACAAGTCGTTCCTTGGCCCGGCGGCACTCGCCAAGGCGTGGCGCTTTGTCGGCGACCCGCGCGACGACGCCGACCTGTCGCGCCTGCGGGAGTACTCGGAGCCGAGCGGCGTCTGGGACTGCACGCGCTGCAACATGTGCGTCCAGGTCTGCCCCAAAGACGTCAAGCCGATGGACCAGATCCTCAAGCTGCGCGAAGAAGCGACGCACGCCGGGATCACGAATAACAACGGCAGCCGCCACACGCTCGCCTTCGTCGAGCTTGTGGAGAAGAACGGCCGCCTGGACGAGTTCCGCCTCCCCGTGTTCACGGAAGGCAAGTTCAACCTCATCGGACAGCTGTCCTATCTACCCAGCGCACCGCGAATGCTTCGGGCCGGTAAGATGCCGCCGCCGCTCCCCCACAAGATTCCCGGCGTAAAACAGGTCAAGCGTTTGATTCAACACTTCGGCAAGCGGCAGAAGCGCAAGGAGCCAATCGAATGAGATACGCCTTCTGGCCCGGCTGCGTCTCCAAGGGGGCGTGCCCGGAGCTCTACCAGTCGATGGTGCGCGTGGCGCCCGAGCTCGGCATCGAGCTCGAGGAGCTTTACGACGGCAACTGCACCGGCGCCGGCGTGATCAGCGAGCACAGCATGGAGACGGCGGACGCGCTCAACGCCCGCAACTTCGCGATGGCGCAGCGCCTTGGCCTGCCGCTGATCAACATCTGCAGCACCTGTCAGGGCGTCCAGAGCCTGGCACAGGACCGGATGCGCAAGCACCCCCAGCTCGCCGAGAAGGTGAACAAGGATCTGGCAGAAGAAGGCCTCCACTACGACGCCGAAGCCGGCCTGCCGGTGAAGAACTTCCTCTGGGTCCTCGTCGAAGACATCGGCCTCGACAAGCTGAAGAGCATGGTGAAGAAGCCGCTGACCGGCCTCAAGGCTGGTCCCTTCTACGGCTGCTACATCCTTCGCCCCGAAGCCGTCCTCGGCTACGACGAGCACCCCGACCGCGACCACTACCTCGAATACGTGATCGAGGCGCTCGGCTGCGACCTGATCACCTACGAGGGACAGGACAAGTGCTGCGGCTTCCCGATCCTGACGATCAACAAGAAGAACTCGCTGACGATGGCCGGCAACCACCTGAGCGAGGCGCAGAACGAAGGCGCCGACTGCCTGGTCACGCCCTGCCCGCTCTGCCACCTCAACCTCGACGCGCAGCAGCCGGACGCCGCCAAGTACGCCAGCGTCGACGGGCTGGAGGTGCCGATCCTGCACCTGCCCCAGCTCATCGGCCTCGCGCTCGGCATCTCGCCGAAGGAGCTGCGTGTCGACCGGCACGTCGTGTCGTCACGCAAGGTGCTGCAGCGGCTTTAGCCCAAGTAACCAGTAACAGGTAACAAGTTGGCCCGAACACCCTCTGTCACCTGGGCTTTGCCTAGGTCTTAGCCTCGAGGCGCTTCGTCAGAATCGCGACGCGGTCGATCAGGCGCGGCGCGTCGATCCGCCGGCAGAAGGCCTCGAAGCCGTCCGCCGGGCCCTTCCAGCGCAACTCGTCGACCGACGCGAGCTTCGGCTGGCCGGTGCGCAGGCGCGCGAGGTCGCGGAACAAGAGCGCGAGGTCCCACTGCTCCCGCAGCGTCTCGCGCAGGCGGTCGGCGCCCCGGACCGCGACGTCCCACGCCTCCGTCTCACGCACCGCCTCCAGCGTGCCGTAGCGCGCGAGGAGCGTCGCGGCGCTTCGCGAGCCCCAGCCCGGCAGGCCGGGGTAACCGTCCGCGCTATCGCCGACGAGCGCCAGGTAGTCCGGGATCGACCGCGGCGGCACGCCGAACTTGGCGATGACGCCCGCTTCGTCCGTTACAACGCCGCTACGGCGGTCGAGCTGGAGGACGCGGCCATCGACGACGCACTGGGCGAGGTCTTTGTCCGGCGAGCAGATGAAGACGCGATCGACGTCTGAGGAAGCGGCGCAGAATGCGGCCACGGCCGCCAGCGCGTCGTCCGCCTCGACCTCGACCATCGGCCAGACGGCGATGCCGATCGCCGCCAGCCCTTCTTCGAGCAGCGGGAACTGCGACCAGAGGCGCGGATCGATGCCCTCGCCCGTCTTGTAGCCGGCCCAGAGGTCGTTGCGGAACGACTCGATGACGTGGTCCGTGGCGACGCCGAGGTGGGTCGTGCCGGACTCGAGCATGCCGAGCATCGAGCCGAGCACGCCCCGCGTCGCGCCGGCCTCGCGTCCCTCAGACGTGACGTGGGAAGGCAGCGCGAAGAAGTAGCGAAACAGCTCGTAAGTCCCATCGACGGCGTAAACGTCCACCCGCAGATGGTAACGGCTCCCGGCCGATGAGGGGCCGTAACATCCCGCGCAAACGCCGCGTTTCCCTATTACAGACCTATTTCAGAGAACCCCCCGCAGGGAAGGCGCATGCAAGACCAACGCCCCTCAGCTTCGACAACCAAACGGCGGCGATTCGGCGAGCGCGGCCAGAGCGTGATCGAGTTCGCGATCCTGGCGCCGCTGCTCGTCTTCATCGTCCTGGCGCTGATGGAGGTTGGTCACGGCCTCAACTCCTACCTGACCGTCGTTGCCGCCGCCCGTGACGCCGCCCGCCTCGGCGCCGAAGGTCAGGCGGACGAGACTCAGATGCGCAACCTCGTCGCCAAAGAGGTCGGCGACACCCTGCCTTCGACCCTGCCAACGTCCGCCGAGAACTGCGGCTCCGCCGGCGTCTGCATCACCCAGCCAACCGTCGGCGGCAACAAGGCCGTCAAGGTAACGGTCTGCTACGACCACCCGCTGATAGTCGGCGCGCCGTTCCTGATGGGGCCGATCCATATGTGCTCGACAACGACGATGAGGCAAACGAATGCGAGCTAGCAAACTCAACAGAACCGTCCGTGGAACCAGGGAACGGGGCTCGATCATGATCGTGGTCGGCCTCACGGCGATCATCCTCATCGCCTTCGTCGGCCTCGCGATCGATGTCGGGCGCATGTACGCGGCGCGGGCTGAGCTGAGCCGCGCCGCCGACGCCGCCGCCCTGGCGGGCATCCTCGAGCTCGACGGCACCGCCGCGGGCAAGGCCGCCGCCCAGACGAAGGCGCTCAACTTCGGCCTCGAGAACGAGCCAACCGCTGCCTGGCAGGTCACGCCCGACCCGACGCAGAACCGGCTCACGGTCAACGCCACGAAGAACGTGAAGATGTACTTCCTCTCGCTCGTCGGCATCGATAACGCCGACGTGAAGGGCCACGCCGCCTCCGGCTTCGACACGGTGCCGATCGATGCGGTGCTGGTCATCGACCACACCGGCTCGATGGCCGGCACGCCGATCAACGAGGCGAAGAAGGCCGCGAAAGACTTCGTCAACGTCCTTGTCCCGGCAAGCGGCGGCTCCGGCATGACCGCCGTCGGCGTCGTGCCGTTCCGTGGCTGCTACAACCCGCCGCGCTCGAACAGCAACTGCACGCCGGTCGCGACGATGCTCCAGGGCCTCACGTCCAGCAACGCCACCCTGACCTCGAAGATCAACGCGATTCAGGCGACCGGCGGCAGCGGCACCAACGTCTGCCTCGGCCTGCTCAAGGGCGGCCAGACGCTGCTACCGCCGGCGACCGGCGCTCACACGGGCGCGTCGACGCTGCGCTACGTGGTGCTGCTCTCCGACGGCGACAACAACTACACCGGCAGCGTCACCTACAGCGCCGGCGAGAGCTCGCCGGACACGCTCTGTCGCCCGGCGACGAACCCCAGTCAGAACCAGAGCGGCGGCAGCTGCACGACGAACGACGCCACCCAGGAGCGCGAGCTGGACGAGCTCACCTACCGCCGCGCCCAGGACCTCAAGGCCCAGGGCGTCGAGGTCTTCGTCGTCGCCTTTGGCGTCTGCTCCTGGAACGCGAACACCTACTGCGACGCGAGCATCTGGGGACTGCTGTCCCCGGCCGCCTCGCCCTGGACTTCGAACCCCCTCGGCTCAACGGCGGCGACGGACAACAACCGCGACCAGAACCTGCTGAAGTGTGTCGCCTCCTCGACGACCGGCACGAACGACCACTCCTACTTCGCCAACGCGGCGACCGACCTGCCGGCGATCTTCACCAAGATCGCCCAGAAGATCGCCCACCGTCTCACCGAGTAGAAACGGAAGGAAGCGCACGATGCGAGACAGCAAGGCAAGGACCCGCCGCAACGAACGCGGCCAGGCGATGGTCGAGTTCGCGCTCGTCTCGATCGCCTTTTTCCTTCTGATCTTCGCGATCTTCGATATGACGCGCCTCTTCCAGTCCTGGGTCGCCGTCCAGCACGCCTCGCGTGAGGGCGCCCGCTACGCGATCACAGGACGAGCCGTCTGCGACGGCGCCAGCGGCCGCGCCGACTGCATCGAATGGACTGCGCGCAAATCGACGGCGGGAATGTTCGGCGGCGGGCCTGACGGCACGGATGTCGATGTCGAGACGCGGGCCTGGGACTACGACCAGTGGGCCGGCCTCGGCACGGCGGACGCCACCGGCAAGCAGTGCGACCAGGTTCAGGTGACCGTCAGCTACACGCACCACTTCGTCACGCCCCTGCTCGAGGCGATCGTGCCTTCCGGCATTCAGATCAAGGGCAGCCAGCGCATGACGAACGAGCCCTTCGGCATCTGCACACCGGGCGATAACGTCAACTAACACGGCTCCCCGGCCGATAAACCAAGAGGCGCCTCCAGCAGGCGCCTCTTCTCCTTGTGCGCCATCTTTTCCCACGCGGCACAGGCCGCTCAGCCTATGCGGATTCCCTCCAGAACGGTCGATACATAGAAGAAGCGGAATGGTGTTTGAATGAGGGACGAAACGTCTTGGCCCTAGCTACCAGACGGCGCAGGCGCGGTGAACGAGCTCAGAGCGTAATCGAGTTCGCGATTACGGCGCCCTTCCTCATCTTCCTCGTTCTCGCCCTCATGGAGGTCGGAAACGGGGTCAATTCGTATCTGACCGTCATCGCCGCCGCCCGAGACGCCGCCCGTCTCGGCTCCCAGCAAGGCAATACTCAGACAGCCCTGTTCAACCTCGTCGACAAGGAGACCGCCCGTCTCCCGTCCGAACTCGATACGTCGACGGAAAACTGCTCCGGCACGGGGCAGGGCGTCTGCATCCTGGGCCTCAACGACGCCGGCGTAGCCGTGCCCGGCGAATGCACTTACTCCGGCAAACACTGCATTGAGGTCAAGGTCTGCTACAACCACCCGATGATCCTCGGCTCCCCGCTGCTGCCGGACCCAATACGCATTTGCTCTAAAACGAGGATGAGGATCAATGATGGCAGTTAACGCGCTTCGCCGATCGCTTCACCGCCGCAGTCGTGGGTCGATCCTGCTGCTCGTCGGCATGTCGGCGATCATCATGTTCGCCTTCGTCGGCCTCGCGATCGACGTGGGGCGAATCTACGCCGCCCGCGCCGAGCTCGGACGCTCCGTAGACGCCGCCGCGCTCGCCGGCGTGCTCGAGTTCAACGGCGGCGCAAGCGGCCTCAGCAACGCAGAGACCGTGGCCAGGTCCTATCTGCTCAAGAACGATCCCGGCGCCGCCGACGATATCATCGCGGACGGCGCTAACAACAAGCTCACGGTTAAGGCATCCAAGCCCGTCCAGATGATCTTCCTCTCCGTCATCGGCATCGAAAGCGCGGACGTCAAGGCGCGCGCCGTCGCCGGCTTCGGTATCGCGCCGCTAGATGTCTATATCGCCATCGACGCGACGGGAAGCATGCACAGCGGCTGCAACGGAGCGGAGACGACCACAGGTGGCGCATGCCCAATCAAAGAGGCCCGCGACGCCGCCAACAGCTTCGTTGACACGCTCATTGGCTCAAACGCCAACGGCTACACGCTGGTCGGCGTCGGTTCGTTCCGCGGCTGCTACAACCCGCCGCTTTACGACCCTACCAATACAGGCGCCTTCCTTCCCATGAATCCAGATGACCTGACGCCGGCACCGTCAACGGCGCTGAACCCGGCGTTGCCGCCTGAATGGTTCGTTGGCGCCGGCTACGTGCCGCCGGAAGACGCAGACCAGAAGCTAGCCTCCCATCAGACGGCCACACCCACTCGGACGCCTACGAGGACGCCGACCAAGACGCCGACGCCGGGACCGCCGACGGCGACGCCTACCAAGACGAACACACCGACTGTGACGAACACGCCACCGGCGACAGCCACGGGTACAGCGACTGTTTCGCCGACGCCCGCCTACGGCAGCACGAACCCCTGCGTACGAGCGCAGACGGCGCCGAACCCACAGGTCCTTAACCTGACAGACAACAAGTCGACTCTGGCCAGCGTCATCAACACGATTCACGGCATCGGCTACACGGGCTCGCCGGCGGAAGCGTCCAGCGGTTCCGGCACGAACATCTGCAACGCGGCGGCCAAAGCAAACGAGGTCCTCTTTGGTCCCAACCACCACACGGAGGAAAACACGCGTCGCTACCTCGTCATCCTGTCTGACGGTGACAACGTCTACAACGACCAGAGAGCGTACAGCTCAGTTCAGGGTTCCCCGGATTCGGCTTGCCGGCCTTCTAGCCCAACGACGTCAGACGCGGACGTCAGCTCCGGCTGTCGCACGGCCGCGAACACTGCTCAAGCACGGAAGGTCGATACGCTCAGCAAGACCATGGTGGACACGCTCAAGAGTCAGGGAGTCGAAGTTTACGTCATCGGACTGAGTCCCTGCGCGAACGACACCTCGCTCTGTGACACCTCAAAGATCGGCACGAGCCTGAGTGACGCAGCCCGCAACGAGAATCTGCTGAAGTGCCTTGCATCCTCCAAGACCGGCACCAATGATCACTACTACTACACGAACACCGCGGGCGATCTGCCGGGCATCTTCGCCTCGATCGCGCACCAGATCGGTCACCGGTTGGTGGAGTAGACCAGGATGCGCCTACCGTTCAGCAAGCGAAAGGGCCGCAAGCGCGAGACGGCGCAGGCGATGGTCGAGTTCGGCATCGTCGCCCTCGCCTTCTTCCTCCTGCTCTTCGGCCTCTTCGATATGACGCGCATGTTCCAGTCGTGGATCACGGTGCAGCACGCCGCCCGCGAAGGCGCCCGCTACGCCATCACCGGCCGGATCGATTGCGACGGCTCCAGCCCCGGCCGCGACACCTGCATCACCTGGGAAGCGAAAGACCAGACGGAGGCGCTTAACAACGCCGGGCAGGGCGGTACAGACGTCAACGTGACCTTCAGGGCCTGGGATTACGTCAGCAATGACTGGCCCGGCGCCGGCACGGCCCTGAAGTCCGGCAAGCAGTGCGACCAGGTGGAGGTGACGGTTACCTACACGCACCACTTCGTCACGCCGCTGCTGGAGGTGCTCGCCCCCGGCGGGGTGACGCTCAAGGGCAGCCAGCGCATGACGAACGAGCCCTTCGGTCCCTGCAACAGCGGCGACGGCGTCGGCTAACACGCCGATACCTCACTAGAAGAGTTACTTCAGTCTCGGGCAATGCGTGCCGATTCTTCAGTCGGAGATCATCTGCTTTGGATTGACTCCCAGTTGCGTTCTAACCAATAGATCCTGCAACAGAAAGGACGACCATGTATCGACTTCGACTCCTGGCAACAGCCGCCCTCGCAACAGCATTTCTCATAGGCAGCATTAGCCTGGCAGCTCCCGCCAGCGCGGACGCGGAGAAGGTCTGGATCTGCCACCACACCGAGAGCGACACGAACCCCTATGTGCTCATCCATGTCTCGGTCAGCTCGGTCGAACACGGTAAGGGCCACACCGACCACAACGGCCACGACCTCGACATCATCGGCGTGGATCCGGAATCCGGCTGCCCCAGCGGCGGCGAGGATTAGCGAACGCAAGCCCACACGGAATGGGGCGCAAAAGCGCCCCATTTTTCTTGTGGCGCTTTCTGCCGCTAGACCACCCTAAGCTGCACCAACCCGAGCCTCTCGAAGCGCGCGACAAACACGTCGCCCGCTTCGGTGCGTTCGAACGCCGTGACCCTTAGACCTTTTCGACCGCCAGCCTTACCTTGCGGCCCTCGACGTCCTGCTCTTCGGCGTAGGCGTCGTCCGGGCCGGACGTGTCGTGCACGGCGGTCGCCAGCGTCTCGCGCGCTATGTAGTCGCGCCAGGCGTCGAGGACGCGCGCCACATCGGCGTCGCCCTCGACGTAGAGGCGGATACGGTCGGCGATGTCGAAGCCGGCGCTCTTGCGCAGCTCCTGGACGCGGCGCACCAGCTCGCGCGCCAGGCCCTCGTCCGCCAGCTCCGGCGTCACCTCGGTGGTCACGGCGACGGCGTAGCCCGCCTCCTCGGCAACGGCGTAGCCGGGACGGCCCGACATCGTCACGAGCAGTTCGTCCGGCGCCAGTTCGATGCCGTCCAGCGTCACGGGACGGCCCGCGCTCGCCTCCCGGGCGATCGCGGCCGTATCGGCCTGCTCGAGGGCGCGGCGGATGCGGCCGACCTCGTTGCCGTACTTCGGGCCGAGGACGGGCAGGTTGGGCCGCACCTGGTAGTCGAAGTATTCACCTTCGTCCTCGATGACATGCAGCGCCTTAACGTTCAGCTCCTCGATCACCTGGTCAGCGAGCGCGCGCACCGTCTCCGCCTCGCGCGGGTTCTGCAAGCGCACGTAGACGGCGGCGAGCGGCTGGCGAACCTTGAGGTTCGCCTTCGCCCGCGCTGCGCGCCCAAGCGACGTCAGCCGCTGCACGAGACGCACTGACGTCGACAGGTCGAGGTCGATCAGCGACGCGTCGACGGCGGGCCAGTCGTTGAGGTGGACGCTCTCCGGCGCCGACGGATCGACGGACGCGACGAGGTTGCGGTAGACGTCCTCGGCGAGGAACGGCGTCATCGGCGCCATCAGCCGCGTCACCGTAGCGAGGCAGGTGTACAGCGTCTCGTAGGCGGCGCGCTTGTCGTCGTCCGCCTCGCTTCTCCAGAAGCGGCGCCGGCTGCGGCGCACGTACCAGTTGGAGAGGCCTTCGACGAACTCCTCGATCGCCCGCGTGGCCGTCATCGAGTCGTAGTTCTCCAGCGAGCGGGTGCAGGTCTCGACCAGCTGGTTGAGCTCCGAGAGCGCCCATCTATCCAACTCGGAGCGCGCGCTGGGGGACGTGCCGCTGCTCGGACGGACCTGAAGGTTCGTCCCTACGTTTGCCGGCACTTGCCCGATTGCCAGATTGCCAGATTGCCCCGGCGTCCAGCCGTCGATGCTCGCGTAGGTCACGAAGAAGGAGTACGTGTTCCAGAGCGTCGAGAGGAAGCCGCGCTTCAGCTCGTCGGCGCCGTGCCAGCCGAAGTTGAGGTTGCTCGCCGGGTTGGCGCGCAGGTACATCCAGCGCATCACGTCGGCGCCCATCCGTTCCGCCGCGTCGATGAACTCGATCGCGTTGCCCTTCGACTTGTGCATCTCCTCGCCGGTCTCGTCGCGCAGCAGCGCGTAGCCGAACAGCGAGAGAAACGGCGGCGTGCCCTCATACTCCGTGTCGAGCACCATCACGGTGCCCATCGCGAGCAGGGCGTAGAACCAGTTGCGGAACTGCCCCGGGAAGCTCTCCGAGACCCAGTCCGCCGGGAACCACTGCTTCCAGTGCTCCGGGTCGTGCCGGTAGTCGAGCGTGGAGAACGGCACGATGCCGGCGTCCAGCCACGGGTTGCCGACGTCCTTGATCCGCTCGACCGGCGCGCCACAGGCAGCGCAGGCGATCTTCACGGCGTCGACCCAGGGACGGTGCGGTGAGTGACCCGCGAAGGCGTCCCAGCCCTCGATCGCGCGCGCCTGCAGCTCCGTCTCGGAGCCGATCACCTCGAACTCGCCGCAGGCGTCGCACTCGTAGATCGGCAGCGCCAGGCCGTAGTAGCGCTTCTTCGAGATCATCCAGTCGTGCATGTTCTTCAGCCAGTCGAGTTCGCGCGCCTTGCCGAAGTCGGGGATCCAGGTCACCTTGTCGCTTATCTCGGTGATCTTGTCGCGCAGCGTCTTCGAGGAGCCATCGTTGAGCGCGCCGTCCATCGAGATGAACCACTCGTCGACGAGGCGGAAGACGAGCTCGCTGTTGCAGCGCCAGCAGGTCGGGTAGCGGTGCGTGTAGTCCTGGACGCGATGAAGCAGCCCCTTTTCGCCCAGGCTGGCGAATACGTCCTCCGCCACATCGCCGGCGAAGCGGCCCTCGAGGAAGCCGAAGCCGGCTCCGACAACGTAGGTGCCGTCTTCTTCCAGCGGCGCGATAACGTCGAGGCCGTACTCCTTCGAGAGCGCGAAGTCCTCGGCGCCGGCGCCGGGGGCGATGTGGACGATACCGGTGCCCTCTTCGTCCGAGACGTCTTCCCAGGCGATGACGCGGTGGACGACGCCCGCCTGCGCCGCCAGCTCATCGAACGGGCCGCGATAGGTCAGGCCGACGAGGTCCTTCCCCTGCACCTCGCCGAGGACCTCATGCTCGCCACGGACGGCGGTCTCGCGCGCGCCCTTCGAGACGTAGAAGACGTCGTCGCCCTGGCGCACCTTCTCGTAGACAAGCTCCGGGTGCACAGCCGCCGCCACGTTCGCCGCGAGCGTCCACGGCGTCGTCGTCCAAACCAGCAGGCTCTCTGATTGATCTGAAGGAGAGCGCCCACCCGGCCCATCCTCACCGCCCGCGCTCTCTGCTTGCCCGTTTGCCCGTTTGCCCGTTTGCCCGCTCGTGAGCGGGAACTTGAGGTACACCGACTTGTGCGTGATCTCCTGGTAGCCCTCCGTGACGATCTCGTGCTGGGAGATGCCGGTGCCGCAGCGCGGGCACCACGGCATCGTGTCGTGACCCTTGTAGAGCCAGCCCTTCTCGAAGCACTTCTTGAGGAAGGCCCAGATCGTGTAGTTGTTCTCGTCTGAGTTGGTGAAGTAGCTGTTGTCCCAATCCATCCAGTAGCCGAGACGGATCGACTGCTGCGTCATGATCGACGCGAAGCGCTGGACGCGCGCCTTGCACGCCTCGACAAACTCGGCGACGCCGAACGTCTCGATGTCGTGCTTCGACTTGAACCCCATCTCCTTCTCGACCTCGACCTCGATCCACAAACCCTGGCAGTCGAAGCCGTTCTGATAGCGCAGCTTGCGGCCGCGCATCGTCCAGAAGCGGTTGTAGAGGTCCTTGTAGGAACGTCCCCAGGCGTGGTGCACGCCCATGGGGTTGTTCGCCGTGATCGGCCCGTCGATGAATGACCAGCGCTCCGCCTTGTCCTGGTTGCGGCGCAGGTACTTCTGCATGACGTCGTTTTCGTCCCAGAAGGACTGGACGTCGTGCTCAAGCTCCACGTAGTCGACGCGCGTCGGTACGGGCTTATACATCGCTGCCCACCGCCACCCGGCCCCGGGTAACAAGTAACCAGTAACCAGTAACAAGCAGAGAACGAGAACGGTTCATCGAGGGACCTCCGGAACCAGATCGAGAGAAGGACACCCGCCGAGGGCGGGGCGACATCAGGCGCTAATCGCCCGCCCCGATGATGAGTCGGGGCTTTCCTTCTTCTCCGGAGGTATGCGCAGCATTACCTTCGCAGCATAGCAGCCAGACATCGCCGACGAAATGCACTCGATCCCTAATTGCCCATAAGGGCCACTCTGAACCCACGTGGGAAGGGTACGACAGGGATGTTTGTTGGACCGCGTACAGCACCTCGCCAGTCGCGCGCTAGTGCTTGCGCGACGACGCCTTGACCTTGCAGGACAAAGATTGCGCCCGTCGACGGCGGCAGATGCAATGGGATCTCGACGTTGCCGTTCGCATCAGGACGGCCGGATACGCTTAAGAGCGTGGTTGTGGCGCTCAGTGTCACGTCCAGCAGCACCTCCTCGACACCCGTGGTTCTGAAGCGCACTACGATGTCCGCCGGGACGATATACACGGGGCCCCCGCCCCTCGGGTCATAATTCGGATCGACATGGTCGTAGGTGAGCAACTCTACGTCGAGCACAGCAGGCCTCAATGTCGACGAAGACGGCCTCGCGATGATGCTGATCGCGTTGCTCGCCGGCACGGCGGGTTCGCTGTTGAAGAAGCCGCCCTGCCAGCCGCTGCGCAGCTTGTCTTCCACCTTGCCCGCCGCCTGCAGCGTGTAGGCCGTGTCCGTCTTCGGCAGGTGCAGCTTCACGGTCACGTCGCCGTTTGCGTCCGGCTTCGCCGAAGCGACGGCGTCAACGTCGCGCGCGCCGCGGCTGGCGACGACGAAGAGCTCCTTCACGTGCTCGACGTGGGCGCGCACGATGATGTCCTGCGTCGCCGCGACCTTCATCGTCGCGTCCTGCGGGTCGGGCGTCGATGGCGTCACGAGCTCGAAGCCCGTCACCGTGACCTGAGCCTGCGCCTCCGATACTGCAACCTCGTCGTCCGAGGTCTTGAAGCTATCGAGGCACGATCCGGTCGTCGTCAGGAAGATGCCGACGATGAGGATTGCGATGATTACGAGGCCAATACGTACCCTGGGCACGCTATGAGTCTATGACGCCGGGGCTGTTTCGCTCGACCCGCTGCCTGGTGTACGAGCCTGTGACGACTACTTCGGCGCCAACCCTTCGTCTTCGACAATGCTGCGGACCATCGGGCGCGGCGTCCGGTTCACCGTCAGCTGAAAGACGTCCGGGCGGGCGTAGTGACCGGCGGCGTCAAGCATCGACTTGCTCAACGTCAACCGCGACAGGTCGAGGTCGGCATGGAGGATCTCTTCTTTGCACTCGGAGGGTCCGGCGAGGAACCCGGTCGCGTCGACAATGGCGCTGTTCCCAGGGTTCACCCACTCGCCGCGCGCTTCGACGATGCTGCTCTTGAAGGCGTAGCGATCGGGGATCGAGTCACGGTGGACCACCTGGCAGGAGCCGATGACGTAGCAACCGCCCTCGAAGGCGATGTGGCCGAGCGACTCCAACCAGCGTTGCCGGCTGTCCCAGGTCGGCGCGACGTAAATTTGCGTGCCCCAGGCGTACAGGGCGAACCGCGCAAGCGGCATGTAGTTCTCCCAACAGGTGAGACCGCCCAGCTTGCCAAGCTCCGTGTCGAAGACTTGCAGGGTGCTGCCGTCGCCCTGGGCCCAGACCAGGCGCTCTCCCATCGTCGGCACGAGCTTGCGGTGCTTGCCGAGCAACGTGCCTTTGTCGTCGAAGTAGAGGACGGTGTTGTAGAGGCTTGCGCCGCTAGCGTCGGCGTTGCGCTCGTTCACGCCGACGACGACGTGCGCCCCAGCGTCTCGGGCAGCCGCGCCAAGAACCCGCGTCACGGGCCCCGGAACGTCCACGGAGTTTTCGACGAGTTCTGCGTAAAGCTGCATCTGCTCGTTGCGCTCCGGGCCGGCAGCTCTCGTGGCGATCCAGAGCGGGAAGGAAGGGATGAAGGCCTCCGGCAGCACGACAAGCTGTGCCCCGTGACTGCCTGCCTCCGCGATCAACGAGCAGGCCTTCTCGACCGTTGCGTCACGGTTCAGGAAGACCGGTGTCGCCTGTACTGTCGCTACCTTCACAACCTTGCCTGCCATGGTTCAGACCTCCGCGCCCAGTCCCGGCTGGGGCGTGATGATAGCATTTCGGCTCGTGCCAGCCCGGTGTTGACAGACTAGAGAACATATGTTCCATTGGGAGGCGATGCG
The DNA here is from genome assembly GCA_035292965.1 of Dehalococcoidia bacterium. Classification (GTDB taxonomy): domain Bacteria; phylum Chloroflexota; class Dehalococcoidia; order DSTF01; family WHTK01; genus WHTK01. Next base: position 16,692 of record DATDPC010000180.1, on the reverse strand, counting down.
GCCGATCTACCGCGAAGAGCCCTGCAAGAGCGCCCTCAACCCGGTCAGGGGCATGGGCTTCAGGTGGTCACTCAACCCTTACATGGGCTGCGTCCACCGCTGCACCTACTGCTACGTCCGCGCCTACGAGAAGCGCGCCGACCGCCCCTCCGACGAGCGCTACGGCCGCTCGATCCGGGTCAAGACGAACGTCGCGTCCGTCTTACGATTCGAATTGCACCGCCGCGGCTGGAAGCGCGAAACCGTCGTCATCGGCGCCGCGACGGACCCCTACCAGCCGGCCGAGGGCTCCTACAAGCTGACGCGCGCCTGCCTCGAGGCGCTGGCGAGCGTGCACAACCCTTTCGGCATGATCACGCGCGGCCCGATGATCGTCCGCGACGTCGACGTGCTGCAGGAAGCGTCGCGGCGGGCGCGGGTTGGCATCAACGTATCGATACCGACGCTGGACGCAGACGTCTGGCGCAAGACGGAGCCGGGAACCTCACCGCCGCGTCAGAGGCTGCGGGCCGTGCGCGCCCTCGCCGATGCGGGCATCGAGGTCAGCGTGGCGATGGCGCCGCTGCTCCCAGGCATCTCGGATAGCCCGGCGCAGATTGAAGAGGTCGTTCGCTCAGCGCGAGAGGCGGGGGCATCGAACGTCTGGGCGAACGTCCTCTTCCTGCGCGCCGGGACCCGCGAGCACTTCCTCTCCCACCTGGCGCGTGACTGGCCCGACCTGCTGCAGCGCTACCGCGAGCTCTACGCCCGCGACGCCTATTTGCCCGAAGAAGCGAAGGCGCCGGCACTGCGACGCGTCGCCGAGTTTCGCGAGCGCTACAACGTCACCGCCTCGCGCGCGGGCCTGATCGAACCGCCGCCGCCGGCGCAGCAGCTGGCCCTGCTCGCGCTCGTCAGCTAGATCGCGCTACGATCCCTCCGTGACCAACGACGTCGCCATCGAAGTGCGCGGCCTGACGAAGCGCTACGGCGCCTTCGAGGCCGTGGCCGGCATCGATCTACGCGTCGCGCGCGGCGAGGTGTTCGCGCTGCTCGGACCCAACGGCGCCGGCAAGACTACGACCGTCGAAATCCTCGAGGGCTACCGCGAGCGCAGCGACGGCGAGGTCAGCGTCCTCGGCTTTGACCCCGGGCGCCAGGAGCGCTCGTTCAAGGAACGCATCGGCATCGTCCTGCAGGAGCCGAGCGTGGAGCCCTACCTCACGGTCGAAGAGACGGTGCGCATGTTCGGCGGGTACTACGCGGACCCGCTGCCCGTCGATGTAGTCCTGCACCTGGTCGGCCTCACCGAGCAGCGGCGCCAGCGCGTCCGCCGCCTCTCCGGCGGTCAGCAGCGCCGCCTCGACGTCGCGATCGGCCTCGCCGGCAATCCGCAGCTGCTTTTCCTGGACGAGCCGACAACCGGCTTCGACCCGGCGGCGCGCCGCGAGGCCTGGGAGATGGTGCGCGGCCTGCAGGCGCTCGGTAAGACGATCTTGCTGACAACGCATTACATGGAGGAGGCCGAGTACCTCGCCGACCGCGTGGCGATCATGCGACGCGGCGTGATCGTGGCCGAAGGCGCCCCCGCGGAACTCGGCGAGCAGAACCCGCACAGCCTGATCCGCTTCCGCGCACCCGAAGCCGCCGGCGACCTCCTCTCGAACATCGATGCAGCCACGACGACCGCCGGCTACGTGTCGATCTCGACACTGAAGCCGACGGCGACGCTGGCCGTGCTCACGACCCGGGCACGCGAGCGCGGCATCGAGCTGCCGGAGCTGACCGTTTCGCGGCCGACGCTGGAGGATACGTACCTGAGGCTGGTGAACGAAGTGGAGGCGCCGGAATGACGACGCTGAAGCTGATGCTGCGTCAGGCCCTCTACGAGAACCGCGCCTTCTGGCGCAACCCGGCGGCGGCGTTCTTCACCTTCATCTTCCCGCTGATGTTCCTCGTCATCTTCAACGTCGTCTTTGGCGACAACGAGATCGAGGTCTCCGGCGGCAGGGTTGATACGTCGACGTTCTACGTGCCGGCGATCATCGCGCTGTCGGTGATCAACACGTGCTTCACCGGCATGGCGCAGACCGTCGCGTTCGCGCGCGACCGCGGCGTCCTCAAGCGCGTCCGCGGCGCGCCGCTGCCGCCGGTCGCGTACCTCGGCGGGCGCATCACGCAGTCGGTCTGGTCGATGATCCTGCTCGTTACGATTGTGCTGGGGGCCGGCATGGTCTTCTACGGCGTCGACGTGCAGACCGACAAGCTGCCCGCCGCGTTCGCCGTCCTCGTGATCGGGGCCGCGACCTTCTGCGCGCTCGGCCTCGCGATCACGGCTATCATCCCCAACGCCGACGCTGCACCGGCGATCGTCAACGCGACGATCCTGCCCCTGCTTTTCATTTCCGACGTCTTCATCCCGACCGCGAACTCGCCCCACTGGATCACCAGCCTCGCCTCGGTGTTTCCCGTTAGCCACATGGCAGGCGCGCTGCACGACGCCTTCAACCCATACACACCCGGCAGCGGCCTGGTTGCGAAAGACGTCATCGTCCTGGTCGCCTGGGGCGTCGCCGGCGCCGTAATCGCGGCGCGCTACTTCAGCTGGGAGCCGCGCCGCTAGCGGCGCTATAATCCGCGCACGATGGGCGAAAAACCAACCGCCGAAGACGAAGCGACCGAGCGCGCCCATGAGCCGGCGCACACGCAGCAGCAGCGCCACCAGAGCATGACGGCGATGAACATGCAGCGCGAAGCGGCGCTGCCGGAAACGTCGGAGCCGCAAGCAACCAGCGTCAAGAGCTCGAAGTCGAATTCGTCTGAGTAAGCGTCTAAGGGTAGATGCCGCGCAGCTTGATCGCCTGGACGACGCGCTGCAGGGCGACGATGTAGGCGGCCTCGCGCAGGCGTAGCTTGCGCTCCTGCGCCATCGAGCTCACCTCGGCGAAGGCGCGCGTCATGATCTTCTGCATGCGCTGGTTGACCTCGGCCTCCTCCCAGAAGTAGGACTGCAGGTCCTGAACCCACTCGAAGTAGGAGACGACGACACCGCCGGCGTTGGCGAGGATGTCAGGCACGACGTAGATATCTCGCTCCGCCAGGATCTTGTCGCCGCCAGACGTCGTCGGGCCGTTCGCCGCCTCGATGATCATGCCGGCGCGGATCTTCGGCGCGTTCTGCTCCGTGATCTGACCCTCGATTGCCGCCGGGATCAGGATATCGACCGGCAGCTCCAGCAACTCGGCGTTGGTGATGTCGCTGTGCTTTAGCGGATGCTGGTTGAGGATGCCGCCGGCCTGACGGTGCGCGTACAGCGCTTCGACGTCGAGGCCCTGCTCGCTGTAGACGCCGCCGATCGAGTCGCTGACGGCGACGACCTTCGCGCCTGCCTGCTTCAGCAGCCGCGACGCGACGCCGCCAACGTTGCCGAATCCCTGCACGGCGACGGAGGCGCCCTCGAGCGCCATGCCGCGCGCCCGGCAGGCTTCCTGCGTGATGAACAGCGCGCCGCGGCCTGTCGCCTCGACACGGCCGTTGCTGCCGCCGATCTCGATCGGCTTGCCGGTGACGACACCCGGCTCCGAGTGGCCCTGTTGCATGCTGTACGTGTCCATGATCCAGGCCATGATCCGGCCGTCCGTGCCGAGGTCGGGCGCCGGGATATCCCGGTTCGGCCCGATGACGATCGAGATCTCGGCGGCGTAGCGGCGCGTCATCCGCTCGAGCTCGCTCTCCGACAGCGCCTTCGTATCGACGATGACGCCGCCCTTGGCGCCACCGTACGGCAGGTTGACGACGGCGCACTTCCAGGTCATCCACATCGCCAGCGCCCGCACTTCGTCCAGCGAGACCATTGGGCTGTAGCGGATGCCACCCTTCACGGGCCCCCGCGCTTCGTTGTGCTGGACGCGATAGCCGGTGAAGACCCGCGTCGCGCCGTTGTCCATGCGCACCGGGAAGTTAACCGTCAGCTCGCGCTTCGGGTGGGCAAGCACCTCCGTCAGGCCGGCATCGAGGCCTAGCATCCCGGCGACGCTGCGTAGCTGAGACTGGGCGGTGGCGAAGGCGCTTTCGGAGGCTGCGTGTGCTTCTGACATCTCGATCCTGAGGATATACCCTCCTCGATGGCGAGGGTTTAGAGAACTACAGCCGCCGGCATTACGCTATTCTTTCTGGACTATGACGAGCGAAACACGCGACCGCGCCACCGCAACCGCCGCCTCAGCCGCGATCAAGGCCGCCGCCGACCGCATCCGCGCCAACATCGCCCGCGTCGTTGTCGGCAAAGAGGACGTGATCGATCTCGTCCTGGTTGCGCTGCTCTCAGACGGCCACATCCTGTTCGAGGACGTGCCCGGCATCGGCAAGACGACGCTGGCGAAGGCCGTGGCGCGCTCGATCGGCGCTTCGTTCAAGCGCATCCAGTTCACGCCGGACGTCATGCCGTCCGACATCACCGGCATCAACTTCTACAACCAGAAGTCGGGCGAGTTCGAGTTTCGCCCCGGGCCGATCATCGCCAACATCGTCCTCGCCGACGAGATCAACCGCGCGACACCGCGAACCCAGAGCGCCCTGCTGGAGGCGATGGAGGAGCGCCAGGTCACGATCGAAGGGATGACGCTGAAGCTGCCGGCGCCCTTTCTCGTCATGGCGACGCAGAACCCGATCGAGCTCGAAGGGACGTTCCCGCTGCCGGAAGCGCAGCTGGACCGCTTCTTCATCAAGCTGAAGCTCGGCTACCCGGAAGAGGCGGAGGAAGAAACGATCCTCCTGCGCTTCGAGGATGCCAACCCGATGGACGACCTGCAGCCCGTGGTCACGGCCGACGAGCTTGTCGACCTCGCCGGCATGGTCTCGAGCGTCTACTGCGAGCCCTCGGTGCGGACATATGTAGTGAGGCTCGTGCAGGCGACGCGCAAGCACGCCGCCTACGAGCTGGGCGCAAGCCCTCGCGGCAGCCTCAGCTTGTTCCGCGGCGCCCGCGCCCTCGCCGCCATCCGCGGCCGCGACTTCGTCCTCCCCGACGACGTCAAGTTCCTGGCGCCCTACGTCCTCGCCCACCGCGCCATCCTCAACTCGCAGACGCGCCTGCGCGGCCGCGACGCCGAGGGCGTGCTGCAAGAGGTCCTCGAAACCGTCCCCGTCCCCGTCGAGGGTTAACGTGGCGTCTCGGGGCCTTGCAGCGTCCGCACGCGCTCGGTGTGCGACGGGCAAACGGGCAAACGGGCAAACAGGCAAAGACGGTTGTGCTAGCGAATTCGCGATAACGGGCTCTTTTGCCCGTTTGCGAGTTTGCCTGTTTGCCCGTGGTCGGGGGGTCTAGGGGCGGCGTATGTGGCTCGCCCGCTACTGGCCCCAGATCGCGATTGGCTTTGCGCTCGTCGGCGTTGCGATTGGCAACGGCGCGATGTTCGGCGTTGGCTTCGCCATCGCCGCTGCCGGCCTCGGGGCGACGTACTGGAAGCGCCACGTCCTCGACAACGTGCGCTACGAGCGCTTCATCCCAGAGAACCGCGCCTTCGCCGGCGAAGACCTCTCGCTGACGCTGCGCCTGCGAAACGATAAATGGCTGCCTGTCCCCTGGATCGAGGTGCGCGACGCGATCCCTGAAAACGCGATCGTCGACGAGCTGCACCTGGCGCCGTCGAGCTCGCCGAACTACGTCAACATCGTCCGCTCAACCCACCTCAGCTGGTTCGAGCGCACGAGCTGGCCGCTGACCTTCCACACCGCCGCGCGCGGCTACTACCGTCTTGGCCCGTCGCGCCTGATCTCGGGCGACCCCTTCGGCTTCTTCCGGGAGGAACGCGACGACGAGCACCTGGACTCGGTCCTGATCTACCCGAAGCTCTACTCGCTGCCGGAGCTGGGCCTTCCGCCGGAGCGCCCGTTCGGCGAGCTCAAGGGCCGCGAGCGCATCTTCGAAGACCCCAGCCGCATCGCCGGGCTGCGTGACTACCGCCCCGGCGACCCGATGCGGCGCATCGACTGGAAGGCGACGGCGCGTAGCGGCGAGCTGCGCTCGCGCGTCTACGAGCCCTCCAGCACGCAGCACCTCTACATCGCGATGAACGTGCACACGCTGCGCGGTTCCTGGGAAGGCTACGTGCCGGAGCTGCTCGAGAGCCTGCTCAGCGTCACCGGTTCGATCGCGCGCCACGGCTTCGATACCGGCTACGCCGTCGGCCTCCTCGCCAACGGCTCCTACCCCGAGTCCGACCGGCCGATGCGCATCCCGCCCGGGCGTCACTCCGACCAGCTCTCGCGCATCCTCGAAGCTCTCGCCGGCATCGGCCCGCTGACGCTGACCGGCCTCGAGAACGTTATCGAGAAGGAGGCGCAGCGCTTCCCCTTCGGCGCAACGATGGTCTGCGTCACGGCGCGCATGGACGAACCGCTGGCGGCCTCGCTGCGGCGCGTATCGCGGGCGGGGCATACGGTCGTCGTCGTCTCGCTCGCGGACCACGAGTTCGAGGAAGACCTCGACAAGATCCGCGTCGAGAACGTCAGCGAGGCGTTGCTGGCGCTTGGGGGCAAAGACGGGCTGGCGCCGGCGTGAACTTCGCCTGGCGCCGTCCGCTGACGGAAGTGGCGCTGCTGACGATGGAGTCGCTCTGGATCTACGCGTTGCTCGGCGCGCTCATGGCCGTCAGCGACGTAGACGAGAAGCCGAGCTTCCTCGGCGTCTTCGCGATCGTCTTCTGCTCCTACGCGATCTCGCGCGGCCTCCAGGGATCGCTTCTGGGCGAGAGCCTGCTGAAGGTCTGGGGCGTGATCCTCTCCTTCCTCCTCTTCTATATGATCATTCGCGCCGACTTCTTCGGCGACCTGCGCTTCTGGGACTTCACCTGGGCGGACGACCTCAACAGCCGCTTCGGCCCGACGATCCGCGATCACCAGACGTCGTTCTTCGGCATACCGCTGCTCTGGGTGATCTGGCTGCGCGGCATCATCCGCGGCCAGCAGGGCATCTCCTTCAACTACATCGCCAGCAGCTTCGCCATCGGCCTGCTGATCGTCGGCGTCGCCGAGGTGATCGGCGAGGCGACGGACGCGCCGGCGCTGGTACGCTACGTCGCCGTGCCCTACGTCGCGCTCGGCCTGCTGACGATCGGCCTGGCGCACGCCGCACGGGCTGAGAGCAGCTTCGGCCGCTCCTTCGGCTGGACCTGGCTCGCCGGTGTCGGCGGCGCCGTCGTTGTCGTATCGCTCGTGGCGCTGCTCTTCGCCGTCGTCAGCATGGATACGGCCCAGAACGTCCTCGGCGACGTCGTGCGGCCGCTGGCGTGGCTGCTCGGCCACGCGCTGTACTACATCCTCTATCCCATCGTCTACGTCTTTGATGGCGTGCTGATCGCCGTGCGCTGGATGTTCGAGAACATCCTCGGCAGTAAGCCGCGGGAAGACCTGCTGCAGAACCAGCCCGACCCGGGTGCGCCGCCGCCGGACCAACTGCCCCAGGGCGATGGCGGCGGCGCCAACCACTGGGTAAGCGTCGTCTTCCATCTCGCCGTGACCTTCATCGCGGTCGCCCTGGGGATCCTGGGCACGGCTCTGGTCTTCGCTCGCTACTTGCTGCCGAAGAGCCCCACCGAGGTGCACGAAGCGATCGCCCAGGTGCCGCCGGGGCCGGTGCAGCCCAACTCCTGGTTCGGCTCGCTGATGAGCCGGCTGCGCAGCTTCGGCGGTCGGCCCGGCGGCGACCCGACACGCCGCATCTACTTCGAGATGCTCGCCCTGGCTGAGCGGCGCGGCGTCGAGCGACGGCCGCCGGAGACGCCGGACGAGCTGCTGCCGCGCCTCCAGCGCACCCTGCGCGGCGAGGCCTCAGCCCGGATCACCTCCGCCTTCGACGAGTCACGCTACGGCGGGATCGCCGCCCGCCCCGGGGACGTAACCCGCCTGCGCGAGGACCTCGAGAAGCTGCAGGGGGCGTAGAGCCACAGACGATCCCAATAGAGTGAAGACAAACTCTGCGGGATGAATCCCGCAGCTTCGCGGGTGTTCAGCTGTTCGTGCGTTTCGTTGTAGAAGCTGCGGGTTTCAACCCGCAGGGACCGTCATTACCCACCACGGTTCGAAACTACATCCTGCCGCGCGCGCCAGCTACAATGAGCACGCTATGGCCGAGCCCTTCCTCGCTAAGCTGCGGGCCGCCGCCGAGCAGAACCACAGCCTCGTCTGCGTCGGCCTCGACCCCGACCCCTCGCTCATGCCGATCGAGGACGTCGCCGAATTCACGAAGACGATCGTCGACGCGACCGCCGACCTCGTCTGCGCCTACAAGCCGAACCTCGCGTTCTACGAGGCGCTGGGCGACGAGGGCTGGGACGCGCTGAAGCAGACGCTCGCCGTCATTCCGCCCGAGATCCCGGTCATCGCCGACGCCAAGCGCGGCGACATCGGCAACACGTCCGCCGCCTACGCCCGCGCGATCTTCGACGTGCTCGGCTGCGACGCGATGACGGTCAACGCCTACGGCGGCAAGGACGCCGTCGAGCCCTTCCTCGAGTACGCCGACAAGGGCGTGATCATCCTCTGCCGCATGTCGAACCCGAGCGCGATCGACTTCCAGGACCTCGTCGTGGAGGACCGCGGCCAGAAGTACCCGCTGTGGCAGGCAGTTGCGCTGAAGGCGCGCGAGTGGAACACGCGCGGCAACGTTGGCATCGTCATGGGCGCCACCTACCCGGCGCAGCTCAAGCTGGCGCGCGAGATCTGCCCAGACATGCCGATTCTGGTACCGGGCATCGGCGCGCAGGAGGGCAGCCTCCGCGAAGCCGTCGTCGCCGGCCTCGACGCTGACAACGGCGGCATCATCGTCAACGCCTCGCGCTCCGTCCTCTACGCCTCGCGCGGCGATGACTACGGGATGGCGGCGCGCTCCGCCGCGATCCAGCTGCGGGACCACATCGAGCGATACCGCGAAGAGCGCAAGATCGCATCGGAGGCCTAGCCACGGTTCTCGAGCTGAACCTCGGCGACGTCGTCAGGCTTCGCAAGGCGCACCCTTGCGGCGGCTTCGACTGGGAGGTCGTGCGTCTCGGCGCCGACATCGGCCTGCGCTGCCTCGGCTGCAGCCGGCGCGTCCTGCTGGAGCGCCGCACGCTGGAGAAGCGCCTGCGCGAGTTCGTCTCCCACGCCCAGCCGGCGGAAGGCGCGCCGAGGTAATGGCAGAGGTCGCTGCATCGCCGCGGCGGCGCGGCAACCGCTTTCTCCTGGCGCAATGGATCGACCTGCTGGACGACCCTTCGTTTCGCTACTTCTGGTTCATGCGACTCGCCAGCCACGGCGCGACGAACGCGCTGACCTACACGCTGCTCGTCTTCACGATCAAGCACTCGGCCTCGGCGATCGCGACGGGCATCCTGCTGCTGACGCTGATTGTCCCCTCGGCGCTGCTCGGCGCGATCTCCGGCGTCGCGACGGACCGGCTGCCGCGCGGCCTGATCTTGTTCTGCGCCTGCGTCATGCGCGCGGTGCTCTGCTTCATCCTGATCGGCGCTAAGGACAGCCTGCCGGCGCTCTACGCCGTATCGCTCGGCCTCGGCATCGTCAGCCAGTTCGCGACGCCGGCGGAGGGCGCCGTCGTGCCCCACATCGTCCGTTCGCAGCGCTTGCTCGCGGCGAGCGCGTTCATCAACCTCGGGACGCTGGCGGCGCAGGTGCTGGGCCTGCTCGTGCTGGCGCCGATCTTCCTCAAGACGAACGCGGAAGACGCGCTGCTCTTCATCCTCGTCGGCCTCTACGTCCTCTCTGCGGGCTTGATCACGATCATCCCGCAGTTCCACTTCCGGGCTGAGGAAGACAACCGCCCCGTCTCTCTGAAGGCGGTGCGCCGCGAGTTCGCCGAGGCCTGGATCCGCCTCTCGCGCGACCCGACGGCGTTCCTGGCGCTGATCCTCCTCGTCGTCACGACGACGTCGACGCTGATCATCGCGACGATGCTGCCGAAGTTCTCGACCCAGGTGCTGAAGATCGAGCCGGAGAACATCGTCTTCGTCCTCGCCCCCGTCGGCATCGCCGTGTTCCTGGGGCTGCGCAGCGTAGAGTACCTCTCGAACCGCCTCAATCGGCTCGTGACGATCAGCTCCGCCTACGTGCTGATGGCGGCGGCGCTGATCTTCATGGGCTTCGTCCCCGGCAGCGCCGACGTCGTGCAATCGATCAACCCGCTGGGGATGTTCCACCCCGGCCCGCTGAACGAGCAGGCGGCGCGAATAGCCGTGACAATCTTCTTCGCCAACCTCTACGGCTTCTCGCTCACGGTCGTCCTGACGATGGGCCGAGTGCTGCTGAACGAACGCATCCCGATGGAGATGCAGGGCCGCGTCTTCGCGGCGCAGGCGGTGCTGAGCAACCTCGTTGCCATCGTGCCCGTCGTCCTTGCCGGCCTCGTCGCCGATGGCGTCGGTGTCGAGCCGGTGCTCGTCTGCGCCGGCATCGGCGCGCTGCTTGCGGCTGCATGGTCGCAGGTGCGGAGCAGCCGCGTCGTCGTGACCATGGGTCCGCCCGCACCCGAGAGCGGACAAGGTTAAGCCTCGATTACGGACGCTCGGAACAGTTGTAGTTCATTACAGAATCGTCTAATCTGCCGCCAGATCAAATACAGCGGAGTATCGCAAGCCGGCGAACGCCAGCGCGCCTCTCCGGCTGCTTCTGGAGTGCCGCGAGCAGCGGCCTAGCGCAAGGAACGCGAAATGCAGGTTACCCGAAAGCTCGTCTTGATTGCCCTCGGGGCGCTGCTGGCCGTGTCGTTGTTCGCGACGACGGGCATCTCCAGTCCCGTGCCCGTGCACGCCGCTAACAGCTGCCAGGGGACCCAGGCGTGCGATGGCACAACCGCGTCTATCGGCGACAACTCCTGTAACGGTTACCAGGCCTGTTACAACGCCACCGGCGTGATCGGCGACAACTCCTGCAACGCAGAAAGTGCATGCGCATATGCCGGCGCCTCGGGCGGCACGTCCGCCATAGGCGATGGCTCCTGCAACGGCTACTACGCCTGTTACGCGATCGGCTATTACGCCCAAGCCACGGTAGGTGACGGATCCTGCAATGAGTACGTGGCCTGCTACGAGATCGGCCTCTACGGCTCCGCCACGATCGGCGACGACTCCTGCAACTCCTTCGAGGGCTGCTACTACATGGCCTTCTATGGCAGCGCGGCCGTCGGCGACGGGTCATGCGACGGAAACGGCTACGCCTGCTTCCAGGCGGGCTACAACGGCAACGCCATGATCGGCGACGATGCCTGCAACGGCTACTACGCTTGTATCTACGTGGGCTTTTACGGCTCTGTCGAGATTGGCGACGGCTCCTGCGGGACGGGTGACTACAGCTGCTACGAAATCGGTTTCTACATGACCACGAGCGTTGGCCACGACTCGTGCAACGGTTACCAGGCGTGCTCTACATTCGCCTTTGACATACCCGGCGACGTTGGTAACAACGCCTGCAACGGCGACTCCGTCTGCTACAGCCTCAACGGCAGCATCGGCGATTGCGACAACAACGATGTCTTCATCGCTGAATGCTCGGCGCACTCCCGCAACCCGCGCGAGAACGTCGCCGGCGCGCTCGGCAATGTCTTGAGCGGCGCGGCGAAGAAGAACCAGACGGCAGCGGCCGGAGCTGCGGTTGCGGCGACGACGCCGCAGGCCGCCGCGGCCACGCTGAAGCCACCGAGCACCGGCGACGCCGGTCTCGCCGGCGGCAGCTCCTCCAGGGACATTGCGCCGCTTGTTGCAGGCTTCGTCCTGGCATTGGCCTTCGCAGCGGCAGCGAGGCGTCGAAAGGCATAGCCAAAGCTGCTGCCGGCCTCTAGGCGCACAGCAGCCGCGTCGCGGTGACCATGGGCCCGGCGGAGACAGTCACGCGTTAGTTCGGGTTGAAGCGCTAACTGACCATCGGCTAAGCTCTGTGCGGCACCGGTAGCCTAGGAGCATCGCCCAATGTCCAGGATCAAGCTTTCGGTAGCGGTCGCAGCCATCCTGGCGCTCGCTCTCTTCTTCAGCACCGGGGTGGCTCGGCCGAACGTAGCCCTGGCCGCCAGCTGCGTCGGTACGGACGCTTGCACCGGCGCCAGTGGCTCCATCGGCGCCAACTCCTGCAACGGCGACCGCGCCTGTTACTTCAAGGACGGGGACGTCGGCGACAATTCCTGCAACGGCCAGCAAGCCTGCTACTTCGCCGGCGAGAACGGCTCGTTCGCCGCCGGTGATGGCTCCTGCAACGGCGACTTCGCCTGTTCTGACAGCGGCGGACAGGGCGGTTCCAGCTCAATCGGCAGCAACTCGTGCAATGGCGACCATGCCTGCACAAACAATGGCTATCAAGGCAACGGTAGCATTGGCGACAATTCCTGCGACGCGACCCAGGCGTGCGACCACGCGGGAGATGACGGCGGCCATGCAACGATCGGCGCCGGCTCCTGCAACGGGGGAGCAGCATCTTGTAGACTCGCCGGCACCGGCGGTGACGCAACTATCGGCGACAACTCGTGCAACGGCGTGGAAGCCTGCTTCGACAGCGGCTCTAACGCTAGCAGCAGCGTCGGAGAAGGCTCCTGCAATGGCGACTTCGCCTGCACCCTCAACGGCTACTTCGGCAGCGGCAGCGTCGGCGACGGCTCCTGCAACGGCGACCATGCCTGCTCGAACAACGGCGAAGAAGGCAGCGGTAGCATCGGTGACGGGTCGTGCAACGGCGATCAGGTCTGCGTCCAGAACCAGACGCAGATCGGCGACTGCCGCGAGAATGACGACACGCCTGCCTTCTGTGAACCCTCCGGCCGGCGGACCAAGAACAACGTCAGCGGCGCCATCGCCAGTATCTTCGGCAACCCCAACGCCTCGCCGACGTCGCAGGCGCCCGCGGCAGCCGCAGCGCCGGCGACGGGCACGCTGAAGCCGCCGAGCACCGGTGACGCCGGCCTGGCGGCGACGAGATCGTCCGAGCAGACAGCACTCGTCCTGGCGGCGTCGTTGGTGCTGGCTGCCGGCCTGCTGGGCGCCTGGAGATTCCGCCGGGCGTAGGCGAATAGCCTGCCCGTGCTGGTTGTCGCCACGTTTATCAATCGTCTAAGCTCCAGGAAATCGCAAGGGCGAGCATGGAACGCAGGCTTGGGTCTGCGGCGGCTCTCCCGACCATTCTATGGCCTCAGCGGCAGGAGACCCAATCGATGCTCAACACCCAGCGATTCGTCCTTATCCTCGGCGCCTTCCTTGCCCTAACGCTGTTCTTCGCGACTGACGTTGCGAAGCCCGCGCCAACCATTGCGGCCAACAGCTGTCAGGGAACCGACGCCTGCCTGGGCAACACGGGCAGCATCGGTGACAACTCCTGTAACGGTGACTTTGCTTGCTGGAACAACGAGGCCGACATCGGCGCCAACTCCTGCAACGGCTTCGACGCTTGTTACCGCGGCGCCACTGACGGCGGCGACGTCACGATCGGCAACGATGCCTGCAACGGCGACTCCGCCTGCTACTACATCGGCAACGACGGTGGCCACGTGGTCGTCCACAACGGGTCGTGCAACGGCTTCGATGCCTGCTACTACAGCGGTCAGGGCGGCGGCAATAGTGACATCGGCGCTAACTCCTGCAATGACGACTCCGCCTGCTACTACTTCGGCCGTGCCGGCAACGCGAGCGTCGGCAGTGGCTCCTGCAGCGCCTTCGACGCCTGCTACTACAACGGCGCCATCGGCGGCGACAGCAGCGTCGGCGACGGATCATGCAACGACGACTCCTCCTGCTACTACCTCGGAGAGAGCGGCCAGGGGAGCGTGGGCGACGGGTCCTGCAATGCCTTTGATGGCTGCTACTACAGCGGCGTGGGCGGCTTCAGCGAAATCGGCGACGGCTCCTGCAACGCCTCCAACGCCTGTTACTACAACGGCACCAGCGGCAGCGGTGTCATCGGTGACTTCTCCTGCAACGCCACGGAAGCCTGCTATTTTGCCGGCATCAAGGGCACCAGCAGTAGCATCGGTGACGGTTCCTGCAACGGCGAAGCGATCTGTAGCGGAAACCAGACGCAGATCGGCGACTGCCGCGAGAATGACGACACGCCGGCCTTCTGTTCACCCTCCGGGCGGCGGACCAAGAACAACGTCAGCGGCGCCATCGCCGGTATCTTCGGCAACCCCAACGCCTCACCGACGGCGCAAGCGCCTGCGGCCGGCGCCCCAGCAACCGGCACGCTGAAGCCGCCGAGCACCGGTGATGCCGGTCTCGCGGCGACGAGGTCGTCCGAGCCGGCGGCGCTCGTCCTCGCGGCGTCGTTGGTGCTGGCAGCCGGCCTGCTGGGCGCGTGGAGATTCCGCCGGGCGTAGGGCCACACCTCGATCGTTGTCCGCCGTCCAGATTCAGGGCGTCATCTCGGGGCTTACCCTGCCTGACCCGAGTCCGCAGGCTGATACGGAAATGCCGCGCCGTTGACGCGCCACGATGCCAGTTGTCGCGTTTCCGCATATCGTTTAAGCTCCGGGGGATTGCAATGGAATTGCAATGGGCGAGCGTGAGTCGAGGGCCTCAGCCTGCAACGGCTCCCGATCAATAGCCCCTGCTAGCCAGGCCGGCCTCAGCGGTAGGAGACCCAAGCGATGCTCAACACCCAGCGATTCGTCCTTATCCTCGGCGCCTTCCTTGCCGTAACTCTGTTCTTCGCGACCGACGTGGCGAAGCCCGAGACAGCCGCCGCGGCCAGCTGCGTCGGTACCGACGCTTGCACCGGCAACGCCGGCACCATCGGCGAGAACTCCTGCAACGGCTTCGAAGCCTGCCGCGGCAACGACGGCGACATCGGTGCGAACTCCTGCAACGGCGACTACGCCTGCTACTTCAACGGCGACCAGGGCAGCGGCGTCGTCGGCGATGATTCCTGCAATGGCTACCAAGCCTGCGTCTACAACGGCTTTGCCGGAAACGGCACCATCGGCGATGATTCCTGCAATGCGGAATACGCATGCTACGAAAACGGCTATGTCGGCGGCGGCGCCGTCGGCGATGATTCCTGCAACAGCTACCAGGCCTGCTACTACAACGGCTTTGCCGGAAACGGCGCTATCGGCGATGAGTCCTGCAATGACTCTTACGCCTGCTACTTCAACGGCTATGTCGGCGGCGGCAATATCGGTGATCAGTCCTGCAATGCCTACCAAGCCTGTTTCTACAACGGCCTTGGCGGTAGCGGCGAAATCGGCCATGATTCCTGCAATGGCCAATACGCCTGCATTTACAACGGTTTTGACGGCGGCAGCGGCCAAATCGGCAACGGGTCCTGCAACGGCGAGGAGATCTGCCCCGGGAACCAGGACCAGATCGGCAATTGTCGCGAGAACGACGACGTACCAGCCTTCTGCTCCCCCTCCGGCCGGCGGGTGAAGAACAACGTCGGCAGCGTCGTTGGCGCCATCATCGCCGGCATAGAGCCGCAGGCGGCCGTAAAGGCGAGCGCCGCCGCTGCCGCACCGCCGCCAAGCGCGGCGCCCGCGACCGGCACGCTAAAGCCGCCGAGCACCGGTGACGCCGGCCTCGCGGCCACGAGATCGTCCGAGCCCATGGCTCTCGTCCTGGCGGCGTCGTTGGTGCTGGCTGCCGGCCTCCTGGGCGCGTGGAGATTCCGCCGGGCGTAGCTTGAGCGAATCCGAACCTGAGTTGGGCGGGCGCGGCGACGTGCCCGCCCAACCTTTTCCAGGCCGAGACGGGCCGGCGGCGCGTTGACGCCCCGCCTCGCCAAACCCTAGACTGAATCCGCCCGATACTGCCTGAGGAGGTGGACGACCGTGATCGAGATGTCAGTCGAATTCGTCCGCGTCAGCATGCAGAACTACAACCGCGTCGTCATCCTCAAGGAGAAGGACGCGGACCGCTACCTTCTCATCTGGATCGGGCCGATGGAGGCAGAAGCAATCGCCATGCGCCTCGGCGATGTCCAGCCGCCGCGGCCGCAGACCCATGACCTCATGCGCAACATCGTCGATTCGCTCGGCGCCCAGGTCTCCTACGTCCTCGTGAACGACCTCAACAACGACACCTTCTACGCCCGCATCGTCCTCGAGCTCAACGGCTCGACGGTCGAGATCGACTCGCGCACGAGCGACGCGATCGCCCTCGCGGTCCGCGCCCAGGTACCGATTTACGCCGACGAGTCCGTTCTCGAACGCGCCGGCATCTTCCTCGACAAGGACTCGGAGAACGGCGTCCCCGGCGCCCTGGACGAACGCCTCTCCCAGGTCAACCCGGAAGAGCTCGAGAAGATGTCCGCCTTCAAAGACTTCATCGAGAGCCTCGACCTGGACGACTTCGAGAAGCGCAAGACGTAGCCATTGCATGGCGGCATAGGGCTGCCGCACACGAGCACGAACTCAGGGCGCCACTTCGCGCCTTTCTTGTTTCACCTCCGCTTTCACCTCCGCCGTTCTTTTCACTCCAGCGCCGTCGAGGTTCTGGGCCACGCCAGCAGGGGCAGCGGGGGCGAAGCCCATGCGGGGGAGTCTGAGGGGAGACCCCTCAGCAACCTCTACTCTTACGTGAGCGCAGCAGCCGAGGCCAAGCGAAGCGGGCCGAAGGATGCGCAGCGACGAGCGCGAGATAGCGCTTTGGGCCTTTTCGGATGCAACTCAACCCTATCGAGATTCAGACGACGCCAGCGGGAGTAGCGGGGGCGCAGCCCATGCGGGGGGAGTCTGAGGGGTCTCCC
>DATDPC010000179.1:0-11677 GCA_035292965.1 Dehalococcoidia bacterium | reverse complement strand
TGGCTCGGCGATGAGTTTGACAAGATCATCCCCTCGCCGCCCTGGCAGTAGACGCCCCTCACCGCCACACCACCCCACGGGCAATCGGGCAATCGGGCAAGCTGCCGCGCATCGAGGCGTAGCGTCTTCGCCAGAGATGATCTTCTGTCATTCTGAGGAACGAAGAAATCTGTGCGCCAGCAGGGGTAGCGGGGGCGCAGCCCATGCGGGGGGAGTCTGAGGGGTCTCCCCTCGGTTCCCTTTCCTCAAACCTGAGCGAAGCAGCCGAGGCCTCGCAACGCGAGTCCGAAGGATGAGCAGCGGCGAGGAACCTCTCACCGCTTCGTGAGCCTTAGGGTTCGTCCCGAATGACGCAACGCCTCTGCGCGCGGTATAACTGAGGGGCGATGCGCATACTCGTCGTCAACGGACCAAACCTCAACACGCTCGGCCAGCGCGAGCCGCACATCTACGGCTACGACACGCTGGACGACATCGTCGGCCGCGTCGAGGCGCGAGCCGCTGAGCTCGGCGTCGAGATCGCCGCCTTCCAGGACAACCGCGAGGGCGCGCTGATCGACTTCATCCAGCAGCACCAGAAAGACGCCGATGGCCTGATCGTCAACGCCGGCGGCTACAGCCACACGAGCATCGCTCTGCGCGACTGCATCGCCGGCAGCGGCCTCAACGCCGTCGAGGTGCACATCTCCAACGTTTACGCCCGCGAGCGCTTCCGTCATCGCTCGATGCTCTCTGACGTCTGCAAAGGCATGCTCACCGGCCTCGGCTGGCGCGGCTACCTCTACGCGCTCGACTACCTCGTGGCGCTGGCGAAGGAAGGACCGAAATGACGACGGACGCACGCGTCCAGCGCCTGCGCGAGAAGCTCGCCGGGAAGGACCTCGGCGGTCTTTTTGTTAGCGCCCCGGCGGAAGATATTCACCACACGATCGGCGCCAACCGCCGCTACCTCTCCAACTTCAGCGGCTCGATGGGCCACCTGCTGATCACGGCCGACAAAGCGTTCATCGCCGTCGACTTCCGTTACTTCGAGCAGGCGGAGCGCGAATCGCCGAACTTCACGCTGTTCAAGGCGAACGGCGGCATGAAGACGTGGCTGGCGCAGCTCATCGGCGAGGCGGGCATCGCCGGCAAGAAGCTGGCGTTCGAGTCGCAGGGGATCACCTACGGCATGTACAAGTCGCTGCGCGACGCCGTCGCCTCGATGCCTGGGGCCGAGACCGACCGTCCCCACCTCGCCGCCGCCGACGGCATCGTCGAGTCGCTGCGCATCTACAAGGAGCCGGGCGAGCTCGAAGCGCTGCAGGCCGCCGTCGACCTCGGAGACGCGGCGTTTGAAGATGTAGCGAGACGCATCGAGCCGGGCTGGACGGAGAAGCGCGTCGCCTGGGAGATCGAGAAGTACGCGCGCGAGCACGGCGCCGAGGGCCTCTCCTTCCCGACGATCGTCGCCGCCGGGCCCTGGGGCGCCATGCCCCACGCCCAGCCGCGCGACCACGTCATCAACGAAGGCGATGGCGTCGTCATCGACATGGGCGTCAACCTCGACGGCTACATGTCCGACCTGACGCGCACCGTCTTCGTCGGCAAACCGGACGACAAGTTCAAGCAGATCTACGACATCGTCCTCACGGCGCAGCTAACGGCGGAGGAGCTGATCCGCACCGGCATGACCGGCGAAGAGGCGCACAACCTCGCCCACCGCGTTATCGAAGAGGCCGGCTACGGCGATAGCTTCGGCCACGGCCTCGGCCACGGCGTCGGCCTGCAGGTGCACGAGGGCCCGCGCGTCGGCCGCACCTCACCGGACGTCATCGAGGACGGGATGGTGCTGACGGTGGAGCCGGGGATCTACCTGCCGGGCTGGGGCGGCGTCCGCATCGAGGACCAGGGTTACATGAAGGACGGTAAGTACGTCAGCTTCACCCACGCGCCCAAGCTCGACTTCGTCGGCTGACGACGGGGCGTAGAACCTCTCCCCTCAGTCCCCTCTCCGCAAGCAGAGAGGGGAAGCTCAGCCCTAGCCACCTCGTCAGCCAGAACGCGACTTGCACATCGAAATCCCCCCGAATGTCGGTCTCCCTCTCTGCGTGCGGAGAGGGAGATGGCGGCAGCCAGAGGGAGAGGTCGACGGCGCTGCTCCTTCACCCACGCACCGAAGCTCGACTTCGTCGGCTGACGATGGGGCGACGACCTCATCCCCTCAGTCCCCTCTCCGCAAGCAGAGAGGGGAAGCAGCCGTAGCGACGGCGTCGCGGGCCTGCAGCGTCAGCCAGCAGTTCGTGCTGTCAGCGTTCGTCGCAGATTCGGTCTCCCTCTCTGCCTGCGGAGAGGGAGATGGCGGCAGCCAGAGGGAGAGGTCGACGGCGCTGCTCCGCGGTGTCCCGGACTTGAGCGTAGGCTGACAGACTCGGAGACTGATGGGCATGCGCACCCTGGCCTGTGTTTCATTCGCATTCGTCTTCCTCGCGGTGGCTTGCGGCGGCAGCACCGGCTCTTCGACGCTACCCACCGCCACTGCCGTGCGTGAGGCGACACCCTCGCCGGCGCCGGCTGCGAGCGCAACTGCAACCGCGACGCCGCTACCGTTGCCGACCAACACGCCACTGCCCGAACCTACGACCCCTCCTCCCCCGACGACCGCGCCGCAGCCAACTCAACCGCCGCCACCCCCGTCTTTCAATAACAACCCCCTGATTCGCGGCGTCCTCCTGGATTTCGCGCCGAAGACGGTGACTGTGCAGGCGGGACAGCTGGTGACCGTTACCTTCCGGAACGAAGATCAGTCCGTGGGGCACGATCTGATCTTTCGCGTACCCGGCGCCCCGGCAGGATCGATCTGCAACGGTCCCTGCAATTACACGCTCAGCTTCACCGCGCCCGCGCCGGGCTCGTACGGCTTCTACTGTTCGATCCACGAATCGACGGGCATGACCGGCACGTTGATCGTCGTTCCGTAAAGATATTTCTGCTTGCCGCTTGATTCGTGGTGCGTAGGCGCGTAGCATCTTGCCGCAAGCCCTTTTCGCCCTTAGTTGCAAAGGAGTGTCCTCGTGAGAGCAAGAATCTCTCGTATGACAGCGTGGAAGGCCGCGGCCGTTGTGATGCTTGTCGCGACGGTTGTCGGCGCGGGCGGTTTCTTCGCCCTTGGCCACGGCGGTGGTCAGGCGGCGTACGAGCTGCAGGTCACGGTTGGTGGAGTAGACGGGCTCGTGTCCGCCGAAGTCTTCGGTGCCGGGAACGTCACGATCAACGCCGGCGACACGGTCTCATGGACGAACTCGCTCGTGGAGCCGCACACGGTCACGTTCCTGGCCAACAAGCCCGTACCGGCTGACTTCGAAGCCCCTGTAGGCCCGACCCCATGGGTGCAGTACACGGGCGGCTACCAGATCAGCTCCGGCTTCCTCGTCGGCGGGGCGCAGTACAGCGTCCAGTTCGTGATCCCGGGAAAGTATCACTATGTCTGCGTAATCCACCCCGGCATGGAGGCTGACGTTACCGTCCAAGCGGCCAACTCAGCCGGCACGACGACGCAAGCGGACTCCAACGCTCAATTCGCTCAGCGCGTCCCGCCGGCGCTGGCGACCGGCAAGGCCGCTCTGGCGGCGCTGCCGAAGGCTACGTCCGTCACCAAGGCCGACGGTACGACAACCTGGACGATGGGCACCGGCGCCAGCCTGCCCGTGACCGGCGGTACTGTTGACGTCATGGCGTTCAACTCGCCGCAGCTGACGATCAAGACCGGTGACACCGTCGTTTGGCAGGCAAACCCGGTGCCGCACACGATCACGTTCAACGGCGGCGGCAACCCGTTCATACCGACGACGCCGCGACAGAACTTCGATGGCACCGGCTACGTCAACGGGATCATCAGCCTGAACCCGATGTTCACGCCGAGCACGAGCTTCTCGCTGACGTTCACGAAGGCGGGCACGTATTCGTACATCTGCCTGCTGCACGCACCACTGGGCATGGCGGGCGTAATCACGGTTACGGCCGGAGGCCTCAGCGCACCAAGCACCGGTGACGGCGGGCTCCTGCCTTCGAGTGACGGTGGAGGCAGCTATGCCTTGCAGTTGGCGATGCTTGCTCCGCTTGCGCTTGCAGGCGCCGCCGGAGTCTGGAAGCTCAGCCGCCGCTAAGCTCCCGCTCAGATCACTACGCTTCAGGAAGGGGGTGGCCCTGGTAAAAGGGGCCACCCCCTTCGGTTAGACTAGTTGGGCACTCTGAACCAACGGAGGGCGGTTGACAGCCGCCCTCTTCTACGCTTGCACGCTGGAGGGACTGATGATCGATACCGGTGACCTGCGCAAAGGTCTGACGATCGAGATTGACGGCACGCTTTACGCCATCGTCGATTGGGAGCACAACAAGACGGGCCGCGGCGGCGCCAAGGTCAAACTGAAGCTGCGCGACGTCCGCGCCGGTCACACGATCGAGCAGACCTACGACGCGGGCGCCCGGTTCCAGCGCGCCCGCGTCGAGCGCCAGCCCTCTCAGTACCTCTACGCCGACGGCGACATCCTCTACTTCATGAACAAAGAGAGCTACGACCAGATCGCGATCAATCGAGACCGCGTCGGCGACGCCGTGAACTACCTGCGCGAGAACGACGACTGCCAGGTCCTCACCTACGGCGACGAAGCGATCAGCGTCGAGCTGCCCGCCGCCGTCGTCCTCGTCGTCGCGCAGACGGACCCCGGCCTCAAAGGCGACACGGCCCAGGGCGGCACCAAGCCCGCGACGCTCGAGACCGGGCTCACGGTCAACGTCCCGCTGTTCGTAAACACCGGCGACAAGGTCAAGGTCGACACACGCTCCGGCGAATACCTGGAGCGCGGCTGACGCAACGCCACGATTTCTTGCCGGCCGTTAGCAACCGTTTAACATCTTCGTAAGCGCACCGCTTTACGCTCCGATCGTGAGGCGCGTACTGGCGCGCCCGATTTGCGACCGGCCCCTCCTCTCCAGACGTATCTCTCTGAGAGAACCGGTCGATCTGCCACAGGAGACGCGTTTTGAAGAAACCTTTCGTAATCATCGGCGGCCTTGTGGCGCTTGGCGTCATCGGCGTGGCCGCGCTCGTCGTCGTCTTCGTCCTGCGTAGCGACGACGCCAACCTGAAGACGGAGGCGCCGGCGATCCCCACCGCCTCGAGCGGCACGCCGGCAGCCTCGTCGACCGCCAGCAGCAGCGATGCGTCCCTGCCGGCCGGGACGCTGCACTTCGTCATCGACGCAACTGCGGGCGTGCCGCTCGAGGTGAAGTACGTCGTCAAGGAAACGCTGCGCGGCATCGCCGACTCGCAGGCCGTCGGCACGACCAACGCCATCACCGGCGACCTCTACCTGACGCCGGCAGGCCTCGCGGCCGGCGTGCAGTCGAAGTTCGTCGTCGATCTGACGAAGCTGAAGACGGACGAGAGCCAGCGCGACAACTACGTGCGCCAGAACGTCCTCCAGACGGGCCGTTTCCCCAACGCCGAGTTCGTCGTCGAGTCGATCTCGCCCTTCCCGGCGAACTACGTTGAGGGCACGGAGGTCTCGCTGACGATGTCGGGGACGCTGACACTCCACGGCGTCAGCAAGAAGGTCGATTGGGCGGTCAAGGCGCGTCGCCAGGGCAAGGCGCTCACCGGCATCGCCGACCTCTCGTTCAACATGAGCGACTTCGGCATCCAGCCGCCGGAGGTGCCGATCGCCAAGGCACAGGACGGGGTCAAGCTGCAGATGACGATCGCGGCGACGCAGAAGAACTGACGCCGCGTGGGTCTGAACCTGCAACCGTAGATCGCGAGTTCGAGGCATAGCGTCCTTCGACAGGCTCAGGATGAGGAGAGAAACGCCTCTTACTTCTTCCTGAGCTTGTCGAAGGACGCTACGCCTCGGTTACAACCCGACGATTCGAGCTACTGAAAGTGCACCGCCGGCGCCGGCCCCGCAGCGCGACGCAACGTAGTGGATAATCGAAGGCGTGCGAAGAAACCTCGAAGACCTCGACGCGCGGCGCCTGCTCACCGGAGGCCCCGTTCTGCTGGTCAGCAGCAGCTACCGCGGCCGCCACAACGTCACGCCGGTCGCCTACGCGATGCCGCTGAGCACGAAGCCACCGCTGATCGGCATCGCCCTGCACCCGTCGCGTTACACCTACGACGTGATCAAGAAGACGAGCGAGTTCGCGATCAACATCCCGAGCCGCGAGCTTCTGCACCACGTCCAGTACCTCGGCAGCCTCTCCGGCGCCGACTACGACAAGCTGGAGATGACGCAGCTGCCCCACTTCCGCGCCCGCCTCGTCGATACGGTCCTCCTCGAAGGCTGCGTCGGCTGGATCGAGTGCGCCCTCGAAAACACGATCGAGTTCGGCGACCACTTCCTCTTCGTCGCCCGCGTCGTTGCCGTGCAGGCCGACGATGAGGCGTTCGACGACCACTGGCTGCTCAAGGAGAACGACCTCAAGCCGCTGCACTACCTCGGCGGCAACCACTACGCCTTCCTCGACCACGTCCTCGAGGCGCGCGAGCCGAAGCGCGCCGAGGAGTACGGCGCCCGCCTCAGCGAAGCCGTGCAGGAGCAGCTGGAGCTGACCAAAGACGCCGCCGAACAGCGCTCCGAAGAGGACTATGAACGGGATGAGTTTCGCAAGCGCGAAGGCTTCGAGGCCGAGTGAAAAGGGCCGGAAGGCCCTGTCCCCCAGCGCCGCTTTCTCATAACCTGAACCGCGGCAGCAGGCCGTTACGTTTCGCGGGCCGGAGGACGGTCTAAAACCGCGCTGCAGCCGCCACAGGGCGGTCTCGCGGGACAAAAAGGGAGGCTTTGGTCTAGATGACGAACCGTCAACCTGTCGAACGCAACCTGGCGATGGAGCTCGTAAGGGTCACGGAGGCCGCCGCTATGGCCGCCTCTGTGCACATGGGCAAGGGCGACAAGAACCTCCTCGATGGCGCCGCCGTCGACGCGATGCGCTTCATCCTCGGAGCGATGAGCATGAGCGGCGTCGTCGTCATCGGCGAGGGCGAGAAAGATGAAGCGCCGATGCTGTTCAACGGCGAGGAGATCGGTGACGGCTCCGAGCCGTCAGTCGACATCGCCGTCGACCCGATCGACGGCACGACGTTGCTCTCGAAGGGCCTGCCGGGCGCCATCGCCGTGATCGCGATGTCCTCGCGCGGGACGATGAACTGCCCCAAAGAAGTCTTCTACATGGACAAGATCGCCGTCGGCCCGGAAGCGCGCGACGTTATCGACATCAACGCGCCGGTCAAGGAAAACCTGAGCAGGGTCGCGAAGGTGCTCGGCAAGTCGATTGGCGACGTGACCGTGATCATGCTCGACCGGCCGCGCCACGCCGGCTTGCTGAACGAAGTGCGAGCCACCGGCGCCCGCGTCAAGCTGATCAGCGACGGCGACGTCGCCGGCGGCATCCAGGCGGCGTTGCCAAACAGCGGCGTCGACGTGCTGCTGGGCATCGGCGGCACGCCGGAGGGCGTGATCACAGCCGCGGCGATCCGCTGCACCGGCGGCGCCATCCAGTGCAAGCCCTGGCCGCGTGACGACGCCGAGCGCCAGAAGTGCCTCGACGCCGGCGTCGACCTCGACCACGTCTACCTGACCGAAGAGCTCGTCGGCGGCGAGGACGTCTTCTTCGCCGCGACGGGGGCGAGCACGGGTGAGCTGCTGAAGGGCGTGAACTTCACCCCCAGCGGCGCCTACACGCAGTCGCTGGTCATGCGCTCCCGCTCCGGCACGATCCGCTGGATCGACTCGATCCACAACTTCGCGCGGCTGAACAAGCTCCGTTACGGCTCCTAGGGCTTAGCAGCCGGCATGGGGCTGCCGCGCGGACATCCGCTCCATTTGTCATCCCGACGATAGGCCTGTCCTGAGCTTGTCGAAGGGAGGGATCTAGCCCTAGAAGAGACGCTACGCTCGCGCAGCGGACGCAAACCGCTCACCCTGAGGCACTCGAAGGGCGAGCGGTGACCGTCGTGCGAGACGCTAAGGGCGGCTAGGCGCGCTACGCCGTCGCGCGCGATGGCGTCTGGTATCGCGCAACGGAGAAGCCCAGCAGCACCGGTATGTTCACCGCGTAGATGAAGAGCTGCGCCGTCAGCAGCACCATCACGTCGTCCGGCGTGTGGTTGCGCAGGAAGGTGAACTCGAGAATGCCCGCGATCGCGACGTACGCCAGCAGCGAGTAGCCGGCGACGAGCCGGAAGTTGTCCCAGGCAAAGTCGTCTGGTAGCCGCGTCAGCAGTACAACGCTTACAACCAGAACGGCGGCGGCGATCGCGGTCAGCGCGATCGGGATGCCCAGCGGCACCTCGCGCGGCAGCTTCGACGCGACGTAGATGCCGCCGAGGATGACCAGCACCATCGTCAGCGTGCACAGCTCTGAGATCGGCGGCAGCTTTCGCTCTTCCATGTCAGTTCGTCGCCAGCCGGACCATGATGATCAGCGTCGCGAGCTGCATGATGCCCGTGATGCCGGCTGTGTAGATGAAGCGACGCGTCAGCTTCGCCATTAGCTCGCCGTTGGGTCGCGGCTTCTTCAGCTCGAACAGCACGGCGATGTTCGCCGGCTCCAGAATCGCGATCGCAATCACGGACATGACGCCTACAACCATGAACGAGGCGGTTATCCACCAGTGCTCCGGGTATGACGCCGCGATGTCGCCGGTGTAGCGCGCCAGCTGCCAGCCGGACGCCAGCGTCATGATCACCAGCGTCGGCATGATTAGCACCATCTTCGGCATGAACCGCGTCAGGAACTCGATCCGCGCCTGCGTCGATAGCCGTCCGAGGATCGGGCCGATGATCAGACCAACGAAGAGGTCGATGCCTGTCCAGAGCCCACCGCCGACGACGTGGAAGAACTCAAGCGCCCACAACTTGTTGACGGCGATCGCGACGGTAAGCCCTGCGATAACGGCGACGACGCTCGGGATGCCCTTGAGCGGGATGATCTCGAACTCGGGGACGACGAACGCGCCGGCGGGCGGTCCGCTCATCGGCGTCGTTGCGGTTATTGCCCTTGCTTCCGTAGCCATGCGCGCCTCTCCTGATCCGCCAGTAGGTTACGCCCTCGCGGCAGCGAGCTCCATCGACGCTTCGTAGCGGCCTTGTCGCGCGGCGGATGTGACCTTGGCGCGGTGATAGTACGCCGCCTGCGCCGCCTTGACGTTCTCCGCCTTGCCGGCCCAGGCCTTCTGCGGCGCCGCCTGCAGACCGCGGCCGTAGGAGTAGCTCAGCTCCCAGGGAACACCGCCGACCTTCGCGGCGTAGCGGTTGATCGCGTCCAGGTTCACCGTCGCCTCTTCGTCCGACTGGCCGCCGGAGAGGAAGACGATGCCGGGCACCGCCGCCGGCACCGTGTCCTTGAAGCAGGTCACCGTCATCTCGGCGACCTTCTCGGCCGGGGCGCGGTTGGACGCCTTCTTGCCGGAGAGGACCATGTTCGGCTTCAGCAACATGCCGCTGAGCTGGATGTGCTGCTGCAGCAGCTGGTTGAAGACGGCGTGCAGCATCCAGCGCGTTACCTCGAAGCAGCGCTCGATCGAGTGATCGCCGATGCCGCCGCCGGCGCTGTCGTCCATCAACACTTCCGGCTCGACGATCGGGACGATGCCCGCCTCCTGGCTCAGCGCCGCGTAGCGCGCCAGGGCGTGGGCGTTGACCTCGATGCCGTAGTGCGACGGGATCTTCGCGCCGATCGGGATGACGGCGCGCCACTTGCTGAAGCGGGCGCCGAGCTCGCGGTACTCGGCGAAGCGCTCGCGCAGGCCGTCGAGCCCCTCGGTGACGACCTCGCCCTCGGCGAAGGCGAGCGGCTTCGCGCCGGCGTCGACCTTGATGCCGGGGATGATGCCCTGGCTCTCCAGCACCTTGACCAGCGGCGTGCCGTCGGCCGCCTTCTGGCGGATCGTCTCGTCGAAGAGGATGATGCCGCTGACGAACTCGTTCGCGCCCGGCGTGCGGAACAGCAGCTCGCGGTAGTTGCGGCGGTTGTCCTCCGTGTTCTCGACGCTGATCGCGTCGAAGCGGCGCTTGATCGTGCCGGAGCTTTCGTCCGCGGCGAGGATGCCCTTTGCCGGCGCTACGAGCGCGCGTGCGGTTTCAGCCAGCTCTGCGTTGTATCCCATGTCTTGTCCACCCCTTCTTGTCCCGCGCCACCGTCAGTGGCTGCTCGGCCGATCGTCCTGACCGTCCACCGGGCCGTCGGGTAAGTCTTCGGCGAGGCCCGCGTGCAAATCATATGACGCTGGTCGCGGTCGTTCTAGGCGGCGCAACCTATCATTAGCATCGGCATGCCAAAGCTGGTTATCGCGACGAACAACCCCGGCAAGGTGCGAGAGCTGCGCGACCTGCTGGCCGGCTGCGGCTGGGACGTCGTCGGCCCGCGCGACCTCGGCCTCGAGCTCGACCCGGCGGAGACCGGCGCCACCTACGCCGAGAACGCCCGCCTCAAGGCGCAGGCCTTCGCCGACGCCTCCGGCTTCGCCGCGCTGGCGGACGACTCCGGCCTCGAGGTCGACGCCCTCGGCGGCGAGCCCGGGGCGCTGCACCACGAGCACGGCTGGGACGGTCGCAACAACGAGGAGCGCATCCGGATCCTCCTCGACGCGCTGAAGGACGTGCCGTCAGACCGGCGAACGGGTCGCTATCGCGCCGTGGTCACCGTCGTGCTGCCGGACGGTTCGAGTCTTGAAGAAGAAGGCGCCATCGAGGGCGTGATCGTCGACACGCCGGCCGGTCACGAAGGCTTCGGCTACGACCCGGTCTTCTTTCTGCCCTCGCGCGGCCGGACGATGGCACAGCTCTCGCCGGAGGAGAAGAACCGCATCAGCCACCGCGCCGTCGCGGCGCTAAAGCTCTACGACCGCCTGAAGCAGCTCGCGCCGCGCTACGAATAGACGCTCCCTCTATCATCCCGCCGTCCTCCTGTCATCCCGACGCTCCCACTTTGTCATTCCGACGAAGGAGGAATGACGCGAATCGCACAGACGCCGAAAGCCGCGTCGCGTTGGCGGGCTGACGTCCCGCGTTCCAAGGCGTCTCTTGCAGGGCTAGATTCCTCCTGTCGTCGGAATGACAAGAGGGGACTGTCCGAATGACGAAGGTCAGGTGTTTGTCGCGACGAGGAGCGTGAACGAGACGGCGTTGAAGACGAAGTGCACCGCCATCGACGTGTAGATCGAGTTCGAGCGCTCGTAGAGCAGCGCGAAGATCACGCCGACGCCGGTAAACGGCAAGACCAGGCCCGGGTCGCCGTGCGCCAGCGAGAAGACGAAACCGCTGACCAGCGCCGCCCAGACGAGCCGCCAGCGAGCCCGCAGCCCGCCGAACAGAAAGGCGCGGAAGAAGATCTCCTCCGCCAACGGCGCCATGATCACGATCGCGATGGCCAGCGCCACCAGCACGTAGGTGTTGCTGTACGACTCGTCCGGGATCTGGTCGCCCGGCAGCAGCCAGTCGAGGCCGAGCAGGTCGACGGCGACAACGTAGGTATCGACGAAGGCGATCGACGCGACGTAGCCGATCAGGACCATCGCGCCAAAGCCGAACCAGCGCGTGCTCTTCGGCAGGAAGCTGCCCACGCGCGGCGGCACGAAGCCGAGGTTGCGCCAGCTGCCGCCACGTTTGCGCACGAGCAGGTAGACGAGCGCCACGACTGT
>DATDPC010000178.1:0-3108 GCA_035292965.1 Dehalococcoidia bacterium | reverse complement strand
CCGCCGTTTTCGACCGCGAGGGCTACGACACCGGCGGGGTCGAGTGGATGAAGCTGGTCGACGCGACGGACTCGACGGTGCGGCCGATCATGCCGCGGCCGCAGATCATCGATGGGCCGGCGCTGACGCTGGGCTACGCGGGCGTCTACTCGAGCTTCCTGCTGCACGCGGAGCGCGCCGCGAAGCGCTTCGGCGTCGACGCGCGCGAGATTCTGCTCGAGTGCGGCCGGCGCAAGCTCGTCGGCGGGCAGGAGGACACGATGATGGAGATCGCGATCGAGCTGAGCCAGAGGAAAGTAACCAGTAACCAGTAACCAGTAACCAGTAACCAGTAACCAGAAGAGCATGCGCTCGTTTGTCACCCATTCTCTTTGCCGCGGAGGTACATTTTGGCCCTCACAACGGAACAGGTACGCGAGTTGGCGCACGCGCTGCACCACGCGGAGCACGCGCGCGAGCCGATCGCGGCGCTGACGGAGACGCACCCGGAGATCGAGATTGCGGACGCGTACGCGATCCAGCTGGCGGGGATCAGCGAGCGGCTCGCGGCGCACGGCGGCGAGATCGCCGGCTGGAAGGTGGGTCTGACGAGCAAGGCGATGCAGCAGATGCTCAACGTCGACCAGCCCGACTTCGGCCACCTGCTCGACACGATGCGCATGGACGAGGGCGATGCGATCACGGTCGGCGAGATGATCTGGCCTCGCGTCGAGCCGGAGGTGGCGTTTCAGCTGAAGGCGGACCTCAAGGGCCCCGGCGTCACGGCGGACCAGGTGCTGGCGGCGACGGAGTTCCTGATCCCGGCGCTGGAGGTTATCGACAGCCGCGTCAAGGACTGGAAGATCAAGCTCTGCGACACGATCGCGGACAACGCGTCGTGCGGGCGCTTCGTGCTCGGGCGCGGGCGGACGCCTGTCGGCGGCTTCGATGTGAAGCTGATGGGCATGAACTACTACGTCGACGGGGCCCTCGTCGCGACGGCGTCGAGCGCCGCAGTGCTGGGCAACCCGGCGGAAGCAGTCGCCTGGCTGGCGAACACGCTGGCGCCGTACGGCCACTACCTCAAGGCGGGTCAGGTGGTCATGCCGGGCTCGTTGGTCGCCGCCGTAGATGCGAAGCCGGGCGGCACGATCCGCGCCGACTTCGACCGCATCGGCTCGGTGGAGTTGCGGCTGAAGTAGCTAACCGGCGTTCGTGGCGACGGCCTCTTCGACGGCCGGGGCGTAGAGCTCTGGACCTACGTGCTGCACTTCTCTGACGTCGTCGCAGGGGATGCGGGCGCGCCTGGCGTGATCGATGACCTCTTCGCGCTTCTCCGCTTCGTAGACGCAGTGGATCACCTCGGCGTCGCGGTCCCAGTAGGACGTTATCCAGCGCATGCCTTCGAAGTGATAGATGCATGCCATGGCGCGGTAAGCGGCCGCGTCCATATCCTCCTGGGTAGCACCGGGAAGATCGCGACGGATCATGAACAGTGGCATCGGTTAACTCCCTGCTAGCTGGACGGATTCAGGATCGACCGGCTCGAGGACGGACTGAAGGTCGCTTGCGGTGATGCGCAGAGCTCGCTGACCGGCGAGACGCCGCGCGCGCAGGCGACCGGAGCGGATCCAGGCGCGGACGGTCTGGACGTGGACGTTCAGGTACGCCGCCGCGTCTTCGGGCGAGTATAGCTTTTCCAGCGGCGGCGGTTCGATGGCGCGGGTGCGGGCGTATTCCTCGATTTGCTCCGGCGTGATGCCGAGCTCGCCGAAGACGCGCTTCGGCAGGCCTTCGTTGCAGCGCATGAAGGCGAGGAGGTAGTGCAGCTCGTCGATGCGGCGGCGGCCGCTGCGTCGCACTTCTTCCATCAGCTGCTGCGACATGCGGACGTGGTCGTCGGAGAGCGCCGGCAACGGTTCGCCGGGGCCACGTTTCGGGATCGTGCGGTCGACTATGTCCTCGATCATGTCTACGTCGATGTTGATCGGCCCGAAGCTGAAGAAACCGAAGCGCGACATGTGCCGAAGGTAAGCGAGGAAGATCAGATCGACGGTCAGCGAACCGGCGTTGAGGCGCTCCGCCTCGACGTCCATGACGGCGACGACAGCGCGCATGACGTCGTCATCGCTGCGTCGTACGTCGTTCATGTCGCCATCTTGCCATGCTACGCCAGCATACGCAATGCAACGTTGCGCTGCCTAATCCTGCCTGGCTCTTGACAGGGGCGCTTTAGAGGCATATAACCGAGGGCGGCTCACGAACTGCGTATGAGTGAGCGTAACGTTGTCGGCGCCTCGACGAGACCCAGAAGGAGGAGTCCCCATGACCACGATGACCTCATCGCTGCTGACGGAGGCGATGCTCGACCGCTTCGGCGAGCGCGCCTCTACCTACGACCGCGAGAACCGTTTCGCCCGCGAAGACTTCGACGAGCTTGTCGCTGCCGGGTATCTGAAGATGCCGATCCCGCGGGAGCTAGGCGGCCCCGGCATGACGCTGAGCGAGGTCTGCCTGGAGCAGCGACGCCTCGCCAAGCGCGCGCCGGCGACGGCGGTGGCGGTGAACATGCACGTCTACTGGATGGGCGTCGCCGCCGACCTCTGGCGCGCCGGCGACAAGTCGCTCGAGTGGATGCTGCGCGAAGGCGCCGCCGGCGAGGTCTTCGCCGCCGGGCACGCCGAGAGCGGCAACGACCTGCCGCTCCTGCTCTCGACGGCGAAGGCGGAGAAAGTCGATGGCGGCTACAAGATCACGGGGCGGAAGATGTTCGGCAGCCTTTCGCCCGTCTGGACGCGCTTCGGCTTTCACTCGATGGACGCGTCCAACCCGCAGGCGCCGATGATCATCCACGGATTCTTGCCCCGCGACACCCAGGGCTACCGCATCGAGCCGACGTGGGACGCGCTGGGCATGCGCGGCTCCGGCAGCGACGACACGGTGCTCGAAGGCGCGTTCTGCCCCGACAAGTACGTCGCCCGCAAGCTGCCGGCGGGCGCGCTCGACCCGTTCGTGGGGTCCGTGTTTGCCTGGGCGCTGCTCGGTCTGGCCAACGTTTACTTCGGCTGCGCCCTGCGCGCCTTCGACCTGGTCACGGCGGGCATGAAGAACAAGTCGTCGCTCGCCGTG
>DATDPC010000177.1:0-3293 GCA_035292965.1 Dehalococcoidia bacterium | reverse complement strand
GACGAGGGTGCGGAGACGGTCGGTGAAGCGTTCGGCCACGTCTCAGGTTAGATCAGGCCCCGTTATCCATGTCATTCCGACGAAGGAGGAATCTGTTCGAACACGATGACGTCACGTCGGCGAGAGCGTCTCTGCAGAATGGCGACGTTCCATTTCCACGAGGCGCTGTTTGATTCTGCAGGTACGCGGTCGAGCCTCTCAGCGTCTACGAGTTCGGCTAGATTCCTCCTGTCGTCGGAATGACAAGGGTGGGGGGCCTACATGTGTTTGTTTGCCCCCAGGCGTCAACGAGGGATTTAATCGAAGGAGCGTTCGCTTTTTCTCCGAGGCCCAGCGTGACGTCCAGCAGCCAACCCGTATCATCGATCACGAGGAATGGACATGAGAGACGGCAGCAGTAACGAATCGCCGATCGCCGTCGAGGCCGTCGACGTCGTCAAGACCTACCAGACCGACAACGTCGAGGTGCACGCGCTGAGCGGCGTCTCGCTGGCGGTGCCGCGCGGCGACATGGTTGCGATCATGGGCCCGTCCGGCTGCGGCAAGACGACGCTGCTCAACTGCCTCAGCGGCCTCGACACGGTCGATAGCGGCGTCGTGCGCGTCGATGGCGTCGACATTAGCCAGCTGTCCGACAACGAGAAGAGCGGCTATCGAGCCCGCAGGATGGGCTTCATCTTCCAGTTCTACAACCTGCTGCCGGTGCTCAGCTCGGTCGAGAACGTCGAGCTGCCGCTGCTGGTCAGCGGCGTTGCAGCGCGGGAGGCGCGCGAGCGGGCGATGGCCGCGCTCGGCCTCGTTCACCTCGACAACTGGGCGACGCACCGGCCGGCGCAGCTCTCCGGCGGCCAGCGACAGCGCGTAACGATCGCGCGGGCGCTGGTGAACGACCCGGCGATCGTCTGGGCGGACGAGCCCACGGGTGACCTCGACTCGAAGAACGCGGACGAGATCATGGACCTGGTGATGCGGCTCAACGCCGACAACGGCCAGACCTTCGTCATCGTCACGCACGACCTGCGCGTCGCGGAGAAGACGTACCGGATCATCAACATGCTCGACGGCGTAATCGTCGACGAGGCGCCGACGGAGCGCGGCCGCGAGCTTTCGGCAGCGCGCCCGGGGTAGCAGGCGATGGACGAGCTGTTCGGCTTCTCGACGACGAACCTGATGTACATCCTGGTGGTGCTGCTCGGCGTCTCGCTGCTCAGCGTTGTCCTCGTCGCGATCTTCAACCCGATCATGTTCAAGGTCGGCGTGCGCAATATCCCGCGCCGCCGGGCGCAGACGACGCTGATCGTCCTCGGCTTGATGCTGAGCACGATCATCATCTCGGCCGCGTTCACGACCGGTGACACGGTGGACCAGAGCGTCACGAGCGAGGTCTACGGCCTCCTCGGCTCCGTCGACGAGACGATCAACGAACGCAGCGTCGATGAGGACGCAGCGTTCAACGACCCCGGCGACTTCGTCGTCGCCGACCGCTCGTTCTCGCAGGCGGAATCGGCGGCGCTAATCGACTCGATCGCGCGCGACCCAAACGTCGACTTCGTCGAGCCCGGCTACAGCGACCTCGCCGTCGCCGTGAACCAGGAGCAGCGCCTCAGCTCGCCGCTGTTCAACCTCGTCGGCCTCGACCCGGCGCGGGCGCGCGACCTGCCGGACATCGAGGAGGTGGGCGGTGGGCGCGTCGACCTCGGCGACCTCGCGTCCGGCGAGATCTACATCGACGAGAGCGCGGCGGATGAGCTGAACGTCAAGAAGGGCGAGACGATCCTGCTGATCGCCCGGAGCCAGCAGCGAGCGTTCCGCGTCAGGGCGATCGTCGAGGACCGCTGGCTGGCGGGTGCGGGCGGCTTCTCCGTCCGGCGCGAGGGCGGAGTCCTGCCGCTGGCGCAGGTGCAGGAGATCTTCGGCACGCAGGACCGCCTGACCTTCATCGCGATCTCGAACAACGGCGACGGCCACGCCGGACTGAAACTGACAGAGGACGTTCACGCGAGCGTCGAGCCGCAGCTGCGGGCGCTGGAGGCGCGTCGTGGACCGAACCTCGCGGTGAACGACACGAAGCGCATCGGCGTTGACCTGGCCGAGACGGCGGGCAACCTGTTCGCGACGATCTTCATCGCCTTCGGGCTGTTCTCGATCGGCGCCGGCGTGCTGCTGATCTTCATGATCTTCGTGATGCTGGCGGCGGAGCGTAAGCCGGAGATGGGCATGGCGCGCGCCGTCGGGACGAAGCGCTTCGACCTGGTGCAGACGTTCCTTTCCGAAGGCATGACCTACAACGTGCTCGCCGCCGCCGTGGGCACGGGGCTGGGCGTCGTCGTTGCCTTCGGGATGACCCAGGTCATGGCGGCGATCTTCCGCCAGTTCGACATCAGCATCACGACGCACGTAACTCTGAAGAGCCTGCTGATCTCCTATTCGCTGGGCGTGGTGCTGACCTTCCTGACGGTGACGTTCAGCTCCTGGCGCGTCAGCTACATCAACATCGTCCGGGCGATCCGGGACATCCCGGAGCCGCCGGCGCAGAAGCCGCTGTGGGGCTCGCGGGGCTTCTTCCGGACGCTGGGAAGCTTGATCGCGAAACCCGGCTCGTGGAAAAGCTGGGGCGGACGCGTGGCGCTGGTGGTGCTGGGAGTGGTGTTTATCGGCACGGCGAGCCCGCTGTTCGCCACGCTGGGCGGTCTCTGCATCGTCCTCGCGATCTTCCTGACCTTCCGATTCGGGATGCTGCTTTTTGTCGGCGGCGTCATCGCGTTGCTGGTCTTCGTCTTGGCGGACTCGCATTCGGCGTTTGTGCTGCTCGCGGCGCTGTCGCTGATCCCGCTGGGGCTGGCGCTGACGGTGCGGTCTTTCGGGGCGCCGGAGCGGCTGACCTACACGTTGACGGGGCTGGTGATCATCTACATCTGGGAGATCGACTTCAGCGTCGGCCTGGTCGAGCGCGTCTTTGGCGAGACGACGGGCGACATCGAGCTGTTCTTCCTCAGCGGCGTGATGGTCACCGTGGCGGCGACGTTCCTCGTCGTCTACAACGCCGACATGATCCTCGCCCCGCTGACGCGGCTGGGGCGCTGGCTGGGCGCGCTGCTGCCCTCGATCAAGATGGCGGTGGCTTACCCGCTGGCGAACCGCGCCCGCACCGGCCTGACGATGGCGATGTTCTGCCTCGTCGTTTTTGCGCTGACGATGATCTCGGCGTTCAACCACAACTTCAACCGCCTCTTCATCAGCGACCGCGCCCTCGGCGGCTACGACGTCGTCGTCGACGAGAACCCGACGAACCC
>DATDPC010000176.1:0-2140 GCA_035292965.1 Dehalococcoidia bacterium | reverse complement strand
CAGACGGGCAGACGGGGTCTACAACACAAGCGCCAGCAGGGGTAGCGGGGGCGCAGCCCATGCGGGGGGAGTCTGAGGGGTCTCCCCTCAGTTTCCTTTTACCCAAACCTCTCTTTATCTCGAGGCGGAGCAGCGTGAGAGCGATGCGCAGCCGACAACGGCCCGTCAGGGACGGGGTCGGTTGGTCAGCGGACGACGCGTCGCGATTAGAGGACGGCGGCGCTGACGGAGGAGATCGGCGGGAGGTTGTCGGTGACCTGGCGCCAGGTGTCGCCCTCGTCGGTCGAGGCGTAGAGCTGGCCCGTGTTGGTGCCGAAGTAGACGCCGAGCGGGTCGAGGTTGTCGACGGTCATGCCTTCGCGGTAGGTGCCCATGAAGGCGCCTGACTGCGGCAGGCCTTTGGTCATCGCCTGCCAGCTCTTGCCGGCGTCGGAGGTGCGGTAGACGCGCAGCGCGCCGTCCGGCGGGCAGCGCAGCTCGGCGCCCTGCAGCGGCAGGACGTAGGCGACGTCCGGGTTGCGCGGGTGGGCGGCCATGACCATGCCGAAGTCGGACGGGAGGCCCTCGGTGATCTCGGTCCAGGTGTCGGCGCCGTCATCGCTGCGGTAGGTGCCCCAGTGCGACTGGGCGTAGAGGCGGTCGCCGCCGCCTTGAACGAGGTGGTGGATGCACTGACCGACCTCCGTGTACATCGGGATGTTGGGGTCGTACTTGTGGCCGATGTTCTTGAGGTTGGCGTTCTTCGGCTGCCAGGAGGCGCCGGCGTCGTCGCTGCGGAAGACGCCCGCGGCCGAGATCGCGACCCACATCCGGCCGGGGCGGGCCGGGTCGGTGAGGATCGAGTGGACGATGAGGCCGCCGGCGCCGGGGTTCCACGACTGGCGCGTCGGGTGGGTGCTGAGCGCCTTGTTCTCGCTCCAGGTCTTGCCCGCGTCATCGGAGCGGAAGAGGACGGCCGGATCGGCGCCGCAGTAGAGGACGCCGGGTTCGGCGTCGCCGGCGGGCTGGACGCGCCAGAGACGCTGGACGTCGAGGCCGGAGCCTTCGGCGGTCTTCGGGTCGGCGGCGTTGTCGACCCAGGTCTCGCCCCAGTCGGTCGAGTAGCTGACGCGGCAGCCGAACCAGGCGTTGTTTGCCGTGGCGTAGAGGGCGCCGCTGCGCGCGTCGAGGGTCGCGTGGTTGATCTCGATGCCCGGGAGGTAGGGGCCGGACTGCTTCCAGCCGTCGCGCGAGCTATCGCTGCGGAAGATGAAGAGGCCCTTCTTGGTGCCGACGACGAGTGCGACGTTGCTCATGGCTCAACCTCTCTTCTGGTCCCGGTGCGGGGGGCTATTTGGCCGTAGGCGGCTTCGGTTCGAACCATCCCACGGGCGCTTTTTCTGAGGGTTGGGCCATGATACGCCGCTTGAGAAGGTTTGGGAGTGGGCAGTGTGCAGGAGTTTGTGAACATCCTGAGATATGCGGAGGTTTCGCGTGATGGCGCTACGGGAGAGCGGCGGGGGCAGACGGGTACTAGAGTCGCATGAAGATCAGGGCGGCGTTGTGGCCGCCGAGGCCGATCGAGTTGGAGAGGACGGCTTCGAGGCCTTCGACGCGGCGGGCGGCGTTGGGGACGTAGTCGAGGTCGCAGTCCGGGTCGGGGTCGCGGTAGTGCATCGTCGGCGGCAGGACCTGCTCGTCGAGGGCGAGGATGCTGAAGATCGCCTCAACGGCGCCTGTGGCGCCCATCATGTGGCCGGTAACCGCCTTGGTGCTGCTGACCGCCATCTGGTAGGCGTGGGGGCCGAAGACGTGCTTGAGGGCGTTGGTCTCGATGCGGTCGTTCATCGGCGTGCCGGTGCCGTGGGCGTTGACGTAGCCGATGCGGTTGCGGTCGATCTTTGCCTTGCGCAGGGCCATCTCGATCGCGAGGATGGCGCCGCGGCCGCCTTCTTCGGAGGCAACCATGTCGAAGGCGTCGTTGCTGGAGCCGTAGCCGACGAGCTCGGCGTAGATGCGGGCGCCGCGCTTGTCGGCGCGCTCCAGCGACTCGAGGACGAGGGCGCCGGCGCCTTCAGAGACGACGAAGCCATCGCGGCGCAGGTCGAAGGGCTTGCAGGCCTGCGCGACGTCGTCGCCGGGCGAGGCGATGGCGCGCAGG
>DATDPC010000175.1:0-3847 GCA_035292965.1 Dehalococcoidia bacterium | reverse complement strand
GCCGTGGCCAAGCGCGTCCTCCACGCGCCGCCCATCGTTTTCAAGGGCAAGGGCTGGTACATCACCGACAGCCGCAAGGGCAGCAGCGCCACGGTCGGGAGCGGGCCCGACTCGGCCTCCATACCTCCCACCTCGACCGCCAACGGCAAGAGCGACGGCGCCGGCGGCAACGGCGCCAAGCCGGAGTCGAAGCCGGCCGCCGCGCCCACGACCAGCGACGACTGAGCACAAGGCAGAGTACACAGGCAGAGTGCATAGGCATCGACGGTTGGTGCTGGATGCACTCTGTCTCTGCACTCTGCCCTAAGCGATGAGGCTCGTCCTCCAGCGCGTGAGCAGCGCGGCCGTTCGCGTCGACGGCGAGACCATCGGCGCCATCGGGCCCGGGCTGCTGGTGCTCGTCGGCGTGCGCGAGGGCGCTGACGAAGGGACGGCCCGGCGCCTGGCGGCGAAGACGGCGGCGCTGCGCGTCTTCCCGGACGACGAAGGGCGGTTCAACCGCTCGCTGCTGGAAACGCACGGCGAGGCGCTGGTTGTCAGCCAGTTCACGCTCTACGCCGACGTGCGCCGCGGCCGACGGCCCAGCTTCACCGACGCCGCGCGGCCAGAGGTCGCGGAGCCGCTGGTCGAGGCGTACGCGGCGGCTCTCGAAGCTCTGGGCGTGCGGGTGGCGCGCGGCCGCTTCGGCGCCAAGATGGAGGTCGAGCTGGTGAACGACGGCCCCGTGACGCTGGTCATCGACAGCAGCGATCTCGAAAGGCCGCCGCGGGCGCAGTAGGCTTCAACGCAGGGTTTCTGCTGCCGATACTCATTGTGAGGGAACATCTCCCTCCACGCGCTAGTCGCCTACGCCCAGACGTTATGCAGCCGAAGAGTTTCCTCGCCGGAGTACTTCTGACACTCGCACTGAGCGCCGCGGTCGGAGGCGCGTACCTTCTTGGAAGAACCGGCAGCGATAAAGACGAGGCGGTTCCGCCAGCCTCACTGATCGGCTCGACATCTACGCCTCCTCCAACGTCAACGCCAAGGCCTTCGCCCACCCCCGAGATCGTGCATGCGGCAGGTGCCAGTTCGACGGGGGAAGAGTACCTCTGCCCTGGAGGCTTTGTCACAATTACTTCTACGGAGAAGCGCCAGGTCATGGAATTCTGGAATGATGCAGCTGATATATGGAACGCAATAGTGAATTCCATGGATGCCTTTGCACTTCATATCCCGGATCCGTTCACGTACGACAACGCACGGGCATCATCAGCGTTTCGCCAGGCCGCAGCTCAGCACCTGCAGGTTCTGAACTCCGAAATCACTACGCTCGTACAACGGCGCGCCGAAGGCATTCCCGACCGAATAAGGCCTATGAGTTTACGTATGGGAGACATGTTCGATCTTGAACGCGTCATCACCGAACGCACGATTAGCTCGCTGAATTCGGGCAACGTCGAACTCTGGAATTCGACCGTTGGTC
The DNA here is from genome assembly GCA_035292965.1 of Dehalococcoidia bacterium. GTDB lineage: Bacteria > Chloroflexota > Dehalococcoidia > DSTF01 > WHTK01 > WHTK01. Next base: position 2,382 of record DATDPC010000175.1, on the reverse strand, counting down.
TTGAGGCGCGCCGCGATGAATATTACGAAAGAGCCGCTGCCGAGATTCGCGCTATGTGCAGCTATCTGGGCTTTCGATGACGGGATCGGCGCAGGCAACGCGTCATCTAGTGGGCTTCCACACGATGCTCGCGCCGGACGTCGTCAGCGACTGCAGGCGGTCCGCCGTCTCGTAGGGCGTCTGGCCGCTGGAGTCGATCGTCGCGCCGGGGACGTCCTTAGCCTCGGCGAAGGCGCGCCACACCTTCTCTACGCGCTCCGGCGCCATGCGCCACTCCGGCCGGCCGCGGTCGCGCTGCCGGCAGACCTCCAGGCTCGGCAGCAGGCGGACGTAGTGAATCGGCACGCCGGCCGCCTTCAGCTCGTCGACGTAAAGCTCGAGGTCGTCCTTGCTGACGACGATGTCGTCGATGATGACGGCGATCCTCTCGGCGAGGAAGTTGCGCGCGACGGCGCAGGCGTTGCGCACGCCCAGGAGGCGCAGGCGCTCGCGTGCTTCGGAGGGCCCGCGCCCGGTGGGCGCAAGGAAGTCGCGCAGGACGCTCGCCTCAACGTGGGCGACGCGGTCGTAGCGCTCGGCGAGGGCGCGGGCGACGGTGCTCTTGCCGGAGCCCGGCGGGCCGGTGAGGATGAGGACTTCGGGCATGTACTCAGTCTAGCTCAGGCGCCGCTTCGCATCCTGCGTCCCCCGATGAGTCGGGGGACTTGTCTGCTGCGCAAGTTGAGTTAGGTTTCTGAGGGGACACCCCTCAGACTCCCCGTCAGGGGGCTGCGCCCCCTGTACCCCTGCTGGCCTCATCCAAACGCCGACGCGCGTACGGCTCAGACCGTCTCGATCTCCAGACTTATGTCTAGCGCCGGCGCCGAGTGCGTCAGCGCGCCGGAGGAGATGACGTCGACCCCCGTCTCGGCGATGGCGCGGACGTTCGCCAGCGTCACGCCTCCCGACGCCTCTGTGACGGCTCGACCCTTCGCCAGGCGCACGCAGCGCGCCATCTCCTCGACGCCCATGTTGTCGAGGAGAATGACGTCGGTGCCGGCGGCCAGCGCCTCCTCCGCCTCGGCGTAGGTCGTGACCTCCACCTCGACGCGCAGCGTGTGCGGCGTGCCGGCGCGCGCCGCGGCGACGACTTGCGTCAGCGAGAGCCCTCGCGAGCGCCCGGCGGCGAGGTGGTTGTCCTTGATCAGGACGCCGTCGGCAAGGTTGAAGCGGTGGTTGTGGCCGCCGCCGGCGCGCACGGCGTAGCGCTCCAGCGCCCGCAGGCCGGGCGTCGTCTTGCGCGTGTCGACGATGCGCACCGGCAGGCCGGCGACGGCATCGACGAGGGCGCGCGTGGCCGTCGCGACGCCGGAGAGACGCTGGAGGAAGTTGAGGGCGACGCGCTCGGCGGAGAGGATCGGCGCCAGCGGCCCCTCGACCGCGGCGATAACGCTGCCGGGCTCGACGCGGTCGCCGTCATTCAGCTTCGGAGTCAGACGGACGGTCGCGTCTAGTGCGGCGAAGGCGGCGGTGGCGACGGGCAGGCCGGCGACGACGCCGCTGCCTTTGGCGAGGACGACGCCGCGGCCTCGCTGGTCGGGCGGGACGAGCGCCTGCGTCGTCACGTCGCGGAAGGCGCCGTCCTCTTCCAGCGCGGCGCGGACGAGGCGGTCGACGAGGGACGGGTCGAGAGGGGGGACTACTTCCTGGCTCAGGCTGGCCTTTATGCACTCATCCTCAGCATCGGATCGCCCATAGCGCTGGCCACCGGCCGAAGCCCCTGATATCAACCTCGCACGCCGGCGACGCCGGCTGGGGTTCTTCCGACGTTTCGCGTAATACTCCTCTAGCCCTTCAGGATCCTGCGTCTTGCGACGCCACCAGCGCCTCCAGCGTTCCGCACCCCTTGCCCTCTGAACTTCCGGCGGCACCCAAGGCCGGAGGCCCTTTCGCCCGCGCGTCTCTATCCCGAGTAGCTTACACTTCGGCTGCAGCCACTGCCGCGTGTAAGGCCGACCAAGCTCCTCGTCAGTGGCCTGCGCGATCTCGCTCCATGTCATCTCGCGGATTGGCGGATGATGCCCACATTGATCACCATAGTCAACACGGCCACTGTGGGCCCTCAGCCAGGCTATGAGCCGCTCGTTCTCCCGCACATTCGGCCTCTCCATCGGTGATTCGTGCGAGCTTGACACACCGCCGCTGTGTTGTCAAGTACCAACCAAGAAATGACAATGCCTGGCTCGGCGGTTGGAGCTTGAGGTGGCTCGCTCTTACACGTCCTTGCGGAAGATGATGTGGCGGCGCCAGGCGTCGTCGGGATGGGGGAAATCGGTGCGGTAGTGGGCGCCGCGGCTCTCCTGGCGCACGAGCGCCGCCTCCGTAACGAGCCGGCCGGCGATG
>DATDPC010000174.1:0-4852 GCA_035292965.1 Dehalococcoidia bacterium | reverse complement strand
CCGCCACTCCACCTCAGCAACGAGCCGGTCACGCGTCGTCCCGGCGATGTCCTCGACGATCGCTTTGCGCTCGCCGGTCATGCGGTTGAACAGCGCCGACTTGCCGACATTCGGCCGGCCGACCAGCGCCACGAGCGGCTTGCTGACGTTCTCCTGGGGGCTCGCGTCTGCTTCGTTCATCGTCGTAAGACTACGACGACTTGCAGCGGATCGACAGAAATCGTCTCCAGACCGCCGGGTACGGTGACCGTCGCCTGCAGCACATGCACGCCTTCCGAGAGCCCCGCGACGTTCACCGTGACCTTCACAGCGCCGGCCGGCAGGTTACGCAGGATCGGCGCGTCACCGCGCAGGCGCACGCTGACCGAAGTCGTCTGGAAGGTGACCGTCAGCCCTTCACCGAGGCCGCTGACCTCGGGCGCCACGGCGACGATCAGGTCCTGCTTGATCGGCGCTACCTTAAGCGTCACGGTCACGCTGTCACGGTTCGCCTGCAGGCGTGCGGGGAGCGTCAGGCGCACGCTGCGCGTCGTGTCGCCGCGCAGGCCGCTCGCGTCGATCGCCTCCGTACGCACCGTCGAGAGCGCCTGCAGCGCCTCGAGGGGACCGGAGACGGTGACGGCCGGCGGGTCGATCACGACGGCGATGAGGTTGTAGCCATCGGCGACGCCGCCCTGGATCTGCGGTTCGACCGTCAGCGTCTGCGTCGAATCCAGCTGGACGATCGTCACCTTGACGTCGGCGTAGCCGGGCTCGATCTGGACGCCGCGAATGTCGGCGCCGCGGCTGTCGCGCGCGACGAGCGGGTACTGCTGCTGAATCGTCACGCGCGTGCCGGTCAGGTTCACATCGACGGCGACGCTCTGAACCAGCTGGACGAGGCTGCTGGCGCCGGTGACGCGCACGCGGTCCGGGTTCGCCTCGCTGACTGTGACGTTGTAGCCCTGGGGCAGCACGCCGACACGGTTCACCTGAACCGGCACCTGCTTCGCCACCTCCGGCTCGAGCACGACCGTGACGATCGACGGCGTTCCGCTGATAATCTCGACGTCTCGCTTACCGGTGCCGCTGGTGATCACGGACTGGTCGGACGTGTTCCGGTCGACGCCGCTCAGGTCAATCACGGCACGAAAGTCGGCGGTGGTCAGCTTCTTGTACGTGTCTTCGTCGGCGCTGACGCGCAGGCGCACCGTCGGCGGTGTGATGCTCTTTATCGCCAGGCCGTCCGGGATGTTAACGGCCTGAATTTCGATGGTGCCGGCGAAGTCTGCCTCGCGCCTCGGGTTCTCCGCGTCCGTGACGGCCACCCAGAGCGCCACGGCCGCCAGCAGCGAGACGAAGGCGAGGAACAGGGGTGTCGCGGTACGGCGCCAGGCCGGGTAGATCGAGAGCTGTCGCACTAGACCGCCTGCGCTGCGGCCGGCCGCACGCTGCCGTGTCGCGAAACCAGCGCCTCCAGCGTCGCGCGCACCCGCGTGTCGTCTCGAAGCGGGATCAGGCGCCCCTCCGACGCGACCGAGATCGCGCCTGACTGCTCCGACACGACGATCGCGATCGCGTCCGTCTGCTCGCTGATCCCAAGCGCGGCGCGGTGGCGCATGCCCATGCGTGCAGAGCCATCGCTCGCGGCGAGCGGCAGCGTGCAAGATGCGGCGACGATGCGTTCGTCGCGAATGATCAGCGCCTTGTCGTGCAGCGGCGAGTTGGGGAAGAAGATGCCCTCGATCAGCTTCGCGTTGACGCCGGCGTCGACGCGCACGCCGCTCTCGATGTAGTCCTCGAGACCGGTACCGCGCTCGAGGACGATGATCGCGCCGTGGCGGTCGTGCGCCATCTCGGTGACGGCGGTGGCGATCTCCATGATCGCCTTGTCTTGCTCCGTGCTGGAGAGCAGGTTACGCACGCTGGTGCGGCCGGCGCGCTCCAGGGCGCGGCGAATCTCCGGCTGGAAGATCACGATCAGACCCAGCACCAGCCCCGGCAGCGAGTTGCGGATGACGAAGTTGACGACGCTCAGCTCCAGGATGCGTCCGAGAAGAAAGACGAAGCAGATGATCACCAGGCCGCCGCGCAGCAGCGTCATCGCCGTGGTGCCGCGCAGCGCCATCAGCAGCGCGTAGATGATCGTCGCGATCATGATGATGTCGAGCGCGGCGGTGGCGTCCAGGCGCGAGAGCGAGTCCCGGACGTCGTTAATCAGCTGGTCCATGGCGCGTTCCTAGGTCGCGGCCTCGTCCGACATCAGAACCGCGAGCAGCGCCTTCTGGGCGTGCAGCCGGTTCTCAGCCTGATCGAAGACGACGGACTGCGGTCCTTCGATAACAGAGTTGACGGTCTCCTCGCCGCGGTGGGCAGGCAGGTCGTGCATGAAGATCGCGTCCGGCTTCGCCAGCGCCATCAGTGCATCGTTGACCTGGTAACCGGCGAACGCCTCGAGGCGCGCCCGATGCGACGCTTCCTGGCCCATCGACGTCCAGACGTCTGTATAAACCACGTCGGCGTCTCTGACGGCGTCTTCCGGCGCCACGACCGCATCGATCGCGCCGCCGGTTCGCCGCGCCCACGTCTGCGCCTGCTCGAGCACCGCCTTCGGCAGCGAGTAGCCCTCCGGCGAGGCGATGACGAAGTCTGCGCCGCAGAGGCCGGAGGCCAGCGCCAGCGATGCCGCGACGTTGTTGCCATCGCCGATGAAGGCGATGCGCACGCCGGCGAGCCGTCCCTTCTTCTCACGCACGGTCAGCAGGTCGGCGAGCGCCTGGCAGGGGTGCTCGTCGTCCGAGAGCGCGTTCACGACCGGGATCGTCGCCGCGTTTGCGAGGTCCTGCAGCGACTGCTGCGCGTAAGTGCGCGCGACGATGCCGTGCACGTAGCGATTGAGCACGCGCGCGACGTCCTCCACCGGCTCGCGCTGGCCGAGGCCGACTTCAGCCTGCGACAGGTAGATCGCGCTACCGCCGAGCTGCTTCATTCCGACCTCGAAGCTGACGCGCGTGCGCAACGAAGGCTTCTCGAAGAGCATAGCGATCGTCTGGCCCTCGAGAACGGGCCTTGAACCGTCGCGCTTCATCGAGAGCGCGGTGCGGATCAGCAGGTCCAGCTCGTCAGGGGTAAGGTCGCTTATCGAGAGTAGGTCGCGGCCTCGCATGGGCGGTTCCTCTACTTATGTGATTTTGAGTATATCGCAGTGTCTCCGCAATCTCCGGTGGGTATAATCGCCGCCAATGCCAGCGAAGACGGAGCAAAGGGTACTGTTCCTTTCGACGAGCACCCTCTGGTACAAGGAGGGCGACGACCCGTCTCTCTACGACCTCGTCATGCGCGAGCTGACTCGGCGGGCGCCCGGCTACGAGTGGCCGCCGGCCGTCGTGCCGCTCTTCTTCTCACCCCGCATGGCGACGCGCGCGATCGAGCGGGCGAAGCTGCACGCGCCCGACGCGATTGTCCTCGTGACCAGCAACAACCAGTTCCTCGCCCAGCCGACGCTGAAGCGCATCGAGAAGATGGGCGTCATGTACAAGAGCGCGCGCAAGGTCGGATATGCGCTGCGTCAGCTCGCCGGCGGCGGTTTGGACGGTTCGTCCTCCGCGCGCGGGCTCTTGTTCAGGGGCCCGCAAGCGATGGCGCGCCGCATCCTCGGCGAAGACGTCCCGCCTGTAAGCATGGCGGACTCGTTAGCGCAGACGCTGGAGACGCTGAGCCGCCTCGTCGAGCTCGAGGACGTGCCGCTGGTCTGCCGCATCGGCCAGCTCAGCCTCCTGCCGGCCTCGCCGGAGGTCGCGCGCCAGAACCGGATCCTCGTGGAGGAGTACAACGCGCGGGTGATCGACTTCTGCAAACAGCGCCACATCCCCTGGTACGACATGGGGGCGCGGCTCAGCGCCGCCGGCATCCCGATTCAGTGGGCCAGCGACGGCACCCATATGGCGCAGCCGATCCGCGAGTTCGAGGCGCCGATCCTGGCCGGCTTCATCCTGAAGGCGCTGCATCTCGGCTCTCCTTCCGTAGCTGAGGCTCTCTAGCCTCGGCGGCGAAGTGGTAAGGCTCGCCTACGTTCAAACACCCGCAGACCGTATAGAATCGAGCAACCCTGACCCCGCTTCGGTTTGCCTCGCCGGCAGGTTGCTGTGCTCTCCTGGATCGAGCGTCACGCCTACGTCCTGCTCGCCGTCGCGGCGCTGGCGCTTGCCGGCGGCCTCGTCTTCGACGCGCTGCAGACCGACTCGCCCGGCGACATCGTCTTCCACGAAGCGTCTGAAGCGAGGGACGGCGAGCCGATCCGCGTCCACGTCGCTGGCGCCGTAGTAGCGCCCGGTGTCTACGACCTGCAAGCCGGCGATCGCGTCGAAGGGGCGCTCGCGGCAGCGGGCGGCGCCACCAGCGACGCCGACCTCGACGCGATCAACCTGGCGCGGCGTCTGCGCGATGGCGAGCAGGTAGTCATCCCCGCCGGAACGAAGCGCTCGTCCGCTTCCGCCGCAACCGTCGCGCCGCTGAACGGCAAGCTCGACCTGAACACGGCGACGCAGGCCCAGCTCGAAGCGCTGCCCGCGATCGGCGAAGCCTACTCTCGCCGCATCGTCGATTCCCGCGCCGTCGACGGCCCCTACAAGTCGATCGACGACCTCGTGACGCGCAAGGTCGTGCCCAACGCTACGTTCGAGAAGATTCGCGACCTCGTGGCCGTGGCGCCGTGACGCTGCTACGCGTCGCCGTCGCGTTTCTCGCCGGCGTGGCGATCGCGGCGCTCGGCGGGGCGGCGCTCTGGCCGCTCGCGGCCTTCGGCGCGGGCGGCGCGGCGGTTGGGTTCACGATCGGCGGGAGGCCGCGTTTCGCGCTGATCGTTGCAGCGCTT
>DATDPC010000173.1:0-6925 GCA_035292965.1 Dehalococcoidia bacterium | reverse complement strand
CCTACGCACGGGGACGCAAATAGACGACATCGACGGCGAGGAGTACGTCTTCGAGCTGGATTTCGCTGGAGGCGTGCCCATCTCCGGCCCTCCAGGAGGAGCGCGAGCCTCCCTGCCGGGAGGCAGGGAGCATCCTCGCCTTTAGACCTATGAGCGCAGCCGTGATCCTGGCCGGTGGCAAGAGCGCGCGCCTGGGCCGCGACAAGGCGGGCGAAGTGCTGCTGGGCCGGTCGCTGCTGCAACGCGCCGTCGACGCCTTCGCCGGGCTGGTGGACGAGTACGTCATCGTGTCGGCCGTGGGGCAGGCGTTGCCGGCGGTCGAGGTGGATGCGCCGCTACTGACGGCCGAGGACGTGTACCCGGAGACGGGGCCGCTGGGCGGCATCTACACCGGCCTCCGGGCGATGCAGGCGCCGCACGCCGTCGTCGTCGCCTGCGACATGCCGCTGCTCCAGCCGGCGCTGATCGCGGAGCTGCTGCGCCTGGCGCCGGCGCACGACCTCGTGGTGCCGATCAAGGGCATCTTGCCGGAGCCGCTTTGCGCCGCTTACTCGAAGGCGTTCATCGACGCGGCGAAGCGGCGGCTAGACGCAGGCGAGTACAAGATCACCGACGTGTTCGAAGCGGTGCAACCGCTGTACCTGCGCCCGGACGATTGGCGCCCGTTCGACCCCGAGGGCCTCTCGTTTCAGAACGTCAACCGCGAGGAGGACCTGCGGCGCGTCCTGGCGCTGCTGAAGGCCGAAGAAGGGTCCTAGCGGTAGCGGCGGCGCATGCGGTCGCGTTTGCGCATGTCGAGCGTGTCGGCTTCGGCGCGGCGCTCGCTCAGCCAGATCAGCGCTCCGAGCACGATCGCGACGTCGAGACCGAGGATGAGGAAGAGGACTACGGTTCCCACCGGCCAGCGCTCCTTGCTGCCGATGAAAACGCAGGACGGCGGCTGGCATATCAGGCACCGCGCGCTTTGTCATTCCGCCCCTTCTTGTCATTCCGACGACAGGAGGAGTCTGGTCGAACCGAACCACGCCTCTCCAGCCTGAGGCGTCCCTGCAGAACCTGACGACGGCCCGTCTGTGACAACACGGAGCGGTTCTGCAGAAGCGCCTCGGACAACGCCGCGTCTCTGAGTTCTGCTAGATTCCTCCTTCGTCGGAATGACAGCAGAAGAGGTCGCGTTGACAATCAGAGGCTCGAAAACGAATGATCGACGAATCCACGCTTCGCAACTGAAATAGAGGAGTACGACTTGAAGATCGGCGTTACCTTTCCCCAGAACGAGATCGGCCCTGACCCCATCGTCCTGCGCGACTACGCCCAGGCGGTCGAGGACCTCGGCTTTGACCACATCCTCGCCTACGACCACGTCGTCGGCGCCGACGTGAGCACGCGCCCGGACTGGGGCCAGCGCTACACGTCGGAGGCGCAGTTCCACGAGCCGTTCGTCATGTTCGGCTACATGGCCGCCTTCACCTCGAAGGTCGAGTTCGTCACCGGCATCTTGATCCTGCCGCAGCGCCAGACGGTGCTCGTCGCCAAGCAGGCGGCGGAGGTCGACATCCTCAGCAACGGCCGCCTGCGCCTTGGCGTCGGCCTCGGCTGGAACGACGTCGAGTACGAAGCGTTGGGCGAGAACTTCCACAACCGCGGCCGCCGCATCGAGGAGCAGATCGACGTGCTGCGCCGCCTCTGGACGGAGCCGATCGTCGATTACACCGGCAAGTGGCATCGCATCGACCGCGCCGGCCTCAACCCGATGCCGGTGCAGCAGCCGATCCCGATCTTCATGGGCGGCCTCTCAGAGCCCGTGCTCGAGCGCGCCGCCCGCATCGCCGACGGCTGGTTCCCGATCGTCGGCGGAGCCGAGGCGCTTGAGTCTCTGCCCGGCCGCATCGCCGGCCTGCGCGAGGCGGTACGCGGCCACGGCCGCGACCCTGAGGCGTTCGAGATTCGTGTCCAGACCGGCTTCGGCAGCAAGGCGCCGGACGAATGGGCGAAGGACGTCGACATGTACCGCGACATGGGCGTCGACTACCTCTGCTTCAGCACGATGCGCTCCGGTCTCACCAACCCGCGCGACCACATCGACGCCCTCAAGCGCTACAAGGACGCCGTCGGTTCGCTGACCCGATAGGGCCTTCGATGAAGATCGGCGTAACCCTTCCCCACGCAGCCACCGTGGACGACCCGGACCGCCTGCGCGACTTCGCCCAGGCGGTCGAGGGCCTCGGCTACGACTACATCCTGGTCTACGAGCACGTCGTCGGCGTTGACCCGGCGACGCGTCCCGGCTGGTCGGCGCCGTTCACATACAAGACGCCGTTTCACGAGCCCCTGACCGTGCTCGCCTACCTCGCCGGCGTCACCCAGCGGATCGAGTTCACGAGCGGCATCATCATCCTGCCGCAGCGCCAGACGGTGCTGTTCGCGAAGCAAGCCGCCGAGGTCGACGTCCTCAGCAAGGGGCGCCTGCGTCTCGGCCTCGGCCTCGGCTGGAACGTCGTCGAGTTCGAGGCGCTGAACGAGCAGTTTCACAACCGCGGCAAGCGCGCCGAGGAGCAGATCGAGTTGATGCGCCTCTTGTGGACGCAGGAGCTGGTCGACTTCAAGGGTCGCTACCACCGGATCGATAACGCCGGCATCAACCCGCTGCCGGTGCAGCGTCCGATCCCGATCTGGATGGGCGCCGGCGCCGACGTAGCGCTGCGTCGTGTCGCGCGCATCGCCGACGGCTTCATCGGTTTCTTCCCGGCCGGCATCGACCCGGCGCCGCGTATCGAGAGCTTCAAGGCGATGGTGCGCGAGGCCGGCCGCGACCCGGCGAAAGTCGGCGTCCAGGCAAGCATCAACGTCGAGGAAGGCGGACCGGCGGAGTGGCGACAGCACCTCTCGCGCCTCAACGAGCTCGGCGTCTCACACGTCACCGTCGGCGAGATGACGCAGGACGTCGGCGCACAGGTCGCCAGGCTTCGTGAGTTGAAAGACGCCGCGGGCGAGCTCGCGGGATAGAATGGGGCCGGAGGCGCGACATGGGTAGAGAGCAGCTTGCAGCGCTCGCGAAGATCATCGAGGAGCAGCTGAAGCAGGGCACGGACAGCGCCCTCGTCGGCAGCTGGACGATCGAATACGACGCGGCGCGCGGCGCTTTCAGCTTCGGCAAGTGTGAGTTCGGCACCTACTGCGAGGAACGTCCCGCCATCGTCGCCCTCGATGGCAGCGTGATCGACCGCGGCGGGCCGTTGTTCCCAGCGGACGCATGAAGCTCGAAGACCTGCACGCCGCCATCGCCCGGCTCGCCGGCTGCGAGCGCCTGCTGGTCTACGACGTGCCGGAGTCGCAGGCGCCGGAGCGCGCCGACCCGGCGACGCCCTTCGTCCACGGCGGCGAGGCGTGGTGGAGCTACGTAGAGCGCCGGCGCGCGATCGACGACGGCGCCAGCCTCAACCTGCTCGTCTCGCTACGGGGGCTGCGCGCGGACGAGCGCCTGCTCGCGGTCAACTGGGGCGCCGCTTACGCCAACGCCTTCCTCCTCGTCGAGCCGGCGGACCCGTGGCTCGACCTGACGACGGCCGAGGGCGTAGAGGAGTTCGCGCAGCGCACGGGACGCGACGACGCGGACGGCCTCGCCCGCGCCGCTTACGCAGAGTGGGTCTACTGGGTTCGAGACGAGACCGGCACGCTCGAGAGCCGAGAGGCGACGCTCGACCTCTCAGACCTCAACGCGACGCTGTGGCAGGCGCTCTGGCAGCGGCTGCCGAACACGTTCGCCCCGGCCGATTTCCTCGCCAGCCTTACGTTGCTCAACCTGCGCGAATCGGAGCTGTTCACCGGCGGCCGTGAGGTGGCGCGCGCCGTCGTTCCCTTCCTGACGCGCCTCGGCCTGCCCGTCCTCTACGACGCCCGCCCCGTGATCCAGGCCATGCGCCAGCTGGTCAACGCCGGCCTCGCCTGGGTGCAGGACCCGGAGGACAACGGGCGCCTGTATCGCGGCCCGGCGCAGCCGATCCCGGACCAGATCACGGACGAACGCCTCGCCCTGATGCTGCGCTAGCGCCGCGAGACGGCGCGTCTGCGCACCGCCTTGCCCTCATCGCCGAGGCGCTCGATCAGCCACATCCTCACCAACGTCGTCGGGCCGACTCCCTTCTCGTGCGCAAGGTCGCGGAGCGCTCCGAGCGTCTCGCTGTCGAGCCGGATCGTGATGCCCTCAGTCAGGTTCTTGGCGAAGCGCGCGTGTACAGGCTTGAACTCTGCCTCGAACTCGGTCGTGTCATGCGAGTCCCAGAATTTCGCCTCGTCTTCTCGGCTCTTGAACTCGGGAATCCGCTTCTTGGTTGTGACACGCTTAGTGGTCATCCATTCACCTCTTCGTATCGTCGGCGCTCTTTCCGGCTCGCTGGACGCGCCGTTATCACGTAGAACACGCCCGCCCCCTCTGGCTCCAGGATGATCGTCAGCATTCTCCCGGCGCTGGTCGGACCGATGAGACGCAATCGTTCTCGATACGTCTGGCTGGCGAACGGTTCTCGTTTGCAAACCTGCTGGACTTCGTCCGGCGTAACGTCATGTCTCGCGATGTGGGCGACGTTCCAGATATCCCAGCGCAGTTTGCGAACATAGACCACGCGTTACATTGTAACGCATTGCGTCGCGTCCGGTGGGGTCAGGCCGCCGACGAGGGCGTGTCGATGGCGTTGCGAGTCCGGAGCATGCGCGTGAGCAGGCCGTGGCGCGGCGCGAACAGCAGCGTCACGAGGAAGATGCCCGTCGCCGTGAGCACGATCATCCCGCCGGCCGCCAGGTCCGTGTGCCACGAGAGGTAGAGGCCGATCACGCCCGACAGCGCGCCGATGACCGCGCTGACGACCATCATCCGCCCCATATCGTCTACCAGCAGTCGCGCCGCCGCCGCCGGCGTGACGAACATCGCGAGCACGAGGATGTTGCCGACCGCGCGCAGCGATATCACGATCGTCAACGTGATCAGCAGCAGCAGGATCGTGTCCAGCCAGAAGACGGGCAGGCCCATCGCCAGCGCCATCTCGCGGTCGAACGATGCGAGGATCAACGCCCGTCGCAGCGCAAACGCGACGACAAACGCCAGCCCGCCGAAGCCGAGGCTGAGATAAATATCCGTGTTCGTCACGGCGAGAACGTCACCGAAGAGCAGCGACGTCAGGTCGCGCGTGTAGCCCGGCGATGAGCTGATCAGCACGACGCCGAGCGCAAACGCCCCGGCGAAGACGACGCCGATCGCCGTGTCCTCTCGGATCCGGCGCGTCAGCGAGAGGCTGCTGATCGCCAGCGCCGTGAGGATGCCGAAAGCAGCGCCGCCGGCGAGGATGCTGACGTTGGCCAGAAAGGCGACAACGACGCCGGGGAACACGGCGTGCGAGATCGCGTCGCCGACAAAGGCGAGGCCGCGCACAACGACATACGTCCCGAGCACGCCGGCAACGACACCGACGACGACGACCTCGACCAGCGCCATGCGCATGAACTGAAACTCGAGCGGGTCGCTAAACCAGTGGAGCATCGTGGTGGTGGCCCTCGCCATCGTGGTGACTGAGATCCTCGACTATGTGGTCCACGTGCGCCGGGCCGTGCTGGACGTGCAGGTGGACGCCGTAAGCATCGCGCAGCACTTCTTCCGTCATCGAGCTTTCGGACGGCCCGTAGACGATCAAGCGCTGGTTGAGGACGATCAGGTGGTCGCAGACGCTCATCGCCTGGTTGAGGTCGTGCGTCGCCATGACGATCGTCTTGCCCTCGGCGTGAAAGTCGTTCAGCAGGCCAACGAAGACCTCCTGCGTCTGCGGGTCGACGCCGTTCATCGGCTCGTCCAGGAGGAGGATGCGCCCCTCCTGCGCCAGCGCCCGCGCGAAGAAGACGCGCTGCTGCTGGCCGAACGACATCTCGCCGATCGGTGAGTTGCGCCGGTCGGCGAGGCCGACGCGTTCGAGCGCCGCGGTCACGGCGTCTTTGTCTGCGCGGCTCGCGGGCCGGAAGAGGCCCGTGTGGCGCAGGCGGCCCATCATCACCACGTCGCAGGCGCGCAGGGGCAGGTCGAGCGCCAGCTGCTGGCGCTGCGGCAGGTAAGCGATCGAGTCGCGCGCCTCGGCGATGCTCTGTCCCTCGACTTCGATCTCGCCGTCGGACAACGGCACGACGCCGAGGACGGCGCGCAGCAGCGTGCTCTTCCCCGACCCGTTGGGGCCGATCAGCCCGACGAACGCCCCGGCCTCGATCTCGCAGGTGACGTCGCTGAGCGCCAGCCGGTCGCCGAGGCGCACGGAGACGTGGTCGAAGCGCAGCGCCGGCGCCGGGCCGGTCGCAGTGGCGTCGCGTAGCTGAGACGTGGCGGTAGCCATGTCGATACTTTATCTCAATTACGCTGCGTCTGGCGAATGACGCAGCGTAGGGGCCGTTCGCGAACGGCCCCTACGTCCCGTCTCGCGGCGACGCCTGCGCCTCGGCAGTTGCCACGTCCCTCCCTCACCCCAGCCCTCTCCCAAGGGGAGAGGGAGCCTAACGACGAAGCCTCGACGCGAGATGGCAACGAGCCTCGAAAAACGTCAGCGGGGGTAGCGGGGGCGCAGCCCCCGCGGGGGGAGTCTGAGGGTGAAGCCTTAACACTGGATCGAGGCGAGCTTCGCAGACGCCAGCAGGGGCAGCGGGGGCGAAGCCCATGCGGGGGGAGTCTGAGGGGTCTCCCCTCAGCTCTCTTTTTCCCCTCTACGGTAGCGGAGCAGCGCGCGAGCGATGCGCAGCGGCTCATCGCGATCACGCACCGTATAATCGATACGTTCCCGGAGGTGCCCCAATCGCCACTCGCTACGTCCGCGGCATGCCCGACCAGAGCTGGCCACCGGACCGCTCCGACATTCTCGACGTGCTTCGCACCGCCGAACAGGAGGAGGAGTGGCTG
>DATDPC010000172.1:0-2732 GCA_035292965.1 Dehalococcoidia bacterium | reverse complement strand
AGTCGGCCCGTCCCAGGACAAAGCGGTCCTTCGCCCAGATGATCGTGTCGCTCCAGTGCGCGCCGCTCTCCGCGAGGACGCGTGAGACCAGCGGCCATTCCTTCGTGCTCATGCAGACGTAGAGGGCGCCGTCGACGCTGGCGAGGAGGTTGCGCGACCAGGAGCGGACGAACGCTTCCCATTGCTCTGGCGGCAGGGCGTCGTTCTCAATCCGGCGCCGACGCTGTCCCCGCTGCTGTCCGCCGTGGTCTCCGAGGGAGACGTTGTAGGGAGGGTCCGTGAACGCCATTGCCGCCTTCTTGCCATCGAAGAGCCGCGCGACGTCGCCCACGTCGCAGGCGTCGCCGCAAACGAGGCGGTGGTCGCCCAGGGCCCAGGTCTCGCCGCGTTGGGCGCGTGGCGCCGCACGCGCGGCCTCCAGGGCGGCGTCGAGGTCGAACGATTCAGGGCGGTCCTTCTTGTCGCGCAGGTCGAGCGACTTCAGCAGCTTCGCCAGTTCGTCCTCGCTGAAACCGGTAAGCGAGAGGTCGACGTCTTCGAGTGGTTTGAGGTCGGCCAAGAGACGGCCCAGAAGCTCCTTGTCCCAGTCGCCGCTGATCTTGTTGAGGCCGAGGTTGAGGACGCGGGCCTGCTCCAGCGTCACGTCAAGGAAGATCACCGGCACCGTCTTGTAGCCGAGGCGCCGCGCGGCCAGCAGGCGCTGATGCCCGCCGATGACCGTCTTGTCTTCGCTTCGCGCGATCACCGGCTGGACGAAGCCGTACTCTTTGAGGCTGCGAGTCAGGGCCTCGAGCTGGTCGTCGGAGATTCGGCGCGGGTTCGCCGGGTCGGGACGCAGCTCGTCGATGGGGACGTCGACCAAGTGCAAAGACCGGTCCGTGTGCGGTGTCATGGTTGCCTCAGCCATTTCCGACTCCAAGAAGACGTTTCGTCTTCGCCAACTCTTCTTCCGCCCGTATCCTCAGTTCCTCCAGATCGCTCTTACCGGGAAGTGGTGGCATACGGTTCTCCTTCAGACGCCATCGAAGCAGCCGATCCTCTGCCTTAGAGCGAACCGTTGTCTTTCTGTGCTTCATAGCTCCGTCTCCTCCGAGAGTGGCGTCTCCTTTGCTCGGGAGGCCCCTCCTTCTTGGGGTTTCTTCCACGTTCCCTGGGGGGCTCTGCCCCCCGGCCACTAGGGCCGTCCCCCCGTCTCGTTGCACCCCTGTACCCACAGCGGAAGGGCTCTGCAGCCGGGGCGCAGTGAGGCCACAAAGGGCCTCACTTTCGCCGACAGCGGCATGGGTCTTTGCCTTCGGCTTTAGTGCGGTAGGGGCTACTCGGAGCTTCTTAGTGCCGGCCGGGTGGCAGTTGTACCCGTTGATGTATTCACCCGGCGGTTCGGCCCGCTCGTTTCGCGTAACGGTCCTCTCCTGCCCTCCTCGGCTGAAGCCGAGGCTTTGTTTGCCTACCGCCAAACGTTGGCCTCTCATGGCGCTACGCGTTGCTCTCCGCGGCGCCACGCCCAAGCGGGTATGTTGGCCTATGGCTGCGTCTGACTCAGACGTAGATAACCCTCCTGAAGTTGGTGTAGTTGTGACTTGAATGCGTGCCCCTGCGGCAACTACGGCGACCCCGTCAAACAGTGCGTCTGCAGCGAATCGACCGTCTCGCGCTACCAGCGCCGCATCTCCGGCCCGCTCATGGACCGCATCGACCTCTTCGTCGAGGTGCCGCGTATCGAGTTCGACAAGCTCGCCTCGCTGGCGCCGGCCGAGACGTCCGCGCAGGTGCGGGAGCGCGTCGACCGGGCGCGGCGGCTGCAGACCGACCGCTTCGGCGGCCGCGCTGCCTCCTCGAACGCCGAGATGACGCCGGCGGACGTGCGCGACTTCTGCCAGACGGACCTCAACGCGCAGGCGCAGTCGTTCCTCAAGCTCGCGACGACGCAGCTGTCGCTCTCGGCCCGCGCCTTCCACCGCATCCTCAAAGTCGCTCGCACGATCGCCGACATCTCCGGCGCCGACGAGATCAGCACCGCCCACGTCGCCGAGGCGGTGCAGTATCGCCAACGCACTCGCGCCGTCTAACATCGCCTCGGCGCCTGTTCGGCTACGCTCGCGTCACAGCCAAAGTCCTCTGTGCCCACCGCCCAATCTGTGAGAATCTGTGTCAATCTGTGGCTAACTTCGGAGGCACGTCATGCAGCCAACGACACCGATCTGGGGCGTGCGTCACGCCGCCATCCGCGTCCGCGACCTCGAAGCCGCGAAGACGTGGTACCGCGACGTCCTCGGCATGACGGTCGAGGACGAGTTCGCCGGCCGCGGCATCTTCGTCCGCTTCGGTCCCTACTACCATCACGACCTGGCGATCTTCCAGGCAGACGCCGCCGCGCCGGCGCCCGCGCCCAACAGCGTCGGCCTGATGCACATCGCCCTCCTCGTCGATTCGCTGCGCGGCGTCCGCGAGTGGTACCACCACCTCAAGGCGAAGGGCGTCGAGGTGCGCGGCTCCGACCACGGCGTGACCCGCAGCATTTACTTCACCGACCCGGACGGCAACCCGTTCGAGATCTACTGCGACAACCCGGACTTCGACTGGCGCAAAGACGGCCTGACGATGATCGAACCGCTCGACGTCGGCGAGGGCGCCTAGCTAGCGCTTCGCCGTCCCGAGGCCGATCATCAGCCGCGTCACCTCGAACAGGCGCGCCGCCGCGACGTAGTAGGCGATCGCGACGACGCCAAGAC
>DATDPC010000171.1:0-33718 GCA_035292965.1 Dehalococcoidia bacterium | reverse complement strand
AGGTCGTTCAGCGGGATATCGAGGTCGGCCCGGTGGGAGCGGTTGTCATCGCCGGTGTAGAGCAGCGCGACTTTCATCGAGACTCCTTGTCTAGATCACGTAGCGACCATGAATCTATCCTGCCAGGAGCCTGGGTGGAAGCGGCTTAGTACTTGGAGACGTTTAGCTCTTCGATCTTGCCCTGGACCATGTAGACGACGCGCTCGCAGATGTTGGTCACGCGGTCGGCGATGCGCTCGAGGTTGTGAGCTACCCAGGTGACGTGGGTGGCGCGCTCGATCGTCTTCGGGTCGTTGAGCATGTAGAGCAGCAGCTCACGGTAGACCTGGTCGTAGAGGTTGTCGACCTCGTCGTCCGCGTCGCAGATCCGGCGCGCCAGTTCCACGTCGCGGTGCTTGAACGCCTCGATGCTCTGGCGCAGCATGCGTCCACCGATCTCGGCCATGCGCGGGATGTCGATGTAGGGCTTCAGCGGCGGCTCGTCCGCGAGCATGATCGCGATCTTGGCGATGCCCTCCGCGTGGTCACCCATGCGCTCGAGGTCGACGATTATGTGGAGTACGGCGACGATCGTGCGCAGGTCGCTGGCGAGCGGCTGCTGAGTTGCCAGTAGCTCCAGGCACCGCTCCTCCGTCTCGTAGCGCTTGCGGTTGATCTCGCTGTCTTCGACGATGACGGCGCGCGCGAGCTCGATATCGCGGTTCTTCAGCGCGTCGATCGATCGGTCGATTGCGCGCTCGACCATGCTCGCCATGACGAGCATGTCTTCCTGGATTTCGTCAAGCTGGCGTTCGAATGCTGTTCGGGTCATATCTCTGCTCCTGAGACGGCTCCATGAAGGGGCCAGTCTAGCATGTCGCCCCCTAGCCGAAGCGCCCCGTAATGTAACCCTCGGTACGGCTGTCCTTCGGGTTCGTGAATATCTCGCGTGTCGGGCCGAACTCGACCATCTCGCCAGCCCGGTCTTCCGACATCATCATCACGGCCGTCATGTCGGAGACGCGCGCCGCCTGCTGCATGTTGTGGGTCACGATGACGATCGTGAAGTCCTTCGCCAGCTCGCGCATCAAGTCCTCGATGCGCAGCGTGGCGATGGGGTCGAGCGCCGAACACGGCTCGTCCATGAGGATGACCTCGGGCTCTACCGCCAGCGCCCTGGCTATACAGAGGCGCTGCTGCTGGCCACCGGAGAGGGCGAGGGCGCTCTGGTTCAGCTTATCTTTTACTTCGTCCCAGAGCGCCGCGCGCTTCAGCGCGTTCTCGACGATTTCCTTCAGATTGCCCTTGAAACCGTTGATCTTCGGCCCAAAGGCAACATTTTCGAAGATCGACTTCGGGAACGGGTTCGGCTTCTGGAAGACCATGCCGATGCGGTTGCGGACCTCCACGGGGTCTACGTTCCGCGCGTAGAGGTCTTCGCCTCCGAACAACACGGATCCTTCTGCACGGAAGGAGGAGATCAGGTCGTTCATGCGGTTGAGACAGCGGATGAGCGTGCTCTTCCCGCAACCTGATGGCCCGATGATCGCGGTTATCTGCTCGTTGGCGATCTCCATGCTGACGTTGCGGAGCGCTTGGAAGTGTCCGTACCAGACGTTGAGGTTCTGGACGGACAGCTCGATTTCCAGCTGTGTTTCGGGCTCAGCCACGGCCGTCATTGTATCCCGCTTTGCGGTGAGCGCGGCGAGATCAACCAACGTCTCCACGTCCCTCTTACCGCCGACCTCCTGGTTCACCATTTCCGCCTCCGTTCAAAGTAGTTGCGCAGGCCAATCGCCACGGCATTCATCGAAAGCAGCAGCGCGAGGAGCACGATGATGCCGGCCGCCGCGTCCTCGGCAAAGGCTGGTTGTGGGCGCTGAATCCAGTTGAATATCTGGATCGGCAGCACCGTGAACTGCGAGAGCGGGCCATCCGGTGTGAAGGGCACGAACAGCAGCGCTCCGATCGTGATCAAGGGCGCCGTCTCACCAATGGCGCGCGAAAGCGCCAGGATCACGCCCGTCATCATCATCGGCAGCGCCGGTGGCAGCACCTGGAAGCGCACCGTCTGCCACGGCGTCGCGCCGAGGCCGAGGGAGGCTTCGCGGATCGAGGGCGGTACCGTGCGCAACCCCTCGCGCGAGGCGACGATGATGATCGGCAGCACCAGCAGCGACATCATCAGCGAGCCTGACAGCACGCTACGACCCAGGTCCATATAACGCACGAAGATCGTCAGCCCCAGCAGGCCGTAGATAATCGAGGGCACGCCAGCGAGATTGTTGATGTTGGTCTCGATCGCCTTTGTCAGCCAGTTGCGCGGCGCGAACTCTTCGAGGTAGATAGCGGCGCCAAAACCCATCGGTATGGAGAAAAGGGCTGTGAAGCCCATCAGCCACAGCGTGCCGTAGAGCGCGTGCTTGATGCCTGCTTGGTCGGCAAAGCGAGAGGCGTACGAGTTGAGGAAGTCGAAGCTGACGCGGCCGAAGCCGTCCGCTCCGACGCTGAAAAGCAAAACGAACAGTATTACCAGGGCGAGGCCGGTTGCAGCCATGCAGAGGGCCAGGAAGAGCCGGCCCAGATTGCGCCGCAACGCAATGCGGTTTGGCCGCGAGGCGACGGTGGCGTCAACCGCGCTCAATCGTATTCCTCCCGGAAGCGGCTCAAGAACCACTGCGCGAAGATGTTCATCACCAGCGTCGTCAGGAATAGCAGCATGCCAACGGCGTAGATCGACGAGTACTCGATCCCGCCTTGCTCTGTGTCGCCGAGGCTGACCTGGACTATGTAGCCGGTCAGCGCCTGCATGCCCTCCAGCGGGTTCCAACTGAGGTTCGGCTGGCCGCCCGCCGCTATCGTCACGATCATCGTCTCGCCGACGGCCCGTGATGTCGCCAGGATGCAGGCTGCGACGATACCGGAGAGCGCTCCAGGCAAGACGACGCGCGTCGCGACCTCGAACTTGTTGGCGCCGAGGCCGTAGGCGCCCTCGCGCAGAGACTGCGGCACTGCCCGCATCGCGTCCTCGCTGAGCGAGGAGACGAGCGGCAGGATCATAATCGCCATCGCCAGGCTGGCGGACGCGGCGCTGAAGGAAGTCTCCTGACCGAGTGGCCGGAGCATCTCCGGGGCGATGAAGTGCAGGGCAAAGTAGCCGTAGACCACGGTCGGGATGCCTGCAAGGATCTCGAGCACCGGCTTGACCACCTGACGGACGCCGTTTGGCGCGTACTCGCTCAGATAGATCGCCACGAGCAGCCCGAGCGGTACGGCGACGATCATCGCCGTCAAGGCCATCATGATCGTGGCGTTGAACAGCGGCAGAACGCCGAAGCTCTTCTGAGAGAAGGTCGGCGTCCAGACGGTGCCACCGAGGAATTCAGTCAGAGAGACTTCTTTGAAGAAGTTAAACGTCTCTTCGAACAGGACGAAGACGATGCCCGCCGTAGTTAGGATCGAGAGCGCCGCGCAGAGGAAGAGGAAGGCATGAATCGGCGCCTCGCGCACGCGACGCAGACTGCGCCGCTTGGCTCGCATCTGGAGCGTCGTACCGTTCTTGACCGTTCCTGCTGCCACGCTCACGAGATTCTCTCAGTTCCCTGCGCTTGACGCCACGCGTCCCCGGCAACCTGTACCGGGGACGCGCAACACTTTCGTCCTCGCCGAGCCTTAGGACTTGCTCAGCAACTGCTCCAGCGTTGTCCCGGCGACCGGGGCCGGCGTGTACATGGTGCCGACCTTGAGCGCCGTCCAGCGGGACGTAATCAGAGGGTAGAGCCTGTCCGGGAACTTCACGTAGCCGACCTCGCTGGAGAGCTTGGCCGCGTTCTGCAGGTAGAAGTCGACGAACGCCTTGACCTCCGGCTTCGAGGCCTCGGTCTTCTTCACGTAGACGAAGAGCGGGCGGGAGAGCGGGTAGGTGCCGTTTTCGACGTTGGCCGCGTTCGGCTCGACACACTTGCCGTTGCCGCCATCGACCTGAACCGCCTTGATCTTCGTCTTGTTCTCTTCGAGGTAGGCAAGACCGAAGTAACCGAGGGCGTTCTTGTCGCCGGCGACGCCGGTCACCAGGACGTTGTCGTCCTCGCTCGCGGTGTAGTCAGCGCGGCTCTGCTTCGCCTTGCCGTTGACGTGCTCGGTGAAGTAGTCAAACGTGCCCGAGTCTGTACCGGGGCCGTAGAGCTTGAAGCCGTCAGCCGGCCAGGCCGGGTTGACCTGGTTCCACTTCGTGACCGTGCCCTGAGCGGGCTGGTCCCACATCGTCTTCAGCTGCGCCACCGTGATGCAGCTAGCGAAGCTGTTGCTGGTGTTCACAACGATGCTGAGCGCGTCGTAGGCGACAGGCAGCTCGATGTACTCGATGCCCTTGGCCGCGCAGGCGTCGATCTCCTTCTGGGTGATCGGCCGCGAAGCGTCGCTGATCGCCGTTTCGCCGTTGCAGAAGCGCGTGAAGCCTCCACCGGTACCGGAGATACCGACCGTGATCCTCACTTCAGACTGGACCTTCTTGAACTCCTCTGCGACCGCCTCCGTGATCGGGAAGACGGTGCTGGAGCCATCGATGAGGATGCTGCCGCTCAGCTTTGGCGCCGCCGTGCCCGCTGGCCCCGCCGGTTCCTTATTGCTGTCGCCGCAGGCTGCTACGAGCCCGAAGACGGCAATGCTGGCGAATGTCAGGGCGAGGAGCCGTCCTCTCTTGAGTAGATTCATGTCTCTTGTTCCCCTTCTTTGTTCTTGATTGAAAGCTAGCCGGCCGACTTTAACGGTTTGTTAACGGCGGTGAACGCC
Organism: Dehalococcoidia bacterium; assembly: GCA_035292965.1. GTDB lineage: Bacteria > Chloroflexota > Dehalococcoidia > DSTF01 > WHTK01 > WHTK01. Next base: position 28,948 of record DATDPC010000171.1, on the reverse strand, counting down.
GCGTTAAAGCTCATGGATGGAGCCGTTGAGGTGGGACGTGTCGTTCAGCGTCCGCACGGCGTAGAGGTCGCCCAGCGACCGCACGATGGAGACGGACGCGTGCTCCGGCGCGAAGAACAGATCGCGCGGCACCGTCAGCAGCATGCTCAGGTAGGCGTTGATCACGCTCGCGTGGGCGACGATGGCGACGCGGCGCCCCGTGTGCCGCCCCACGACGCTTTCGATCGCCTGGACGGCGCGGCGGCGGAATGCCTTGCCGGACGTGAAACCGGGCAGCGAGTCCCACCGCGGCTCCAGGTAGAAGCGGTGCGCGTAGCTCTGACCGCAGGTCGATTCGTGCTCCCCCGTCGACGGCGCGAAATCGATGTCCCGCAGCTCTTCGAGCGTCACCAGCGGCCGCCCCGTCATCTCAGACGCGACGAGGGCCGTCTGGACGGCGCGGCGTTCCGGCGCCGTGTAGATCGTCTCCACCCACTGCGAGCGCAGCCGCTCACCCAGGCGTTCCGCCTGAACGAGGCCGTTGCAGCTGAGCAGTGGGTCGTCGGCCGGTCCGCAGTCGGCCGGTTCGGCGTGGCGTACGAGGAGCAGTTCGCACGCCTCTTCGTCATCGAGCCTTAGCAAGCCCTCGACCTCGCTCTCGACGTCCCGGCGCGAGACGGCAGCGAGCTCGCGAGCCCTGGTAAGCGCTACGGCTGCCATCATCGCTGGGACCGCGCTTCCTCTTCGCGGGCCGCGACACCCTGCTCGTAGACAAGAGCGGCGGTTTCCGGGTCGCTGCTCGCCAGCATCGCCAGCCAGAAGCCCTCGGCCGTCGGGGCCGCGGGCGATGCTGAGCTTCGCCAGCGCCTTCGTCACAGTGTCGAACGTGAAGCAGCGGCTGGCGAAAGGTGCGATTGTCTTGAGTCTCTCGGTGTTGATCATCTCCCCTCCTTCATAGGGGTGCTCTTACTCTCTTCAACACCAAGCCTAGGCACAGTGAGTTAACGGCTACTTAACTGTCGTAAACGGGCGGTAAAAGTTGGCGTCTGGTGTTAGCGGCGGACCGGGATCGTCAGCGTAAATGTCGAGCCTTCGCCGAGGCGGCTCTCCGCCTGGACCGTCCCACCGTGCGACTCGACGGCGTGGCGCACGAGCGCCAGGCCGAGGCCGCTGCCGCCGGACGCGCGCGATTGGTCCGCCTTGTAGAAGCGCTCGAAGATCCGCGGCAGGTCATCCGGGTCGATGCCGCTGCCCGTGTCGCTGACGCGGATGACGATCGCCTCCGGCGTGCGCTCCGCGGTCACCGTGACGCTGCCGCCCTCCGGCGTGAACTTGATCGCGTTCTGCACGAGGTTGAGCACCGCCCGCTCGATCCTCGCGCCGTCGAGCTCGGCCATACCGAGGTCTGACGCGTCGAGGCGCAGCGTCTGGTTGCGACGCTCCGCCTGCGGCTGCATACGCTCGACGGTCGATGCGAGGAGCGACGCGACGTCCGTCGGCGCCAGCGCCAGCGGGATATCGCCCGACTCGATGCGCGAAAGCTCCAGCAGCTCCTCGACCATCTGGACGAGGCGGTCGACATCGGCGTCGGCGCGCTTGAGGAAGTCGGCCGCGACGGCCGGGTCGTTGATCGCGCCGTCCGCCAGGGTTTCGACGACCGACTTGATGCCGGCGAGCGGCGTGCGCAGCTCGTGCGAGACGTTAGCGACGAAGTCGCGGCGCACTTCCTCGGTACGTTTCACGTCGGTGAGGTCGTGGAAGACGGCGAGCACGGCCCACTCACCGCCGTTGGCGATCGGCGTCGTGACCACCTGGAGGTACTGCTTGCCCGGGCGCTCGATCAGGCTCTCGCGCCGGGCGCCGGTGTCGCGGCTGGCGCGAAACGCCTCCATCACCCGCTCGTCCGCCAGCAGCCAGACGAAGGGCTGGCCGACGACCTCGTCGGCGCGGCGGGAGAAGAGCTGCTCCAGCGCGACGTTGGCGAAGAGGACGCGGCCGTCTCGGTCGAGCGCGGCGAAAGCGTCGACGCTGCTGTTCAGCGCCGCGGCGAGGCGCCCGCGCTCCTGCGACGCCGCCGCTACAGCCGAGGCGACGCTGGCGGCAGTAGCGTTTAGCGATTCGGCGACGCCTCGCAGCGGGCCCGTCGGCGTCTCCGTGCGCGCCGAGAAGTCTCCCCGCGCCAGCGCCAGCGCGGCGGCTTCGATGCGGCGCAGCGGCTTGACGACGTAGGCGTAGTAGGCGAGACCGGCCAGCGCCGCCAGCACGGCGACGAGCAGGACGACGCCGAGGGCGCTCATCTACCCCTCGAAGCGATAGCCGACGCCGCGGATGGTGATCAGGCGCACGGGCTTGCTCGGTACGTCTTCGATCTTCTGTCGCAGCCAACTCACGTGCACGTCCACGGTGCGAGAGTCGCCGTAGAAGTCGTAGCCCCAGACCTCGCGCAGGAGCTGCTCGCGCGTGAAGGCGCGGCCGCGGTTGCGCAGGAAGAAGATCAGCAGCTCCATCTCCTTCGGCTTCAGCTCCAGGGGCTGCTCCTTGCGCGTCACCTCGCGGCGCTTGAGGTCGAGGCGGAGGTCACCGCTGGTCACCGTCTCTTCATCCGATGGCGACGTCGTGCGGCGCAGGAGGGCGCGGATGCGTGCCAGCAGCTCGCGCGTGCCGAAGGGCTTCGTCAGGTAGTCGTCGGCGCCGATCTCGAGGCCGACGACCTTGTCGACCTCCTCGGCGCGCGCCGTGAGCATGATAATCGGCGTGGACATCTCGCGGCGCAGGATGCGGCAGACTTCGAGGCCGTCGATCACCGGCAGCATCAGGTCGAGCACCAGCAGGTCGGGGCGTTCCGCCCTGGCGACGGCGAGCGCCTTCTCGCCATCGCTGGCCGTGACGACGCGGTAGCCCTCGCGCTCGAGGTTGTAGCGCAGGGTCGCGACCAGGGTCGGTTCGTCATCGACGACGAGGACGGTCTTCATGGCGGCCGTGGTTGTCATGCCTCGATGATAGACCCGCCGGCGTGCATGTACGCAAACCGAATCTGGTGCTTGAGTCTGCGCCGCGCTACCGTGGGGCCTGATGGCCGAAGCAGCCGCCCTCCCAACGACGACGAGCCTGCCCGCAACCGAGGGGCGCAACGGCTTCGCCGCGACGATCGTCGCCGGGCACGCGCTGAAGCACACGCTTATCTCCAGCGTCGCCAGCGTCATCATCCCGGAGATCAAGCTGAGCCTCTCGCTCAGCGCCACCCAGGTCGGCACGCTAGGGACGACGCAGCAGCTGACCGGCTGGCTGGCGACGATGAGCGCCGGCTACCTGGGCGACAGGTTCACGCACAGGACGGGGCTGATGCTGGCGTTCTCGCTGGGCATGAGCGGCGCGTCGCTGCTGGTCATGAGCCTCGCGCCCAGCTACGGCGTCATCCTGATCGCGATGCTGCTGATGGGCTTCGGCCCTTCGATGTTTCACCCGCCTGCCGTGGGCGCGCTCTCGCGCCGCTTCGCCGACAGGCGCTCCTTCGCCGTGTCGCTGCACGGCACCGGCGGCAGCATCGGCGAGGTCTGCGGCCCGCTGATCGGCGCCGGCTTGCTGGCGCTGCTTTACTGGCGCGACGTCCTCCGCGTCGAGTTCATCCCGGCGCTCGTCGGCGCCTTTCTGATGTGGAAGCTGCTCGATAGCTCGCGGCGAGCCGACCAACCGCCCGACGCCGGCGCATCGTCGATCGGCGCTTACTTATCGTCTTTCGCGGGGTTGCTGCGGCAGCGGGCGCTGGTGATGCTGTTCGGCGTCGCGGGGCTGCGCGCCGTCGGCCAGGCGGTGACGACGGTGTTCCTGCCGATCTACCTGCGCGAGGACCTCGGCTACTCGTCCGTGCTGGTCGGGTCGTTCATCGCGATGTCACAGCTTGCCGGCATCGCCTCGCAGCCGATTATGGGGATATTCGCGGACCGATTCGGCCACAAGGCGGTGATTCTGCCGGCGCTGCTCTGCTTCGCGGGCTTGCTGGCTCTCGTGCCGCTGGCGGAAAACAAGCTGCAGCTGGCGCTCGTCATCCTGGCGATCGGCTGCTTCATCTTCTCGATGCAGTCGATCCTGACCTCAGCCGCGATCGAGCTCGCGGGCGACAGGTTCCACTCGACGGTGACGTCGCTGGTTTACGCGGCAGGGTTTATCGGCTCCCTGGCGCCGACGGCCGCCGGCATCCTCGCCGACGCGCACGGCCTCAAGATCACGTTCCTGTTCAGCGCCACGGCCGTGCTACTCGCGGCCTGCCTGCTGGCACTAACCCGGATTCCGCGCCACGAGCGAAGGATCGAGACGGTCTAGACGGTCTTCTTCTCGTCGCCGTCGCCGGCCTCGATCGCGGCCTTCGCCGCATCCGTCGTCACTTCCTGGCCAACGAGGACGTCAGAGATGGTCGTGCGGATCCGGTTGGCTTCCTCGGGCGTGAACTCCTGGTGGCAGGCGTCGCACGCGTAGCGCGTCGCCTTCGCCTCGATGCCCATGTCGGCGACGGTCTCCCAGCGCGGTACAAGGATGCCGTGGGGGCAGGGCGGTGCTTCAACCGCCACCTGGGCCTTCTTAGCGCCCCCGAATAGACCAAACAACCCCATAGACTTGCCTCCTGCTGCGTTTTAGGTATGTCGTCTTGACTGGGCGAGGGTTGCGCCATTATAGCCGCCCGTAAACGAACGCAGCGGCTTTATCCGGCCGAGATCACGATCTTCTCGCTCGGCTTGTAGTTACCGAGCTTCGACATGTCGCGCCACTGCTTACGGCCCTCCATCAGCAGATCGCGCCCATCGCTGTCGTCCATGACCACGGCGGGGAAATCTTCGACCTCGACGCGCTTCAGCGACTCGGTGCCTAGGTCCTCATACGCGACGACCTCGACCTTGCGGATGAACTGGGAGAGCATTGCGCCGGCGCCACCAACAGCCATGAGGTAGACGGCGCGGTACTGCTTCAGCGCCGCCTGAACCTCCGGCCCGCGGTTGCCCTTGCCCATGCACGCCTTGAGCCCGGCGGCGAGGAGTCGCGGCGTGAACGGGTCCATACGCATCGAGGTCGTGGGGCCGAAGGCGCCGGAGGCGCGACCGGGCCGCGCCGGCGTCGGGCCCGTGTAGTAGATCAGCTGGCCCTTGAGGTCGATCGGCAGGGTACCGCCGGCGTCGAGCGTCTCGATCATGCGGTTGTGGGCTGCGTCTCGCGCCGTGTAGATGACGCCGGGGACGCGGACGTGGTCGCCGATCTTCAGCTGGGTCACGTCTGCTTCCGTGAGCGGCGTCGTGATCCGCACTTCGAGGTCGCTGATTCGTTCAAAGACCACGCTTAACTCCTATGTTGAAGATGGGGGGCACCCCCATGCCCACGCTGAAGAGCGGCGCTCCGCTCAGAGGCGTCACGCGCCTTCAACCTCTACGTTGACCACGATGTTCTCCTGCGAGCTGCGCGCGACGATCATATCGACGGGCTCATCCTCGCTCGCGTTGATCTCCTGATGGACGACGTACGGCGGCACGAAGACGAAGTCGCCCGCTTCCGCCTCGACGACATTTTCGAGCTTCGGGCCGTAACGGAAGCGCGCCCGGCCGCTGATCACGTAAATCGCGCTCTCCAACGCGCCGTGATGATGCGGCGCCGACTTCACGCCCTTGTCGACCGAGACGGGCCCGACCCAGAGAGACTGCGCGCCCACCGTCTTCGCGCCGACGCCCTCGGCACGCCGCATCCCCGGCGTCTGCGCCGTCGACGTATCGCAGTCGCCGGGATGAACGATACGTACCTCCTGGCTCATGCCGGTGGCTCCCCGGACGCATTAGCGTAATCAGACCTCGAATCAGTAGGCGAGCCTTTCCAGGCTCGCCGTCGAGCGCCCGATTCTGCCTTCGCGACGCAGAGACGCCGAGGCTGGAAAGCCTCGGCTACGGCTCCTACGCCTGTCATAGCTCCGATGCCTGCTTGTGGATGCGCATCAGCTCGATGATCGTCTCCGGCGGGCGGCGCCCCATGCCACACTCCGTCGCGATGCCGTAGCTGCTGACGACCTTGTCCGCCGCCGCCATACGCCTGCGCGTGCCATCGATGCCGTCCGTGTGGTGGACGAGGCCGAGCACCAGCTCCGTCTCGGGATGCAGCTTCAGGCCCTTCAGCGGCGCAAAGTAGGCGTCGTCCGAGCGACCACGCGGCACCGGCATGTGCAGCCAGCCGATCTCGCGGCCAACGGCGGCTGAGACAGCGTTCGCCATCTCAACCGACTCGCCGAGGTCGTCCGGTTCGCGCATGTGCTTGTGCTCCCAGTCGCCGTAGCAGAGGTGGTAGCCCAGCTCGACGCCATCGGCGACGGGCTCGGCGAAGCTGACCATGCGCTTGATCATGCCGGTCTTCATCGCCTCGTCCGCGCCCGCCCAGCCGACGGGCTCGGTGCAATCCCATTGGATCGCGACTTCGTTCTTCGGCAGGTTCTGGCAGATGCGCTCGACTTCGCGGAAGATGCCGGCCTCGTAAGCGGGCGCAATCTTCGGGATCTCCTCGAACACCATGCGCGAGTAGATGACGACCTGCGTCGTTGGGATGCAGACCTGGAACTTCGTCCCGGCCGGCACGATGCCCTGCCCCTGCATGCGCTTGAAGATGCCGAACGACTCCTCCGCCCAGTCAGCGTAGCCCAGGTTATCGAAACGCAGGTCCTTCGCGTCGACGCCGGGCTTGAGGCGCGCCTGGCCCATGTAGGCGCCCGCCTGCGTCGGCGAGTAGAGCCCGTTCGAAGGGATGCGAGCGTGCCGGAAACCTCCCGGGCCGGCCGGGTCGCGCTCGACCATCTCGAGCTGAGGGTTGTCGATGAAGAAGGGCGTCTGACACTGGATCCAGTAGGCGCGCGCCGTCCCCGTCTCGCCGTCCGGGATGCGCCTGGCCGCGTCGCCGAGCATCTCGCCGGCGGTGCGGAACACCTCCTCCGCGTTCGCCAGCGCGATGCTTCCGACCAGCAGTACGTCTCGTGTCATGGCTCTGCCCTCACTTCGCGGGGCGTGACCCTAGATCAGCGCGGCGAGCTCGGCCGTGCTGTTTGCGGCGGCGACGATCTTCGCCTTCTCTCCCGGCGACACCGGTACTTCGTAGACCTGCTCCGCGCCGCCCGCGCCGATCTTGAGGATCGTGCCGCAGACGGTGCCGTTGATCCCGTACTCACCCTGCAGCATCACGGCGCAGGGCAGCAGGCGCTTCTCGTCGAGGATGACGGACTCGACCATCGCCATCGTGCCAACGGAGGGTCCGAGGAAGGCAGAGCCTGTCTTGTACAGCTCGACCAGCTCGGCGCCGCCGTTCATCGTCCGCTGCACGATCGCCTCGATGCGCTCCTTCGAGATCAGCGCCTCCAGCGGGATACCGCCAACCGTTGCGAGGCTGACGATCGGCACCATCGTCGCGTCCGTGTGACCGCCGAGGACGTAGGCAGCGACGTCGCGCGGCGAGCAGCCGAGCTCCATCGCGATGAAGGTGCGGAAGCGCGAGCTATCGAGCATGCCGCCCTGGCCGATGATCCGCTCGCGTGGGAAGCCGGTGGCGCGCAGGGCGGCGTGGACCATGACGTCCATCGGGTTGGCGAAGACGATGATGATCGCGTTGGGGCTGAGCTGCGCCGCGTTCTTCGCCGCGTAGTCACCGACGACCTCGGCGTTGCCGCGCAGGAGGTCTTCGCGGGTCATGCCGGGCTTGCGCGGCGCGCCGGAGGTGATCACGACGACGTCGGAGCCGGCGGTGGCGTCCCATTCGTCCGTCGCCGTGACCTTCGTCTCGAAGCCGGCGAAGGGGCCGCCCTGCATGATGTCGAGCGCCTTGCCGTGGTGCTGGGCGTACTCCGCGACGTCCTTGATCACGATGTCGCAGATGTTCTTCTCGGCCAGCCGGTAGGCCATGATCCCGCCGGTCTGCCCGCCACCGACGATCGTTACCTTCTTACGCGCCATGTCTCCTCCAATATTCGATGTAGCTGCAGGCCTTCAGGCCTGCCTTAGCGCTGCGTTATTCGTCAAACTTCGCACCCGGCACGTAGCCGATCGCTTCGACCTCGAGGCCGCAGTCGAGCGGCGTGGCGCCAGCCTGCAGACGGGTCCGCGCCGGCAGCTTCGATTCGTCGCTGAAGTAGCGGCGGTAGACGCGGTCGAAGACCTCCATCTGCGATTGGTCCTTGAGCCAGACATTCACCTTGAGCAGGCAGTCCATGTTCGAACCCGCCGCTTCGACCAGCGCCTTGACGCGGTCCATGACCACCTTCGCCTCTTGCTCCAAGGGCACGTCCGGCGCCTTCGGCAGCGGCTCGCCCTTGCGACGCGCCTCGCGCAGGCGAGCGCTGAACGCCTCGTCGAAGGGTGGCAGGCCGGAGATGAAGATCAGCGGGCCGTAACGGACGCAGAGATTGAACGGGCCGCCCGTCAGCGGCAGACCGGCATCGAAGACCTGCTTCTCCAACGTCCTGCTACTTCGCGTCGGCGTAGCCGCGCCAGCGCTGCTCCAGGTTCGGGTCGGCGAGCGTCGCCATGACGTAGTCGGCGTAATCGGTGCCGGTGGCGCCGGTGGCGCGGCTGGTCATGACGAGCTTCTTCTCATACTGGCCGCAGATGTCCAGCGCCATGTCCAGGCGCTGGGCGCGGTCCGTGTAGCCCATGTGCTCCAGCATCATCTTCCCCGCGACGATCATGCTCGTCGGGTTGGCGTACTGGGCGCGGCCCTCGTTCACCATGCGCGGCGCGCTGCCGTGGATCGCCTCGAACATCGCGTTCTGCTTGCCGAGGTTGGCGCTGCCGGCCGTGCCGACGCCGCCCTGAAACTCCGCCGCCTCATCCGTGATGATGTCACCGTAGAGGTTGGGCGCGGCGATGACCTTGAACTGGGTGCGCCGCTGCGGGTCGATCAGCTTCGCCGTCATGATGTCGACGATCCAGTCGTCCCACTCAACGTTGGGGTAGTCCTTGGCGACTTCCTGGGCAACGTCCAGGAACATGCCGTCCGTCAGCTTGATGATGTTCGCCTTGTGGACGACAGTAACCTTGTTCTTGCCCGTCTTCGCGGCGTGGTCGAAGGCGAGGCGGATCAGGCGCTCGCTGCCCTGCATCGTGACGGCGGTGAAGTCGAAGCCCAGGTCGTCGGTGACGCGGACGCCGCGGCTGCCGAGGATGTAGGCGCCTTCGGTGTTCTCGCGGAAGAACATCCAGTCGATGCCCTGAGACGGCACGCGCACGGGGCGCACGTTGGCGAAAAGGTCGAGCTCGCGGCGCATCGCGACGTTGGCGGACTCGATGTTCGGCCACGAGTCGCCGCGCTGAGGCGTCGTCGTCGGGCCCTTGAGCACAGCGTGGCACTTGTGCAGCTCGGCGACGACCTCGTCCGGAAGGGCCTTGTTCTGGGCGGCGCGATTCTCGATCGTCAGGCCCTCGATCGTGCGGAACTCGATTTTGCGGCTCGTCACCTCGGGCGCGAGGATGTACTGGAGCACACGCACGGCCTCGCGGGTGATGAACGGGCCGATGCCATCGCCGCCGCAGACGCCGACGATGACGTGGGGCATCGCCTGGTAGTTGAGCCAGTCCGGCTCGTTCTTCAGCCGTTCGACGCGAGCCAGCTGGTCCTCGACGATCGAGGCAAAATGCGCCTTGGCGCGGTCGATGACGGCCTGGTCTACCACGTGGTGCTCCTTCTCGATTGGGCGGGTGGGCTGGCTTGCGAAACGAGGATACTACGGCGCTGCGCTAGGCGACAGACGCGGCGCTCGTGCCTCGCCGCTGCGCATCTTCGCCTTCGGCTCGTCTGCTCCGCTGGGGTAATAGTAAATAGAGTCTGAGGGGAGACCCCTCAGACTCCCCCCGCATGGCCCTTCGAGAGCCTCAGGAGCGCCCCCGCTACCCCTGCTGGCGCTTCCCGGCCATAGAAGCTGTTTCGTTGAAGAAGCTGCGAGTTCACGTGCGAAGGACGTAGGGACGAACCTTTAGGTCCGTCCGCTGGACGGTACGTCAGTGAGAACGCGATCGATTGTGCAAAGCGGGTCGTCGCTCGGACGGAGCTGAAGCTTCGTCCCTACGTTTCTGCCGTGTCTATAGCTCGCCCGTCGTCACCGGCGCCTGCGAGTGCACCAGCTCGTAGACGTCTGCCCAGGACTCGGCGCGCGGCGGCGCGAGCTCACGGTTCGTGCTGTTCGAGAAGCAGATCGTGTAGAGGCCGGCCTCACGCAGCTTGCGCACGTTGTCCGGTGAGTCGTCGACGTAGATGTCGGCGCCTACCTGGTCCTTGTCCTTCATGAAGCAGAGGTCCCAGTACGGGATGCCGTTGTCGTCCAGCCAATCGACGGTCTGGCTGACGGCGGTGCGGTGGAAGTAGTAGACGTATAGGCGATGGGTGATGATCCGGATGCGCACGCCTTCGTCCGAGAGCTTGCGGAGGTACCTGCGCGCCCCGGGGATCATCGGCGCGGTGCGAAACAGCTCGCGCTGGAGCACGGCGAAGCGGTGGAGGCTGTCGTACTGATTGCGGCTCTCGACGCCCCACTCCTCGAGGCCGTAAGAGGGCGTCTTCGTCAGCTCGTCCAGCGGCCGCTCGAACCACTCGGCGGCGCATTCGCGCATGCGGCCGTAGAAGTCAGCGCAGACCCCGTCGAGGTCTACGCCGAGGATGAGGCCGTCGACGCTCCGGTCCGTGCTAATCCCCTCGCGGGTCGCTTTGGGATAAGACGGTCTGCGTCTGCTTGTCGCGGAAGGCGCGCAGGGCGTCGTGGACCCTCGGATACTTCAGCGCCAGGATCGCCGCGGCGAGCAGCGCCGCGTTGACGGCGCCGGCGCGTCCGATCGCCAGCGTGCCTACGGGTATGCCGGCGGGCATCTGCACCATCGCCAGCAGCGAGTCGAGCCCGTTGAGGCTGCTCGACGCGATCGGCACGGCAAGCACCGGCAGCTGCGTCTTCGCGGCGATGACGCCGGCGAGGTGGGCGGCGCCTCCCGCGGCGGCGATGATCACCTCGATGCCGCGACCTTCGGCGGCGGCGGCGTACTCGATCACCTGGTCCGGCGTCCGGTGCGCCGACATCACCTTGTCCTCGTGGGCGATGCCGAGGTCATCGAGCGTCTTTGCGGCGTTGCTCATCAGCTCCCAGTCAGAGCGAGAGCCCATGATCACGGCGACGAGGGGTGAGGAAGCTTCAAACATCAGACGGAGGATGGCTGAGGCAACGCGACTTGAATCACCCAGCGCCGGACCCGCGGATCGTCGCCGAAAACAGGCTCCGTGGGCATAAGGCTCTGGAGGTCTTCGCCGTCCTCCGCCTTCACTTCGAGGACAAGCTCGATCGCCTCGCGGATGTTGCGGTCCATTTCATCGAGCGACTCGCCCTGCGAGACACAGCCGGGCAACTCGAGGCATTCGCCCCAGTAACCGCCGTCCTCGTCCTCGTGAACCAGAACCGTGAAATTCATGTCCGGCCTACAGCAAATCGATGAACTGGCCCATCGTTAGCCCCGCTTGTTTCACAATCGCGTTCAACGTACCGGTCTTCAGTCTGCCACTCGGGACGGGCACGGTGTGTCCGTTAGCCATTGTAACCGCTCGATGCCCGCCCTTGGCACGTCGCTCAACGCCACCAGCACGGACGAGCGCACGGATCGCCTCTTGCTGCCTGATATTCCGAGGCGTTCTTGCTGAACTCATCGTCTATTCCGATTGCTTACTTCGCTAAGCATTCTTACCTCCATGAGACTCTCGATTTGAGTCTAGGGGGACTTAGCAAAGACCGGGGGCACGCCCCTTGGCCTCAATCTTCACCACTTTCCTGCCGACTCTAAGATGTGCGATGGCTAATCAGCAGAATCAAGAGCTTAATCCAGTCGCTAAAGCAGTGTTGGACGCGCTGGAGGAGGCGGGACAGGAGCTTCCCGCCAGCGATGATCACTCTAGGTCACAACTGGAATACGGCAGCGCGGAGGACACAATACTTGCATGCGCGGACCCTAAGGCGCTTGGCGACTACTCACTGCGACCTGTGATTGAGGCCCTCGTAGAATATTACAAGGCCCATTCGGAGGAGATAGGTGAGTACGCTCCAGAGGATTGGGCTGTCGCACAGGTTCTGGGTGAAATGCTCCCCAACCTGTGTGATCGGGTTCTAGCTCATGCGCCTTGGCTGGAGCGACGCAAACTGCGGCGCGTAATGGCTCTGGACTCGCCAGATCTCTCTGTGGGGAACCATCTGATGGCCATTGCCGATACTTGTTATCGCATACTCACGAATCATCCATCAAGATGGTCCGATGGCCAACGGATATATCTGCTCGAACTGATCGCTCAAGTGGACGAACTCGCACGGTATCACTTTAGCCAGCGTCTTGAGTACCGCCTCAGTGACGGGGCTCAAGCCATCGATTGAAGTTTTGTCAGCCTTTCGCCAGCTGACGCAGGACGTAGGGCAGGATGCCGTCGTGCTCGTAGTAGTCCAGTTCGATCGGCGTGTCGATGCGGCAGATGACGTTGAACGTCTTGACGCCGCCGTCAGCCGCCGTCGCGCGCACGGCGAGGCGCTTGTGCGGCACGAGCCCCTCGGCGATGCCCTCGATGTCGAAGGTCTCTTCCCCCGTGAGGCCGAGGCTCGCGACCGACTGGCCGTCCTCGAACTGCAGCGGCAGGATGCCCATGCCGATCAGGTTGCTGCGGTGGATGCGCTCGACGCTCTCGACGATGACGGCTTTGACGCCGAGTATCTTCGGACCCTTCGCCGCCCAGTCGCGCGAGGAGCCGGTGCCGTACTCTTTGCCGGCGAGGACGATCAGCGGCACGCCTTCTTCGCGGTACTTCATCGCCGCGTCCCAGATCGCCATCTCCTCACCGTCGGGCAGGTGGCGCGTGAACCAGCCCTCGACGCCGGGGACGAGGGCGTTGCGCAGGCGCACGTTGGCGAAGGTGCCGCGACCCATGATCTCGTGGTTGCCGCGACGGGCGCCGTAGGTGTTGAACTCGGCGACGGGTACGTCGTTCTCGGTCAGGTGGCGGCCCGCCGGGCTGTTCTTGACGATCTCTCCGGCCGGTGAGATGTGGTCCGTGGTCACCGAATCGCCGAAGACGCCGAGGGCGCGCGCGCCGAGGATCTCGCGCGGCGGCAGCGGCTCCATCGTCATGCCGTCGAAGTAGGGCGGCTTGCGGATGTAGGTGGAGTAAGCGTCCCAGGCGAAGATCTCGCCCGTCGGCACATCGAGGCTGCGCCACGTGTCGTCGCCCTTGAAGACGTCGAGGTAGTTCTCGCGGAACATCTCCGAATGCAGCGACTGGCGAATCGCCTCTTCGACCTCCATGCGCGACGGCCAGATGTCACGCAGGTAGACGGGCATGCCGGCTTCGTCCGTGCCTAGCGGCTCCGTCTCGAAATCGAAGTACATGTGGCCGGTGAGCGCGTAGGCGACGACCAGCGGCGGCGACGCGAGGTAGTTCGCGCGCACGAGCGACTGAATCCGCCCCTCGAAGTTGCGGTTGCCAGAGAGCACCGACGCGACGACGAGGTCGAACTGCTCGATCGACTCTTCGACCGGCTGATCGAGCGGCCCCGAGTTGCCAATGCAGGTCGTGCAGCCGTAGCCGACGAGGTAAAAGCCGAGGTCCTCGAGGTAGGGCATCAGGCCCGCCTCGACCAGGTAGTCTGTCACGACCTTCGAGCCGGGCGCGAGGCTCGTCTTCACCCACGGCTTCGTGCGGATGCCCTTCTGGACGGCGTTGCGCGCCAGCAGGCCCGCCGCCACCATCACCGCCGGGTTCGACGTATTCGTGCAGCTCGTGATCGCGGCGATGACGACGGCGCCGTGGCCGAGCGAGAAGCCCTTGTCCGTCGTCACGGTGAGGAACGGGTCGTCGTCCGGGTTGCCGGAAAGCACGAACGGCGAGACGGGGGCGGCGGCGCCACCCTCGTTCAGCCAGGCATCGAGGCGGTCCTTGTCGACGTTCGGGTTGCTCGAGAGCAGCTGCTCGAGGTTCATGCGCCAGGAGCTCTTCGCCTGCGTCAGCGGCACGCGGTCCTGCGGCCGCCGCGGCCCGGCGATGCTCGGCACCACGTCGTCGAGGTTCAGCTCCAGGAGGTCCGTGAACATCGGCTCCGGCGAATCGTCGGTGCGGAAGAGGCCCTGCGCCTTGCAGTACGCCTCGACGAGCTTGACGCGCGTCTCGTCGCGGCCACTGAAACGCAGGTAGTTAAGCGTCTCCGCATCGACCGGGAAGTAGCCGACCGTCGCACCGTACTCCGGCGCCATGTTGGCGATCGTCGCGCGGTCTGGTAGCGGCAGGCTGGAGACGCCGGCGCCGCAAAACTCGACGAACTTGCCGACGACGCCCTTCTTGCGCAGCATCTCGGTCACTGTCAGCACGAGGTCGGTCGCCGTGGCGCCTTCGTGCAGCCGGCCGGTGAGTCTGACACCGACGACCTCCGGGATCAGCATCGGGCTCGGCTGGCCGAGCAATGACGCCTCCGCTTCGATGCCGCCGACGCCCCAACCGAGGACGCCGAGGCCGTTGATCATCGTCGTGTGAGAGTCGGTGCCGATGACGGTGTCCGGGAAGCTCAGCGTCTCGCCGTCCTGCTCCGCGTCGAAGACGACGCGCGCCAGCTTCTCGAGGTTCACCTGGTGGACGATGCCGGTGTCCGGCGGCACGACCTGCGTGTTCGAGAGCGCCTGCTGGCCCCAGCGCAACAGCGCGTAGCGCTCGCGGTTGCGCTGCAGCTCCAGCTGCGCGTTGCGCGAGAACGCCTGCGACGAGCCGTAAGCGTCGACCTGCACCGAGTGGTCGATCACGAGCTCGGCCGGCTGCAGCGGGTTGATCTTCGCCGGGTCGCCGCCCAGCTCGACCATCGCGTCGCGCATCGCCGCAAGGTCGACGAACGCCGGCACGCCGGTAAGGTCCTGCATCAACACGCGCGACGGCCGGAACGCGACCTCGCGTTCCTCCATGCCGCTGGGACGCCACGAGGCGAGCGCCGCGATGTCCTCGCGGGTGACGGTGACGCCGTCCTCGAAGCGCACCAGGTTCTCGAGCAAGATGCGCAGCGAGTAGGGCAGGCGGCGCAAGATCTCGCCCATCTCGTCCGTCAGCGCGTCGAGCTTGTAGTACGTGTACGTCTTTCCGTCGACGCTGAAGCTGCTTTTGGCGTTGAAGCTGTCCAGGGAAGCCATGCAAGAATTATAGGTCGCCTGCCGCGAAGGCTCTAGCTCGCGAGGCGAGAGGCCTGATACGTACCGTCATCGGGCGCACGGCGCTGCGCATCCTTCAGCCCGCTTCGCTTGGCTTCGGCTGCTCCGCTTGGTTATGAAGAGAAAGGATGCTTGTTAAGGAGGGACACCCTCCTTAGACCTCCCGTCAGGGGTTGCACCCCTGTACCGCTCTTGCGGGCTTCGCCCGCGTCTCCATATAGGCACGCCTCGCCCAATCGGCGCGCAGCCCCTCACCCTAGCCCTCTCCCAACGAGAAAGGGATCCTCCCACGGTGGACCGGTTCGTGGCTCGAAGTTGCAGCCAGGGGACTCCAGCGCCAGCAGGGGTAGCGGGGGCGCAGCCCATGCGGGGGGAGTCTGAGGGGTCTCCCCTCAGCATTCTTTCCCCCAAACCTGAGTGGAGCAGCCGAAGCCAAGCGAAGCGGGCTGAAGGATGCGCAGCGCCGTGCGCCCGATCGTCCGCTGCATCGCGTGGTTGGGCCTCATTGGCCTGCGCACAACTGCTCGATCTCTCGAATCGAAGAACAGGTCATCAACTTGTTCTTGATGGCTTCGAGCGGGTGCTGTGGCGGATTAGTCTCGTCCGCAAAGATGTGTATAGCAGTGGCGAGTTGAGAAACGGGCCAATCGGCAATGGTCTTCGTTGGAATCAAGCCGCCTAGACCGAGCTTC
This sequence comes from Dehalococcoidia bacterium, assembly GCA_035292965.1. GTDB lineage: Bacteria > Chloroflexota > Dehalococcoidia > DSTF01 > WHTK01 > WHTK01. The sequence goes on along the minus strand of DATDPC010000171.1, from coordinate 13,077 downwards.
ATTATCTTGATGCCGGTTTGAGCACAGCTGATCAGCACGCGCTCGCGACTCGCGAGTTTGAGCTGGCAGTAGGCGCCAGGTTTGTAGGTGATGACTTCAGCCATGGCGGTTGCCACTACTGTGTAACCGGACTCTTGGCTTTGAGTTTCTCGGCCCAGGCGAGAGCGCCAAGACTCGGCGCAAAGTAATGACCTTCACAATCCAATTCACGACGTTAAACGGGCTCAGCAGCTCCTGCACCGCAGAGAAACCGCCTTTCCTCCATGTGCCCGCGATACCAGCGAGAATCAGAAGGACCGCAGCCGTCACCAGATGTAGCCGAACGCCTTCAATAGAACGATCCAGACCTTCATGCACGACTCCGTGAGGCCCAAATCCACTTAGCCGCCTGCCAGCCTACAGCGGGATGTTGCCGTGCTTCTTGTTCGGGACGCGCTCCGCCTTGTTCGCCAGCAACTCGAGGGCGCGGATGATCTTCCAGCGCGTGTCCCTCGGGTCGATCACGTCGTCAATGTAGCCGCGGCCGGCGGAGACGTAGGGATTCGCGAATCGCTCCTGGTACTCGTCGATCAGCTGCTGGCGGCTGTCCGGCGCCTTCTCGATTTGCGACCGGAAGACGATGTTTACGGCCGCCTCCGGCCCCGTCACCGCGATCGACCCCGTGGGCCACGCCAGGTTGACGTCGCCGCCGAGGTGCTTCGACCCCATGGCGATGTAGGCGCCGCCGTAGGCCTTGCGGAGGATGCAGGTCACCTTCGGCACCGTCGCCTCGGCGTAGGCATACACGAGCTTGGCGCCGTGGGTGATGATGCCGCCGTGCTCCTGCGCCGTGCCCGGCAGATAGCCGGTCACGTCGGCGAAGGTGACGATCGGGATGTTGAAGCAATCGCAGAAACGGACGAACCGCGAAGCCTTCACGGACGCGGCGATGTCCAGCGTCCCGGCGAGGTACAACGGCTGGTTCGCGACGATGCCGACCGTCCGCCCAGCGAGCCGGGCGAAGCCGGCGACGATGTTCGGCGCGTAATCGGCGTGCACTTCCATGAAGTCGGCGCTATCGACGACGCGGTAGATCACCTCGCGCACGTCGTAGGGGCGCGAGTCGTCATCGGGCAGGACGCTGAGCATGTCTTCGTCGCGGCGCCGCGGGTCGTCGCCCATCTCGACGACGGGGCACTCGTCGAGGTTATTCAGCGGCAGGAAGGAGAACAGGCGCCGCACTTCGGCGAGGCAAGACTCCTCGTCCTCCATCGCGAAGTGAGCGACGCCGGAACGCGTCGCGTGGACGCGCGCACCGCCGAGGTCTTCGTCCGTCACCTCTTCCATGGTCACGGCGCGGACGACGTCCGGGCCGGTGATGAACATGTAGCTGTGCTCTTCAACCATGAAGACGAAGTCGGTTATCGAAGGCGAGTAAACGGCGCCGCCGGCGGTGGGGCCGAGGATGACGCTGATCTGGGGGATGACGCCGGAGGCGCGGACGTTGCGCTTGAAGATCTCGCCGTAGCCCTTGAGGCTGGCGACGCCTTCCTGGATGCGCGCGCCGCCGCCGTCGTTGATCCCGACGATCGGCACGCCGCTCTTCACGGCCATGTCCATGATCTTGCAGATCTTCTCGGCCGCAACCTCTGACACGCTGCCGCCGACGACCGTGAAGTCCTGCGAGAAGACACAGACGACGCGGCCCTCGATGCGCGCGTAGCCGGTGACGACCGAGTCGCCCGGGTAGCGCTGCTGGTCGACGCCGAAATCGCTGGCGCGGTGGATGACCAGCGAATCAAACTCCTCGAACGTCCCCTGATCGACGAGGCGCTCGATGCGCTCGCGCGCCGTCAGCTTGCCGCGGGCATGCTGCGCGTCGATGCGCCGCTGACCGCCCCCGAGGGCGGCCTGTTCTTTGCGGCGTTTGAGGTCGTCGACTTTCTCTTGTTTGCTGCTCATATGGAGATAGCGCTCACCCGGTCGAGGCCGTCGCCTATGTTACACGGGCGCGGCCTCACGGCGCACGCGGCGTTTTATCCCCTCTCCCTAGAGGGAGAGGGAGAGGGCTAGGGTGAGGGTGATCCCAACGCCTCGAAGATCGCCTCAAGCACCGAGTCCATAGCCGTCAGCACGTCCAGATTCGTAACCCGCAGTACTCGGAGTCCCTGCGACTCCAGATACCTCGTCCGCTCAAGGTCATATGCGGCGTTCGCATCCTCGAAGTGCTGGCCGCCATCCACTTCCACGACCAATCCTGCCTCCACGCAGGCAAAGTCGACGACGTATGGCCCGACCGCGACCTGGCGACGGAACTTCGGTCCCAGCGTCCGATTGCGCAGGCGGCGCCAGAGTTGAAGCTCGGCGTCCGTCGAGGTACGCCTGAGGCCTCTTGCGAAGTCACGTTGCTCCTCTTCGACGAAAGGCTTCTTGCGTTCGAGCTTTGTCTTTGTAGGCCGCGGCGTGGTGATCACCCTCACCCTGCCCTCTCCCTCTAGGGAGAGGGTGTTCTTGCTATTCCGTTAGCCTCCGGTACAGCGTCGGTAGGCGACTGGGGAGGAGCTCTATGTCGCCGAGGACCTCGTAGGCGATGTCGCCACACATCTGCCCGAGGTAGTCGTGACCTTCCTTGTCGACGGTCAGCGCGAACGGGACGATGCCCTTGTGCTTCGCCTCGACGAGGGCCTTGTGGGTGTCGTGGATCGCGTAGTCCTTCTCGGTGCGGTCGCGGCCGTAGCCATGGTCCTGCGGCCGGCCGTCTGAGACGAGGAAGAGGATCTTTGCCTTCGCGTCGCTCTCGATCAGCTTCGAGGTCGTGTGGCGGATCGCCGGGCCCATGCGCGTCGAGCGAATCGGCGTCACGCGGTCGATGCGGCGCCGGATCAGGTCGCTGAACGGCTCGTCCATGTCCTTGATCACGAAGTACTCGACGTTCTCGCGACCGTAGCCGGAGAAGCCGTAGACGCCGTAGCGGTCGTGGATAACCTCCAGCGCCCGGGTCAGCAGGACAAGGCTCTCCTTCTCGAGGTCGATGATCCGCTTCGGCGGTTCGAGCAGCTGCTGGGCGCGGCTCTGGGCGAGCCACTGGTAGTAACGCTTCGGGTCGTTGGCATCGGCGCCGTCGCGCTTCGGGCGGCGCTTCTCGATCTCCTCGTCGGTCGAAGCTGACATATCGAGCAGGAAGGCGACGGCTACGTCGCGCTCGACCTTGTTGCGGCGCCAGAAGATCTTCTGCACGTCGCCGTGGCCAGCCTTCTTCTGGATGAGGAAATCGAGCGCGTCATCGAGGTCGAAGTCCTCGCCGTCCTCGAGGCGCTTGAGCTTCCGGAACGTCTCAGGCTTCAGCAGCTCGAACTGGCGCTGCGTCTCGTTGATCAGGCCGGAGTGCTCGCGCAGCGTCTTCTCGTAGAACTCGTCTGTGCCCTCTTCGAGAACGCGCTCGCGCACGGCGCACCAGCGGGGGCGGTAGTCGGCGGCGCGGAAGTCCCACTCGTCGTAGTAGAACGTCTTCACCTCCGGGGTTAGGTTCGGCGCCGCCGGTTCCATGACCGGCGCGTCGTCCGGTACCTCGGCGTCGTCGGGCAGCGGCTGGCCGGCCTCTTTTTCGAGGTTCTCGAGGAACGCCTGGAAGCCCGACATGTCGAGGTCGTCCATATCGACGTCGACCTCGACGCTTTTCTCCAGCAGCTCCTTGATCTGCTCCGGCGTCAGGTCGGCGAGCTCGCTCTCCTCTTCGCCCTCGATCTGCTGCATGCGCATGCGCATGAGGAGCTGCACCATCTCCGGCTTGAAGTCGCCGCGAAACTCCACCTGCTCCGGGCTCTCGTAGGGCATCTCGTCGCCTTCGGGCAGGTCTTCGAGGCCCTCGTCGCCCATCGTGCTGTCGCCCATCTGATCGACGAGCTCCTGCAGCTCCTCTTCCGTCATCGACTCCCAATCGAGGTCTTCGAGGACGTCCGGCGGCAGGTTCGGGATCTTCTCGGCGATCTCGTAGAGGATGATCGCCGCCTCGGCCGCGTCTTCGACCGTCGCCTCCGACGCCTTGAGCTTCGCGAGCGTTGCCAGCGCCTGCGCGAGGACGGGCCGCAGCGGCTTCGGCCACTCGATCGTCGCTTCGCCGTTGAGGCTGGCGCGGATCAGGTTCTCGACGAAGGCCCCGCGCAGCGGCAGGCTGCGGACCTCCGGCCGGTGCTCCAGCTCCGCCGCCTGGACGCGGCTGCCGGCGCGGCGGATGCCGCCGTACTCGACGTTGATCCGCGCGTCGATGCGCAGGTCCTCGGTGACGGTGAACATGTCTGCCGCCATCTGGCGGTCGTCGAACAGATCGAAGAAGCGCTCGATGTCGGTGAGCCACTTCTTCTTCGTCACCTTGCCCTCGGCGCGGCGGTCGCGCTCGACCTGGTGACGGCGGCGCGGCAGCACCTTGCCGGCGCGCCGGAAGCTGAAGTTGAAGCTCTCGAACTCCATGTGCGCCGTCTGGTGCGTCGCGAAGACCTTGTAGACGCCGAAGTTGTCCGTCTTGTTGTTGTAGCGCTCGATGTAGTCCGGCAGGTAGACGGCCGTGCCCTCGGTCGAAGGGCCGCGCTCACTCACCCAGCCGATGCCCTTCTCCTGCAGCATCGACACCGACTGCACGGAGATGTTCGCGCCGGTCAGCGCCTTGCCGTAGAGACGCAGCAGCTCGCTGACGCGCATCAGGTCGACGCGCGCCGAGAGCGACTGGATCATCTCTTCCGCTTTGCCGGACTCGAGCCGGAAGTAGGCCTCGCCGCCCTCCAGCGTCGTTTCGAGGATCGAGTAGCCGCCGGCGTGCCAGGCTTCGAGCTCCGGCGGCCGCAGGCGCTCCGAGAGCGCAGGCGCCGACTTCACGAACGACATCGCCGCCACCGGTGAGAGCGGCACGAGCACGTCCGCGAGCTCGATGATCCGCGCGTGCTGCGCCGGGTTCGCTTCTTTCAGCGCCAGGCTGCCTTCGGCGAACAGCGTGTAGGCCTGCCGTCCGAGGCGCCGGGCGACGCGCGTCGAGAGCTGGAGGTAGTGCGCCCGCTGCGTGTCGTAGACGTTGCGCAGCAGGTCAGGGCCACGCTGGAAATAGAGGCTCGCCTCCGGCCAGGCGGCGTCCGAGATCGCCGCGGCGAAATCGAGGAAGGCGACGAGCTCCTGGCGCTCGAGCGAGGTCACGACGTTCGGCGTCGCTTCGAGGCAGGCGGCCGCGAGGTCGGCCGAGCGGTCGGAGACGCCCTCGAGGACGCGGGCGAAGAGACCGAGCTCGCGCATCGAGAGGCGCTGCAGCAGCACGGGGCTCAGCGCGAAGAAGGTCTGCGACAGCGAGATCGACTTCCAGGTCGACTTGTAGAGCTTCTCGCCGAGGCCGGCCCACTCCTTGACCTGGCCGCCGGCCAGTTTCGGTACGACGTCGGCGCTTGCCCGGAAGTAGGCGCTCGCGATCGCCGGCGCCAGCTCCGCGAGGCCGCGGCCGGAGGCGGACCAGGCGCGGAAGCTCGCCTCGTCCAGCGTCGTCAGCAGGAACGGCGCGACGCGGAAGTAGTCGGCGCCTGCCTCCCAGGAACGCAGCGCCTGCTCGCCGAGGGCGGCGCCCTCGTCGACCCAGAGCTGCGCCTGCGCGTCCGTCAGCGCCGGGTGCGGGCTCGAATCGGCGTTGCGATACGCGTCCGCAAGCTGCGGTGCGATCGCGCCGAGGCGCTCGATGGCGTCTTTGTTGAAAGCTTTGTCAGGCATACAGGTTGTGAGTCTATTGTATCGGGCGCGTTAGGCGGTACTCCAGCCGCAGCGTTGGGGAGACAGTACTCCACCCTGAAGGGTGGAGCATGGGTCAGCGCTCGTACTTCTCTGGTCTGTCCCATTGCGTGCGGATGTAAGTGTCAACGGATTCTCGGGCTGTTGGAGGGATGAGCTTTGAGCCGCGGCGTTGCCAGAAATGACCATCGCCCGCCTCTCCGCTGACTTCTGGGAACTCCTGACTGAGTCGTCTGGAGGAAATGCCCTTCAGCAGGTTCATCGCTCTCGAAAGCTCGGCGTTATCGCGCAGGTCGAGAAGCATGTGAACGTGATCGACCATCGTCTCGCACTCGATGAGCTTGATTTGCTTCTCGCCAGCTACCGTCCGAAGAACATCCTTGGCCCGCTCAGCTACCTCGCCTTGCAAGAGCCAGCGGCGTCGCTTGCAGGCAAACCAGACATGATAGAGCGGCACAAGGGAATCCCATGCTCCACCCTTCAGGGTGGAGTCATCTCGACTCCTACGACTCTTCGACCTCGATGCGGTTGATCTTGTCGCCCTGGCGGATCGCGTTGACGACGTCCTGGCCGGACGTGACCTTGCCGAAGACGCTGTGCTTGTTATCGAGGTGTGGTTGGGCGGCGTGGGTGATGAAGAACTGGCTGCCGTTGGTGCCGGGGCCCGAGTTTGCCATCGAGAGCATGCCGGGGCCGCTGTGGCGCCAGCTCGGGCTGAACTCATCGGCGAAGCGGTAGCCGGGGCCGCCGGTGCCGGTGCCGAGGGGGCAGCCGCCCTGGATCATGAAATCGCTGATCACGCGGTGGAAGGTCAGGCCATCGTAGAAGCCGGCGCTTGCGAGGTAAGCGAAGTTGTTCACCGTGTTCGGCGCGTCCTCCGCCGCCAGCTCGATGATGATGTCGCCCTTGTCCGTCTGAATCGTCGCGACGTACTTCTTCTCCGGGTCGATCACGCGCTCCGGTGGCGACGAGAACTGGCGCCGGTTGTCGCGCTTGATGTCTGCGATTGTTGCCATGCTTGGTTGTCTCCCTCCTGTGGTTGCTCGGGCACTCCAGCCTGAAGGCTGGAGCATCAGCTGGCCCGATGCCGGCGCCTTCAGGCGTCGGTCACTTCTCGACGATGCTGATGCTCAGGATCTTGTCGCCGACGGCGATCTTGTTGACGACGTCCATGCCGGACGTGACGCGGCCGAACGGCGGGTTGGCGTTGTTCAGGTGCGTCGCCGGCGCCAGCGTGATGAAGAACTGGCTACCGTTCGTGTTCTTGCCGGCGTTCGCCATTCCGACGATGCCGGCGCTGCCGTAGTTGATCTTCGGGCTGAACTCGTCCGGGAAGATGTAGCCCGGCCCGCCGCTGCCATCGCCCTTCGGGTCGCCACCCTGGATGACGAACGGCGACGGCTCCTTGACGACGCGATGGAAAATCAGGCCGTCGTAGAAGCCGTCACAGGCGAGGAAGATGAAGCTGTTCACCGTGTTCGGCACGTCGGCGGCGGCGAGATCGAAGACGATGTCGCCCTTAGAGGTCTTCATCGTCGCCGTGTACGTCTTCGAGGTGTCGATGATGCGCTCCGGCGGCGCGGCGAACTTGCGAGTGCCGTTGCGCGGGACGGAGGCGATCTTCGAGCCGGCGGGGCCGCAACTCGCCTCGACGGAGACTCCGATCGTCGCGGTTGCGGGTGTGCGCGTCGGCAGCTCATCGCTGCCACCGCCGCTGCCACAGGCGGCGAGGACGAGAGCAGAGGCGAGGACGGCGGGGAGAAGTAGCGGCCTACTCAAAGATCGAGCTCACGACCTCCTCGAGCGTTCGCTGCATTTCGAGGTCGTCCGTGAGCGCCCAGACGACGGCCGACTGGCAGGCCAGCCGCGGGGCGATGCCCTTCTTCATCAGCTTGCCGGCGTAGACCAGCAGACGCGTGCTCACGCCCTCGGCGAGGCCGTGGTCGCGCAGGTTGCGCACCTTCTCACCCAGCTTGGCGAGGTCGTTGGCGACGCGCTCCGGAACATCGGCCTCGTGGGCGATGATCTCGGCTTCCTGCGCCCGCGGCGGGTAGTCGAACTCGATCGAGATGAAGCGCTGGCGGGTGCTGTGCTTCAAGTCCTTGAGGGCGCTCTGGTAGCCCGGGTTGTAGGAGATGACCAGGAGGAAGCCATCCGCGGCCTCCAGCACCTGAGCGCGCTTCTCCAGCGGCAGCAGGCGCCGGTAGTCGGTCAGGGGGTGGATTAGCACCGTCGTGTCTTTGCGCGCCTCGACGACCTCGTCGAGGTAGCAGATGGCGCCGGCCTTGACGGCGCGCGTCAGCGGCCCGTCGATCCAGCGCGTCGTCTCGCCCTCCAGCAGGTAACGGCCGACGAGGTCGCTCGCCGTCAGGTCTTCGTGACAGGCGACGGTGACGATCGGCAGCGCCTGGGTGCCGTTGCCGTTGGCGGAAGCGTCTGGCACCGTCAGCGGCCGGCCGAGACGCCAGGCCATCGACTCGACGAAGCGCGTCTTGCCGCAGCCCGTCGGGCCCTTGAGCAGCACCGGGATGCGCTCCTCGAAGGCGGCTTTGAACATCTCGATCTCGCCGGCGATCGGCAGGTAGTACGGCTCTACGTGGGGCTTGTACTCCTCGATCGCGTACTCGCGATAGGTCGATCCTTCGTCCTGAAACCGGAACTCGCTGCTAATCTTCGTCCTCCCTGCCTGCCGGTAGGCCACCCCGGTGCGGGCGGCCCTCGACGCGGGCACATACGGTTGGCGGGCTGGTGCTACACGTATTCTACTAGACCGCGCGCCTTAGAAGCGCCTGCCACGCCGCTTCGACGCGCGCTTCCAACGCCGCAATGTCCGCATCGTTGTCGATCACGATGTCCACCTGCGACGCGTCCGGCAGCGATCGCGCCGCGATCCTCTCCTCGATCTCGTCCGGTTTGAGGCCTCGCGTCGCCAGGCGGCGGCGCACCGCCTCCGCACCCGAGCGCACCAGCCACACCTCGTCGACTGCGTCGCGCCAACCGGCCTCGATCAGCAGCGGCGCCTCGATGACGAAGACCTTTTTGCCGGCCGCCGTCTGCTCGCGCATCAGCGCTTCGACGCGGCGGCGCGTTGCCGGCCAGACGATGTCGGTGAGGCGCTTCAGCCGCGCCGCATCGCCGAAGACGATCGCGCCGAGCTTCGAGCGGTCGATGACGCCGTAATCGCCGAGCACCTCCGCGCCGAAGGCGTCGACGATGGCGTTGTAGGCCTCGCCGCCGGGCTTGTAGGTGTCGTGCGCCACGACGTCGGCGTCGACGACGTAGGCGCCGCGCGCGGCGAGCATGCGCCCCACCTCGCTCTTACCGCTGGCGATGCCGCCGGTGAGCCCGATGCTGATCACGGCCTAACGATACAGCTTCCCTCTGTCATTCCGACGACAGGAGGAATCTAGCCGAACCGAAGTCGGGTGCGAGTTGACGAAAGCTCTGCTTCAGAACCGAAGACGATCCGCACCCGGCCATACGCTCCGGTTCTGCAGATTCGTCTGGCCCGTAGCCGCGTCTCATGTTCGACCAGATCCCTCCTTTCGTCGGGATGACAGGAGGGCAGCCATCTAGGGATGTGTCGAGGATAACAAGAAGAGGGGCCCGTTTCCGGGCCCCTCTTACTTTTGACCTAGTCGGTCAGTTCGCTCTAGCGACGGGCGAACTTAGCGACAGCCACACCACTCAGGGCGAACGCGATGGCGGCGGCAGCGAGGAGCATCAGGCTGCTTGAGCCTGAGTCCGCGAGACCGGCGTCACCGGTGTTCGGAGCGCGCAGCGGGCCGGTACCCGTGGCCGGGCCAGAGATGGCCGGGGCCGCAGGCGCGGGCTGCGAGCATGTGGTCTGAGCGAAACCGCTTATCGGCGGGGTCGACCAGAAGCCACCCAGTGCGATGTGATCGACGTTGAAGTCCGTGGTCCAGGCCTGGAATTCAAAGTCGAAGTCGTCACTCCAGAACCCACTCAGTGAGCCCATACCACCAGAGGTCACGACGATTTCGTAGAGACCGTCCTGGGTGTCAGACGTGAGCAGGTAGAAGGTAACAATGCCGCTGAAGGTCTCGGCAACGGTGCTCGAGATCGGGGTCACAGGAGCGCTGAAGTGAGCAACAGCACCCGTGCCACCGAGGACGGAACCGAGGTTCGAGATTGCTTCGGCAAGCGTGTGGTCGGAGACCGGCTGGCCGGCCGTGTCAGTGATCTTAGCGGTGACAGTCACGCGCTCGCCACAGATGACGGAGGCCTTGTCTACCGATACCTGGATGTTGAACGGAGGTCCAACCACCGTGACCTGAACCGACTTAACAATGTCGGGGCCAGGGACGTGGATCCGCGCGGTGATCGTGGCAACGCCAGCGACAACGCTCGGGTCCTCACAGTGGAGGATTGCCGCTGCAATCGTTCGAGGCGCGAAGAACGGCGCCGGACCGGTAACCGGGAACGACGTGGTTTCGATCGCCGGAGCGGTCGAGCCCGTCGGGCCAGGGTTGTGGTCCTGCGAAGAGTCATCGCCCTCGATCACGTCAGCGGTAATCGGAAGGTGCTTCTTAAGTTGCTTGTACATGGTTTCAACCGACTCGAAGTCACCTTCGTTGTTCACGTAGCGGTCGCTAAGTGCACAGCGGTCGGTTTCGATGTCAACGCTGCTGCCCGGAAGAGCCGCAACGCCAGCCGCGTCGGTCAGAGTCAACGTGATCAGCGAGTGAGACACGTTGCCAGGAGCGCGGACGATCTCGACCGTGGTCGGGATGGCGCCAATCGTGCTCGTGGTGGCCGGGTTGTTCTGGCACCAGATGAAGAAGCCGAACTGGTCCTGGTCGTGATCAATGTTGATCGTGGCCAGGCCGCCCGTGACCGGGCAGTCGAACTCAGCCAGAATGCCGTCGTCCAGGTCCTGCACCGCGCCCTGGCCATCGCCAGAGTCGATGTGAACCTGGTCGTCGCCTTCACCCTGGATCTGGTCGCAGTTGCCGTCGTCGGAGTCAGCCCAGACCGGGTTGTTCCCTCCGTCGAAGCAGAGGATCGGGTCCCACTTACCGACTTCGTTCGAGTCCAGCGTCAGCTGGTTGTCGTCGTCGGAGACCAGGACGCAAAGCAGCACAGAGCTGCCGGCGGGGACGTGAATGACGTCACCCGGGTCGATGTCGGCGATCCGCCACTGGGTGCTGTCGTCATTGCCGGAGCCGTCGTCTGAACAGTCCGCGTCATCGTCAGCTTCGATGATGCCGGAGTCCATCCACCAGACGTTGTCGACGTCTGCGCTGGCTGACTTCGTCTGGGTGCCGAGGTGGCTACCAAACGCAGCCAGTACCACCAGGACGCCTAGCGCCATGAGGGCTGGCAACATTGCCTTTCTTAGAATTGAACTCAAGGTGGTGTTTCCTTTCTTGCTTTCGCAAGCACTTGTTTTTGTCGCTTGTCTTTTCATCTTTGGTTTCGTCTCTGCCCCAGAGCGTGTCTGAAGTTGCTGGCCTCGCCGTCGCCCTCGGCCGAGATCGCTAACTGCGACGCCGAGACGTTGGCTCCTAGCGCTCTGATGGTCCCTGGCTTCCTCCTCTCGTTAGCGTCCGCATCCATGCAAACGCCCGTCCTGCCCCTGAGAATAGAGGCATCCACGGCTTACAACGTCGGGCAAAGGCTAAAGGTTAACGGCCTTCACCAGAAATTAGGGAACAACCTAGCAGTACATCGCCCCGAGAGCAACTCGCAAAAGGGCAAACGGGCCGGCGGTCGTCAGCTATCAGGCTTCAGCTATCAGAAACGCCAGCAGGGGTAGCGGGGCGCTCCTGAGCCTGACGAAGGGCCATGCGGGGGGAGTTTGAGAGCCTGTCCTGAGCCTGCCGAAGGAGGTCTCCCCTCAATCCTCTTTTCATCCAACCTGAGCGGAGCAGCCGAGGCCTCGCGTTGCGAGGCCGAAGGATGCGCAGCGGCGTGCGCCCGACAGCGCCCCGAGACAACGATCCGCAGCCCTCTAGCACCCGGTTCGCGCTCATTGCGCTCCTTTGTTACCATTTGTTGAGTTGAATTACCGCCACAGGACACCCCGCCCGTGACGTCCGACGCAAACAACTTGCCGCCAGACCGTAGAGGGCCGCGCCGTTTCAGGCGCCGGTCCGAACCAGCGCGCCCCCGCGACGACGCCTCTCCCTCACCCGCAGATGCCGCCGGCGAGACCGGCGCGTGGGAGCAATCAGACGACATCGAGGACGTCGAACAAGAGACCTTAGATGATGTCGAAGAAGCGGCGCTCGACTACGAGACGGCGCCGGAAGAGGCAGACCTCGGCCCGTTCGATGACGAGCCACCGGCGGCGCCGGAGCTGCCCGCCTTCGACCGCGTCCCCCGCGAACCGCCGCGCGTCGCCGAGTTCGGCCCCCTGACCGAGGCGGCGCTGCGCGCCCCCATCGACGCAGCCCAGGCCGAACCCCCACCGCCGGCGCGTGACCGCGATGCGCTGGCGCGCGGCCGTGACGCCAGGGCGCGCGACGCATATACATATGAAGGCGAAGGCCCCGGCACCGACATTCAGGCCGGCGACCTGATGCGCAACCCTTACGTGCTCGCCGGTCTAGCCGTTGCCGCCGCGATCGTCCTCGCCGTGCTCGTCGTCATCCTCTCCGGCGGCGGTGGTGGCGGAGGCGGCGGCGATGACAACGGCGTGATCATCGACCCGCTGACGCCGGGCGCCGGCCGCGGCGTCGCCGGCAAGTCGATCGCCACGTCAACCGTGAGAGAGGGGCCGAACGCGGACTACGCCGAGCTCGGCACGCTGCGCTCCGGCCAAGACGTAGAGGTCATCGGCCGCAACGCAGACCGCTCCTGGTACCAGATCTACTACCCGCCGAAGTCGCTGCTTCCCGGCTGGGTGCCGGCGAGCGCCCTCAAGCTCTCGAACGAAAACGCCAACCTGCCGATCGCCTCGGTCACGCCGATCTCGCGGCCGACTGTGGTTCAGCCAACGCTGCCACCGGAGGCAACCGAAACGGCATCGCCCAGCCCAACCGCAACGGTGCCCACTTCGCCGCCGGACATCGAGCTCGCGATCGTCAGCGGGTCTTGCAAGGTCGGCCAGGAGATCGCGGTCCTCGTCGGCAACAAGGGCCAGGGCGCGATAACGAACCGTCAGATCGTCCTGACCGTCTCCGGCGGCGGCACGACCGGCACATCGACGGAAACGATTACGCTGCAGCCGGGACAGTCGGCGTCGCTATCGACGAACACGGAGATCAAGAACTCGACCGCTGTGACCGTCAGCGCGGCGCTCCTGGGCGACCCGAAAGAGACGGTCACGGCGAACAACGTCAAGGTCTGCAACCCCACCGGCGCCGGCGGCAACCC
>DATDPC010000170.1:0-7221 GCA_035292965.1 Dehalococcoidia bacterium | reverse complement strand
AGATGATGACCGCCTACGTCATCCTCAAGGCGCACCCGCTGCAGCCCGGCGAGTCCGGCCCCACGGTCACGCTGACCGCGGCGGACGCATCGCGCTTCATCCAGATGCAGAGCGAGGACCAGTCTGTCCTCGCGGTCGAAGGCGGCGACCGTTTCACGGAGCTGGAGCTGCTGCGCGGCATGCTCATCGCCTCCGCGAACAACTTCGCCGAGATCGTCGCGAACTGGGACGCCGGCGCGGTCACCACGTTCGTCGGCAAGATGAACACTGAGGCGCAGGCGCTCGGCATGACCCAGACGCACTACGCCGACGCCAGCGGCTTCTCCTCCTCGTCGACCAGCACGCCCGCCGATCAGCTGAAGCTCGCCGTCGCGGCGATGCAGAACCCCGTCTTCGCCCAGATCGTCGGCACCGAGTCGATCCGCCTGCCCAACGTCGGCCTGATCGAGAACGTGAACACGCTGCTCGGCGAGCAGGGCGTCGTCGGGATCAAGACGGGCTTCACGGAGCAGGCGGGCGGCAACCTCGCCTTCGCCGCGAAGCGCAACCTTCAGGGCGCCGGCGTGACGATCCTCGGTATGGTCCTCGGCCAGCCATCGCGCCAGGCCGCCTTCGCCTCGACGCGAACGCTGCTCTCCGCCGTCGACCAGGGGTTGCAGTTCACGCAGGTGGTCAAGGCGGGCCAGGTCGTCGGCACGCTTAAGACGCCGGAGGGCAAGACGGTCGACCTCGTAGCGCGCGAGGACGCGACGATGATGCTGTGGCCCGGCATGACGCTGCAGGCCGAGGTGCAGCTCGACGCCCTAAAAGCGCCGCTGCAACGCGGCGATCAGGCCGGCACGCTGGTCCTGCGTCTCGGCGAGCAAGAAGCGCGCATCGCCGTCGACCTCGCCGGCGACGTGACGAAGCCCGGCCTGCTCTGGAAGCTGCAGCGCTTCTAGACCCGTCCTGAGCCAGCCTGCCCTGAGCTTTGTCGAAGGGAAGGATTGCCCGTCGCCGCGCCTCGTCCTACGCTGAGGCGGTGAACCAGTACGAAGACCGCTACTTCGAGTCGGCGCGCCTGCGGCTGCACTACGTCGCCTGGGGCGACGAGTCGAAGCCGCCGCTGCTGCTCGTCCACGGCACGCGCGACCACGCCCGCAGCTGGGACTTCGTCGCGCAGGGCCTGCTCGACCGCTACGCCGTCTACGCCCTCGACCTGCGCGGTCACGGCGATAGCGACTGGGCCCAGGGCGGGCCCTACGGCCTCGCCGACTACGTGTCCGACATGGCGCGCTTCGTCGAGACACTGGGGCGCGGGCCCGTGAGCATCGTCGGCCACTCGCTCGGCGGGCGCGTCTCGCTCGACTACGCCTCGGCGTTCCCGGACAACGTCACGAAGCTGGTCTGCATCGAGGGCACGGGGCACTTCCGCCCGCAGATGCCGCCGGACGAGCGCATCCGCAGGCACGTCGCGGACATCGCCGACCTGACGAAGCGTCAGAGCGAGCCGCGCCTCTACAAGTCGATCGAGGCCGCGGCGGAGCGGATGATCGAGGAGAACAAGCACCTGACGCCGGCGATGGCGCGCCACCTGACGGAGCACGCCGTGCGCCGCCGCGAGGACGGCACCTACATCTGGAAGTTCGACCTCTTCCTCCGCCTGGCGCCGCTGCACGAATGGAGCATCCCGGACACGAAGCTGCTGTGGTCGAACCTCACGGCGCGCGTGCTGCTCGTCGGTGGCAGCGAGAGCTGGTGGCCGAAGCAACCGAACCGCGAAGAGCTATCGGCGGCGATTCCCGGCGCCCGCACGGTCATCTTTGATAACGCCGGCCACTGGGTGCATCACGACCAGCTCGATGGCTTTGTCGCGACCGCGCGGGAGTTCCTCGAGGGCTAAGTCTCCGTCTGCCCTAGGCGTTCATGTCGCTTGCACCGTCGGTGCGCGGGTTGAGGCGCGTCTCGATCTTGTCGAGGCGGTCCTTCAGCGTCTTGTTCTCGTCCGTTAGCTTGTCGACCTCTTCGCGCAGCTTCTTCGTCGCCTCGTCCTGGGCGCCGCCGCTGCGTATCGCCTTGGCCGCGAGACGCGCCGCGCGCACGACGCGGCCGTCCAGCGCCCGCTGCGCCGTTCGCTCCAGCGCCGGCAGCGCCTTGCTCGCCTTCAGCTCCCGCAGCGCGCTCGTCGCCGACTCCTGGACGCGTAGCCACCGGTCGTCCAGCAGGTCGATCAGGTGGTCGATGACCTCTTCCTTCTGGTGCTCCGGCACGACCTCGCCGAGCTTCGCCAACGCGCCGACGGCGCCGCCGCGCACGTTCTGCGGCTTACCGTAGCGCGACCACTCGATCGCAAGCGGCAGACCGCGCTCGTCTTTCAGCTCGCCGAAGCCGGCGAAGGCTGAGCTGCGGATCGTGTCGTTCATCGAGTCCTTCGTCAGGGCGCGCTGCAGCACCGCGAAAGCCCGCGGCGAGCGCGTCTTGCCGATCGCCGCGGCCGCGCGCGCCTCGACGTAGTAGCTCTCGTCGCCGCCGTCGATCACCTTCTCGAGCGCTTCGGCGGCGCGCTCTTCGCGGAACTCGCCCAGGGCGCTGTAGACGGCGCGGCGCGCCTTCGGGTGCTTCACGGCGGTCGAGGCGAGCAGCTCGTCGAGGGCGCCGTTCGAGCGCACGCTGCCGAGCGCCTTCGCCGCCTCCGCCTGCACGCCCCAGAAACCGTCCTCGCGCACCGCCTTCGCCAGCGCTTCGATCGCGGTCCTGTCACCCTTCTTGCCCAGCGCCCGCGCCGCTTCGATGCGGCCGAGGACGTTGTCGTCGCTCTCGATCTGCGCCTTCAGCATCTCGGTCGGCCGATCGAGGTCGAGCGTCTTCAGCACCTCGCAGTCGAGGCTGACGAAGCGCGGCTTCGAGGGCATCGGGATGTAGAAGGCCTGCTCCCGCTCCGTCATCTCGACCTTTGTCGAGGACGTCTCGCCGTTTTCGAGGCGGAAGTCGAGGCGTAACGGCAGCCGAAACGCCTCGGCGATGCGCTCGCCCTTCTGGGTCTGCGTCAGCGAGAGCTTCGCGAGCTTCGTCTCGTCGTCCCAGGCGTAGCTGCCCTTCAGCTCCGGGTGGCCAGCGCCGAACACCCACTGGTCGAAGAACCAGTCGAGGTTCTTGCCCGTCGCCTCTTCGATCGCGCGCTGCAGGTCGCCCGTGACGACGTTGTGGCCGCGACGGCTCGCGACGTAATTGCGGATCGCCTTCCAGTAGAGCGCGTCGCCCAGGAAGGCGCGCAGCATGTTGAGGACAATGCCGCCCTTCTCGTAGAGGTGGCGGTCGAAGAGGTCGATCGGCTCGTTGTAGACGTTGGTGACGATCGGCCGCTTGTAGCGCGCCGACTCGCCGATGTAGTTGTCGATCTCGCCCTGCAGCGCCAGGAGGAACTCGTCGCGGCCCTTGCTCTGCTCGCACCAGACGAGCTCGAAGAAGGTCGCGAAGCCCTCGTTCAGCCAGCCATGCGACCAGTCGCGGCAGGTCAGCAGGTCGCCGAACCACTGGTGCGCCAGCTCGTGCGCCACCAGGTACTCGACGTCGTTGTCGAGCCGCGCGCGCTGGTCCAACAGCGCCGTGTCCGTGATCGTCGTGGCGCTGACGTTCTCCATGCCGCCGAAGATGAAGTCCTGAACGACGACCTGCGAGTACTTGGCGTATGGGTAGCGCACGCCGGTCCGCTCCGAGAACAACGCCATGATCGCCGGCGTGTTCTTGAACAGCTCGCGCCCGTCTGCCTCTTTGCCCGGTGGCACGTAGTACAGAACCGGGATGCCCTCCCACTCATCGCGGATCTCGACGTACTCACCGGCGACGACGCTGGTGAGGTAGGTGACGTGCGGCGTCTCCTGGCTCCAGTGGAAGGTGCGCGTACCCGGCTGCGGCCCCGGCTCGACGCCCGTGAGCGCGCCGATCGCGATCACCGTAAACGGCTCGCGGACGGTGACGTGCATCTCGCTCGTCGCCATCTCGTTCGGGTAGTCGTAGCAGGGGAACCAGTGGCGCGAGTCCTCGTCTTCGCCCTGCGTCCAGGCTTCGAGGCGCTTGTCCGGATACCCCTCGTCCGGGCCGATGAAGTAGAGGCCGCGTCGCGGGCTACCGGCGAAGTTGACGATGACGGTCGCCTTCTCGCCGGCGGCGAGCGGCCTCTCGAGCCCGATGCGCACCCGCCCGCCCGCGTAGGCGTACTTCAGCGCCGGTCCGTCGGCGAGGCGCACATCGAGAATCTCGAGTTCGATCGCGTCGAGCTCGAGCGCCGTCAGGTCGTCGTTCAGCGCCTCGAAGCTGTGGGCGACGCTGCCGCTGATCCGCTTCGCGTCAAGGTCGAGGGCGATGTCGAGGCGTACATGCGTTATGTCGACTGAACGGTCGCGCGGGTAGTGGGGCTTATCGCCCGGGAGCGAGAAGCCGCCGTCGCCGTTCGTCGACAGTAGCTCCTCGCCGTGACCGCGGCAGCCGGCGACGCCTTCGAGATAAGCCATGATGCTCCCTCTCCTGATAGAGATCGGCGTCGCTCCCCTGAGGCCGTATCTCGCCAGTTCTTAGTTCGTTCAACCGCCGGGGATGGACCACCGACCCGAGGAGAATGCGCGGCTGGTTCTCCCAGTCTAGCGAGACTGTACGGTAGGGATAAGACCTATCGCTCAGGATATCCCGGCATCGCCTTGATCGCCGCGACCTGACGGGCGTGGTCCTGCTCGTGCAGCGCCATCAGGCGCAGGTAGCCGCGGCAGTTTAGCTCGCCATAGGCGCGGTGCGGCGTCGTCGTGTCGAGGCGCTCGTGGCCGTCGATCGCGGCGACGGCGTCGCGTACCGCCGTTAGCGTCGCGGCGAGACGCGGCGCCAGCTGCGACAGCGGCATCGACTCGACATCGCCGAAGCTGCCAGGCCCCAGCCGCTCCGGTATCTCCGTGTCGAGGCCGAGAGCGCGGATGCGCAGCGCCATCGTGCCGGACGACGCCGTTACGTGGCGCAGCACCTCGATGATCGAGTACGCGTCCTCTTCGCCGGCGCCCGGTGCAGGTTTGAACGACGCCTGCGCCTCGCTGACGCCGTGCAGGCTCGCGACGAGGCCGGCGCGCGCGGCCTCCGCCAGCGACAGCAGCTCCGTCAGCGGCTTTTCCGACTCTTCGAGGAGAAACTCGCGCGTCGTCGGCTGGTTCTGGCCGAAGACGTTGCCGGTGATCGGTTGGTTGCTCATCTCTACTCCTTCGGGTACTCGGGTATCGCCTTGATCCGCTCGACCTGGCGCGCGTGGTCTTCGGCGTGCAAGCCGGCGAGGCGGTACCAGCCGCGGCAGTTCAGCTCGCCGAAGAACGGGTGCGGCGCCGTCTTCGCGACGTCCTCGCGGCCGGCGATCTCGTCTGCCGCAGCGTTGAGCAGACGGTACGTCTCTTCGAGGTCGTGGGTCGAGCCGGCGAGCGGTTTCTCCTCGCGGCCGATCTCGCTGACGAAGCGCTCCGGGTCGTTGCCCTGCGCCGTCGCGCGCATCCGGGACTCGATCCACGCCTGCACCCGCGCGACGTGGCGGACGATCTGGCCGATCGAGTACGCGTCCTCGTCCTCACCGCCGGGCTTGAACGACGCCTGCGCCTCGCTCACGCCTCGCAGCGCCGCGAGCAGCCGCGAATACGCCGCGTCCAGGGCCGGCCGCAGCGCCGCGAACGGCTTCCCCGCCTCGGCGAGCAGGAAGGCGCGCGGCCCCTCCTTGTCCTCGCCGAAGACCTCGCCCGTGACCAGCTCGTTCGTCATCGCCTACTCCACCAATCGTTTCAGCAAGGCGCGCAGGCGGGGCGTCTGCTTCAGCGCCTCGCGCATGCCTTCGATGTCCGACTCGCTGATAATCAGCGGCGAGCGCTGGAAGCTGCCGCGGTGGCTGTAGGTGCAGAAGCGGATGCTCAGCTGACCCGCCGCCTCGCCCTCGGTGTACTTCATCAGCTGGATCGAGGGCTCGTGGTACTCCGCCTCAAACGTCGCCTCTTCGACGATCTCGCCGCGGCCCCAGTGCATCTCGAACGGCCGCGGCAGCACAACTTTCCTCATGATCAAGCCTCCGGCTCTTAGCGCCGCCTGGCGCGCTCCAGCGCCCGCGCCAGGCGGCGAATGCCCTCCGGCGTCTCTTCCTCGGCGATGTAGCTGTAGGCGAGGCGGATGTAGGGCGACGGGCCGAAGTTTGCCATGCTGCTGCCGCGCGTCGGCCCGTCCGCGGCGGTCTCGTCGGCGAAGAACGCCCGCCCGCCGACGACCTGGACGCCCTCCTCGCGCGTCGTCTGCTGCAGCAGCGCCGCGTCGACGCGCTCGTCCAGCTCCAGCCAGGCGAAGAAGCCGCCCGTCGGCTCGCGCCAGCGCAGCAGGCCGGAGGCGCGCTCGCGCAGCTCGTTGAACATGACGTCGCTCTTGTGCTTGTAGAACGGCCCGAGCTTCGGGATCGCCTCGTCCAGGCGGCCGCCCGCCGCGTAGTGGTAGATCAGGCGCTGCATGAACGGCGGCTGCCCCTGGTCGAATCGCATCGTCGTCAGCGCCTGCACCACCTGCTCCGACGCGAGGCACCAACCGACGCGCAGCCCCGTGCCGATGATCTTGCTGAAGCTGCCGCACTTGACCACGCCGCGCCCTCGCGCGATCGAGAACAGCGATGGTGGCTGGTCCGCCAGGAAGCCGACTTCGCCGTAAGCGTCGTCCTCGATAATCAGGACGTCGTGGCGCTCGCAAAGCTCGACGATGCGATGGCGGCGCTCGAGCGTCAGACACGTCCCGGTCGGGTTGTGCGAGCTCGGGATCATGTACAGCGCCTTCGCCGGACGCAGCTTCAGCTTCTCCTCCAGCGCTTCCGGGATCAGCCCCTCCTCGTCCATCGCGACGCCTTCGACGTCGCAGCCGAGCGAACGCATCGTCCGGATCGAGCCGGGGAAGCTCGGCGCCTCGACGAGGATGAGGTCGCCCTCGCGCAGGAAGGTCTCGCAGGCGTTGGTGATCGCGCCGGCGCTGCCGTTGGTCAGCGTAA
The DNA here is from genome assembly GCA_035292965.1 of Dehalococcoidia bacterium. Taxonomy (GTDB): domain Bacteria; phylum Chloroflexota; class Dehalococcoidia; order DSTF01; family WHTK01; genus WHTK01. Next base: position 209 of record DATDPC010000170.1, on the reverse strand, counting down.
AGTTGTCGGCGTTGAGCGGCACGCCGTCGATCGGCGACCAGTGGCCGGCGAGCCAGGCGCGCAGCTCCGGGTAGCCCTGGGTGCTGCCGTAGCGCCAGGTGTCCGGGCCGTCCTCGGCGAGGACGCGGTCGGCGGCGGCATGCAGGTCGCTCATCGGGATGACCTTCGGGTCCGGGAAGCCGCCCGTGAACGCGATCGGCTGCGGCCCG
>DATDPC010000169.1:0-6951 GCA_035292965.1 Dehalococcoidia bacterium | reverse complement strand
GCCCCATTGGCTGATGCAGTGCGCCTCGTCGATCGCGAAGGCGCGCACCTTGATCCGCTCCAGCAACGCCATGAACCACGGCGTCAGCAGCCTCTCCGGCGCGACGAAGACGAGGCGGGTCTTGCCGGCGAGCACGGCGTCGAGCGCATGCGAACGCTCGGCCTCGCTGAGGCCGCTGTGAAACGCGACCGCCGGGTAACCGCAGGCGCGCAGGGCATCGACCTGGTCCTTCATCAGCGAGATCAACGGCGAGACGACGATATCGACGCGGTCGGCGACGAGCGGCGGGATCTGGTAGCAGAGCGACTTGCCACCGCCGGTCGGAAGCACGACAAGCGAGTCGGTCGCGTCGACGCCGGCCTCGATCGCTTCGCGCTGCAGCGGTCTCAGGGCGTCGTAGCCCCAGTACTTGCGCAGCGCCTCTTCGATCGTGACGTCGTCAGGTGTGGGTGTGGGCCGGCGGGGAGTTGCGAGGGTCATGCGGCGCACTCTACAACAAAAAGGACGTTTGTTCTAGTGCCTCCCTCGCTCCCCCACCACGGGCAATCTGGCAATCGGGCAAACTGGCAGAGAGCACGAAGTCCCTGTCATTGCGCCTGCCTGTACTCCCTAGCACGAATGGTCGTATATTGACCTTGCCCCGTCCGCCAGCGATTCCTGACCGCGGAGGGGACGTTTCTACTACGCGCGGCGGGGTTATGCCTGAGATTCTCTATCGCAAGTGGCGTCCGCGCAGCTTTGGCGAGCTGGCAGGCCAGGATCACGTCGCCAAGACGCTGACGAACGCGCTCTCCGGCGGTCGCGTCGCCCACGCCTACCTCTTCGCCGGGCCGCGCGGCACCGGCAAAACCTCGACCGGCCGCGTGCTGGCGAAGGCGCTCAACTGCAAAGCGCGCGTCGGCGGCGAGCCCTGCAACGCCTGCGAGTCCTGCCTCGATTTCCTCAGCGGCCGCGCCATGGACCTGATCGAGCTCGACGCGGCGTCTAACCGCGGCATCGATGAGATCCGCAGCCTGCGCGACAAGGTCGCCTTCGCCCCCGGCGCCGGCGAGTTCAAGGTCTACCTGATCGACGAAGTGCATATGCTGACGGACGCGGCGTTCAACGCGCTGCTGAAGACGCTGGAGGAGCCGCCGCCGCACGTCGTCTTCATCCTCGCCACGACGGAGGCGCACCGTCTGCCGCCGACGATCGCGTCTCGCTGCCAGCGCTTCGACTTCCGGCGCATCCCCGTCAGCGCCTCCGTGGAGCGACTCCAAACGATCTGCGAGGGCGAAGGCGTCACCTGCCAGCCGGAGGCGCTGGAGCTGATCGCGCGCGCCGCGACGGGCTCGCTGCGAGACGCGACGAACCTGCTCGACCAGCTGGCGACGTCGTACGGCAACGACCTCACGGTCGAGCACGTGCGCGCTGGCCTCGGCCTGATCGGCGACGAGCGCGCCGGCAAGTTGGCGCGCCTGGCGCTCAGCGGCGACCTCGCCGGCGGCCTCGAGCTGATCGCCTCGGTGCGCGACGACGGCCTCGACCTGCGTCAGTTCCAGCGCGAGCTCGTCGACGAGCTGCGGGCGCTGCTGCTGGCGAAGTCTGGCCTCGACCCGGCGGACGGCGTCACGGACGAGCGTCGCCGCGAGCTGCGCGAGACGGTCGCCGGCGCTTCGACGGCGCAGGTGCTGACGGCGCTGCGCTCCTTCGGCGAAGCGGACCTCAAGCAAGACCCCAACTCGACCCTGCCGCTCGACATCGCCCTCGCCGAGTGCGCCCTGGGGACGAACGAGCAAACGGGCAAACAGGCAAACGGGCAAGGCGCGACGGCCAGACAAGAAGCGGCACGTCCGGCGCCAGACACAAGCCCCGCTCGCCCTGAGGTACTCGTAGGGCGAGCAGGCGCTCCGACCCCAGAGACGCCACGCCCCGCCGCTGACGTACCGCCGCGCGACTGGACGAAGCAGGCGCCAGAGACACCGCGACCGGCAGAAGACGTGCCGTCCGCTCGTCCTGAGCCTGCCAAAGGGGCTCTCGAAGGACGCGACTCACCATCGTCCGAGACGCCGCCGCAGACCACCGTGCCCGCGAGCGGCCCCGTCGCGGCCGAGCTGGACGCGGCGCGGGAGCAGATGCGGCCGATCTACGAGGCGGCGCGGGCAAAGTCCGTACCACTCGGAGCGTTGATCGGTGCTTGCGATATGATCGAAGTCGATGAAACGACGGTTGTCCTCGGCTTCCGGCATTCGGCTCACGCAGACAAGGCGTCGCAGAGTTTGAGCACGTTGCAAGGGGTCGTTTCGGAAGTGATGGGCCGGAGCGTGACCGTTCGCTGCATTCACGAGCCCAACGCCGAGGACTGGATGAAGCGAGATTCGGCATCGCGAAACCGGCTCGTGCGGGCGGCGCAGGAGATGGGCGCCCGTGTCCTTTCGTCAGAACCGTCCGAAGGAGAGCCAGCGTGAACCGAGACAACATGATGGCCAAGCTCGCCCAGATGCAGGAGCAGATGGCGAAGGCTCAGGAAGAACTCGAAAACCGCGTCGCGGAGGGCACCGCGGGCGGCGGCGCCGTCAAGGTGGAGATCACCGGCGCGTACCACGTCAAGTCGCTGCACATCGAACCGGGCGTCGTCGACGCGGACGACCTGGGCATGCTCGAAGACCTGGTCACGGCCGCCGTGAACGAGGCGCTGACGCAGGTGCAAGGCTTCCACGCCGAGCAGACCGCGGCGATGACCGGCGGCCTCGACCTTTCGAGCCTCGGGTTGCCCGGCCTCGGCGGTCCCGCCGGCGGCGCGGCCGGTGGCGGTGCGCCCGGCAACCGCGCCGCGCGTCGCGCCCAAAAGAGGTAGTCACGTGAACGACTCCTGGTCGTTCCAGGGGCGAGCGGCGGCGCCTGTCGCGAAGCTGATCGAAGAGCTGCACCGCCTGCCCGGCATCGGGCCGAAGAGCGCCCAGCGCCTCGCCTATCACCTCCTGCGCGCCTCGAAGGACGAAGCAACCGCCCTCGCCGAGGCGATCCTCGACGTCAAGGAGAAGATCAAGCTCTGCAGCGTCTGCCAGAACACGACCGACATTGAGCCGTGCGCGATCTGCGCCGATGAGAGCCGCGACCGGACGATCATCTGCGTCGTCGAGGAGCCGCTCGACATCCTCGCGATCGAGCGAACGCGCGGCCACAAGGGCCTGTACCACGTCCTCCACGGCGCCATTTCACCGATGGAGGGGATCGGGCCGGAGCAGCTCAAGGTGCGCGAGCTGCTGGAACGCCTGCGCGACGGCGTCGTGCGCGAGGTGATCATGGCAACGAACCCCAACCTCGAGGGCGAGGCGACGACGATGTACGTATCGCGCCTGCTGCAGCCTCTCGGCCTGCGCGTCACGCGCCTCGCGCGCGGCCTGCCGATGGGCGGCGACCTCGAGTACGCGGACGACTTGACGCTATCGCGCGCGCTGGAGAACCGGCAGGAGCTGTAAATGACCTCCGAGCGCCGCCTCACGCGCGCCATCAACCCTGTCCCGCCCGATGTACGAAAGGCGCTCGTCGACCGCGGCCTTGTCGAGGCGTACGAGAAGCGCCCACCCTATCAGCGCAACGACTACATCGGCTGGATCACGGGGGCAAAGCTGGACTGGACGCGGCAGAAGCGCCTCAACCAGATGCTCGACGAGTTGGAGCAAGGCGGCGTCTACATGCGGATGGCCTGGCGGCCGCTCTGATGCCGAGGCCGCGCGTCTACAAGACCCAGGCGATCGTCCTGCGCCAGCGCAAGCTGGGCGAGGCGGACAAGATCGTCACGCTCTACTGCGCCCACCTCGGCAAGCTGGACGCCGTGGCGAAGGGTGTGCGGCGGACGAAGAGCCGCATGGCAGGCAGCCTCGAGCCGCTGACGCTCGGCTCCTACCTCGTCGCCGAGGGCCGCGAGCTCGATATCGTCACCCAGGCTGAGACGGTCGAGTCGTTCGCGGCGATGCGGGAGGACCTCGAGCGCCTGTCGCGCGCCCTCTACTGCGCCGAGCTGGTCGACCGCCTGACGCCGGAGCGTTCCGAGGGCTATCCGATCTTCCGTCTCCTGCAAGAGACGCTGGCTCACCTCGCCACCGACGGCGAGTACGAAATGGCGGTGCGCCGCTTCGAGCTGCGCCTGCTCGACGAGCTGGGCTACCGGCCGTCGCTGGACGCCTGCGCCATCTGCGGCGGGCGCGTCGAGCCGGTGACGAACTACTGGAGCGCCGCCGCCGGCGGCCTCGTCTGCCCGAAGTGCACCGACGACTCGCTGCGCCTGACCCCGATCAGCGTCAACGGCCTCAAGGTGCTGCGCCTGGCCGCCCGCGCTTCGATAGCTGAAGTAGCGCGGGTCATGCTCTCGCGCGAGCTCGGCGCCGAGCTGGAGGCCTGCATGGCTGACCAGGTCTCCTTCGTGCTCGAACGCGAGGTGCGTAGCGCCCGCTTCGTCGAGACGCTGCGCCGCAATCCCGCCCCGTCAGCGCCTTGAAGCGACATGGGAAGGGCCAGGGGCGACCCTCGGTCCTGATCTTCGACCTCGACGGCACGCTGGTCGATTCGATGGGCGAGCTGGGCGAGATGTTCTCCAACTTGCTCGCGGAGACGCACGCCATCCCGCGTGACCTGAGCAACGAAGTCTACTTCGCGCTCGCCGGCGTCGGCCCGAAGCGCCAGTTCGAGACGGTCCTGCACGCCGCCGGCCTGCCGCTGACCAGCGTCGACGCGCTGACGCGGACCTTCTTCGAACGCACGCAGGCGATCGTGCCGAAGCCCTTCCCGGACGTGCTCGACGTTCTGCAAGCGTTCGACGCCGACCGGTTCGAGATGTTTATCAGCAGCGGCGGCAGGACGGAATACGCCCGCATCCGGGCCGAGCACGGCGGCATCGCGGGCTTCATGCGCCTGATCCTCGGCACGGACGAAGAGGTGCCGGGCATGGCGAAGGGGCCGGGGCACTTCGCGCTGTTCGCCGATGCGCTGGGCATCTCAGCGGAGGCGCTCTCGGGCCGCGCCTGGTTCATCGGCGACGGGCCGTTCGACATGCAGGTGGCGCGGGAGGCCGGCATCTTCGCGCTCGGCCGGCTGACCGGCGACAACGGGCAGCAGCTGCGGCAAGCCGGAGCAGACGTCCTCGTGAGCGACCTGCGCGAGGTGCGGGCGTTGCTCCAAGGCGCCCCTTGAAACGAAAAGGCGCCGTTTCGCGTATTATCTGAACGAGACCACTGAGGGGGAGAGCCAAATGCCGCTATACGAGTATTACTGCAAGAGCTGCGACGGTGTTTTCGAGACGCTGCGTTCGATGCGCGAATCGTCCGAGCCGGCGTCTTGCCCCCTCTGCGACAGCGACAGCCAGCGGATCATGCCGACGTCGTTCGCGGCGTTTACGTTCCGTGACGGCATGCCGCGGCGCATCCCGGACGACTTCACCTGGTGGCACCACGACGGCCGCAAGGTGAAGACGCCGAACACCGGCGGCGTGCCGGTGAACGAGCACCCGGAGCTCTACCGCCCGGACCCGATGCCGAGGGCGACCGCGGCACAGATCGACGAGATGAAAGAGGTCACCCACCTCAAGCGCCGTCACCTGAAGATGATGAAGGACTCCAACGCGCCGATCGCGATCGGCCAGGACAACCAGCCGCTGCTCAGCCCGAAGTTCGGCGCCAGCGGCCACGTCGACTAACCCACCTCAAGCAGAAACACGAAAGGCCTCGCGTTTGCGAGGCCTTTTCATTTGTGCGTGACGCTGCTCAGGACCGGCGCTGCGTCACCCAGTAGGCGATGTCTGTCAGCGTCTCTTTTGTCTCCGAGGCGGGGATTACCTCGAGCGATGCGAGGGCGCGGTCGCGGAAGTCGACGGCGACGTTGAACGACTCTTCGAGGATGTTCGATTCGCGGATCATCGCCAGAGAGCGGCGCAGGCTCTCCGTGCGGTGGCCGGAGAAGTAGCGCTTCACCGGGTTGTTCGCCGGATAACGCTCGATCAGGATCAGCGAAGGCAGCGTCAGCGTGCCCTGCATCAGGTCGCTGCCGGCCGGCTTGCCCATCTCGTCGGCGTCGCCGGAGAAATCGAGGATGTCGTCGACGATCTGGAACGCCATGCCGAGGCTCTCGCCGTAGGCTCGCAGCGCCTCGACCTGCTCGTCCGGCGCGCCGGCGACCATCGCGCCGCCCTTCGCCGCCGTCGCGAACAGAGACGCCGTCTTGCCGGCGATGCGGTTGAAGTAGTCGCGCGTGCCTTCGCCGTAGGCGTAGGCGCTCATGTCCTGGTGCAGCTCGCCCGTCGCCATCTCCATCAGCGTATCGGCGAAGAGCCGGATGACGTCGATGTTGCCCGTGCGCGCGACAAGCTCGGCGGCGTGGGCGAACATGTAGTCGCCGACCATCACCGTCGCCGCGTTGCCGGCGAGCGCGTTCGCCGTCGGGCGGCCGCGACGCGTCGGCGCGTTGTCGATCACGTCGTCGTGCACCAGCGTCGCCGTGTGCAGCAGCTCGATCGACGCCGCCAGCGGCACAAGGTGGTCGAGGTCGTAGTTACCGAGCTTGCCGGCGAGCAACGCCAGCGCCGGCCGGATGCGCTTGCCGCCCGCCTCCAGCACGTGGTTCATGATCCGGGCGAGGAAAGGGAACTCGTTCGGCCGCAGCGACTGCAGCAGCGTCTCGACCCGCGGCAGGTCATCGCGGACCGGCCCGTAGACGCCGCTGGCGGCCTGCGAGTTCACGAGCGCGCTCCCGCTGCAGACGCGACCGGCAGGTTGAAAAGGCGCCGGGCGTTCTCCGTCGTCGCCGAGGCCACGTCTTCGAGCGAGACGCCGCGCAGCTCCGCGATCAGGCTCGCGGCCTCGACTACGAAGGCGGGCTCGTTGCGCTTGCCACGCTGCGACTGCGGCGCGCCGTAGGGCGAGTCTGTCTCGATTAATAGCGACTCGATGGGCAGGGCGGCAGCGGCGTCGCGCAGCG
>DATDPC010000168.1:0-17997 GCA_035292965.1 Dehalococcoidia bacterium | reverse complement strand
GGCCCAACGAACTCGAGACGCACGCCCGAGAGCCCCGGGTTCACGAAGGTCACCCGGCTCAGGTTGTCCAGGTCGACGTCGCCGGGGGCAACCTGCGCGACGGTGGAGCGCTGGTCGGCCTGCAGGTTCATCAGCCGGCCGCCCGCCTCGAGCGCCGCCTGCACCGCCGCCTTCGGGTCCGGCGTCCAATAGCCGATGTGCTGCACGCCCTCGCCGTGCTCTTCGAGAAAGACGTGGAACATCGTGCTGCCGGGCGCCGTCACCTCGAACAGCTCATAGGCGATGTGACCATCGCTGCCGCCGTAGGTCATCTTGATCGGCGACTCCGGCGTGCCGATCGTGCGCGTCTTCCAGTTCTGGACGCCGAGGGCTTTGCGGTACATCTCGATCGTCGCCTCCGTGTCGCGGACGACCATCCCAAGGTGAAAGACGCGCAGCTCTGGTATCGACATGCGGTTCCTTATCTATCTGGACGGGCGCCAAGACAACGCTTGTATTCATACAGCGCCCCACTGACGGCTGTCATGCTCACGAGGGCTCCAAAACTGTCATTCCGACGCAGGAGGAATCTGGCGAATCGCACAGACGCCTGCAACCGCGGCGCGTTAACTCCGTATCGCACCGTGGACGAAGGCGTCTCTTACAAGGCTAGATTCCTCCTGTCGTCGGAATGACAGGAGGGGGCGCTTACTCCGGGAGCACCTGCCGCAGGCGCAGAAACTCCGGCGGTGCGGCGAGCCACTCGCGGATCTTCGGCATCGTTTCGGCCATGTAGGGCGAGTTGCGATGCGCTTCGGCGGCGGCGAGGTCGCGGTAGCGCTCGACCCAGACGTAGGTGTGCTCGCGCTCAGGGTGCTTCGTCAGGACGTAGAGGATCGTGCCCGGCTCCTCCGCTTCGACCGTCGCGATGAAGTCGCGGGCCTGCGCCAGGAAGGCTGCCTCCGCCTCCGGCTTCATCGTCATCGTCACGACCAGCGTCAGCGTGTTCGTGTCGCCCTGCGCCGTCATCTTCGACCCATCGAGCAGGCAGTCGGTCTCATCTTCAAGGCTAGCAGCCGCTAAGCGGCAGCCCTATGCCCTCACGCTAGTGAGCGCCTCGAGCATCGACTTGTAGATGATGAGGCCGTCCGTGCCGCCGACCAGCGCTTCGGACACGCGCTCCGGGTGGGGCATCATGCCGAGGACGTTGCGACCCTCGTTCAGGATGCCGGCGATGTTCTCGATCGCGCCGTTGGGGTTCGCCTCGCGCGTCACCTCGCCCTCCGGCGTGCAGTAGCGGAAGACGACGCGGTCCTCGGCGTTGAGCCGCGCCAGCGTCTCGGCGTCGGCGTAGTAGTTGCCCTCGCCGTGCGCGATCGGCATTCGCAGCGCCTGTCCGACGCGCGCCGCCGAGGTGAAGGGCGTGTTCGTCGTCTCGACGCGCAGGTAGACGTCCTGGCAACGGAACTGCATCACGTCGTTGCGCATCAGCACGCCGGGCAGCAGGCCCGCCTCGCAGAGGATCTGGAACCCGTTGCAGCTGCCGATGACCAGCTTGCCGGCCGCCGCCTCGCGCTTCACCGCGTCCATGACGGGCGAGAAGCGGGCGATGGCGCCGCAGCGCAAGTAGTCGCCGTAAGAAAAGCCGCCGGGCAGGACGATCGCGTCGTAAGAAGAGAGGTCGTTCTCCGTGTGCCAGACGAGGTCGGCGTCTTGATGCAGCACGTTCTTGAGGACGTGGAGCCAGTCGCGGTCGCTCCAAGTGCCGGGAAAGACGAGAACGGCGATGCGCATACGAGGATAGTAACAAGTAACCAGTAACAAGTAACCAGAAATGCCCGGCGCTACTGGTTACTTGTTACTGGTTACTAACCTTCCTGACCGGCAGGCGCCTCAGTAGCATCTCCGCGTCCGTGGGCGCCGGGTACTCGACGCGCGGGTGGTAGACGGCGCTCAGCGTCGCCTTGAACGATTCGGCGAGGGCGCGGATGTCGCGCAGCGTCAGGTCAGATTCGTCCAGTTGCCCCTCGGCGAGTCGTTCGGCGAAGACCTCTTCGACGAGCTCGCCGATGCGCTCCGGCGAGTGGTCCGGCTCGGCGCGCACCGTCGCCTCGCAGGAGTCTGCGAGCATCGCGATCGCCGTCTCGCGCGACTGCGGCTTCGGGCCCTTGTAGCGGAACGGTGTGGCGTCCAGGTCCGGGTCTTCTTCCATCGCGCGGCGGTAGAAGTAGCTGACGAGGCGCGTGCCGTGGTGCTCCGGGATGAACGCCGCGACCTTCTCCGGCAGCTTGTACTGGCGCGCCAGGGCGAGGCCGTCCGTCGTGTGGTCGGCGATGATCCGGGCGCTGTCCGTCGGGGCGAGCGCGTCGTGCGGGTTGGCGCCGCCGAGCTGGTTCTCGATGAAGAAGCCGGGTCGCGCCAGCTTGCCGATGTCGTGGTAGTAGCAGCCGACGCGCGCCAGCAGAGCGTCGGCGCCGATGACGTGCGCTCCCTTCTCGGCCAGGCTGGCGACGATCACCGAGTGCTGGAAGGTCGATGGCGCTTCGTCCTGCAACCGCAAGAGCAGCGGGTTGCTCAGCTGCGACATCTCGAGCAGCTGGAGGCGCGTCGTCACGCCGAACAGAGACCCCAGCGTGACGAAGACGCCGGCGGCGAGGAAGCCGCTGAGGGCGCCGTTGATGCTCGCGACCAGGAGGATCCAGGGCACGTCGTTCATCGTCCGGTCCGGGTCGATCAGCCAGGTCGCGATCAGCACGGCGAAGATGCTGACGCCGACGAGCAGCCCGCCGACGAGGAACTGACTGAGGCGCTCCGCGTTGCGCACCGCAAACACTCCCGACGCCGCCGGGAGGCCGCAGACGAGCGCGAGCCGCGCCACGTCCAGCGTCCCGACGATGCCGATCACCGTGACGTCGAGCAGGAGCAGCGCGCCGAAGCAAACGCACAGCGCGATCAGCGCCGCGACCAGCAACGCCACCGCCGCGCCGACGAACCCGGCGAGCACCATCGACGCGGCGGCGACGGGTATCAGGTAGGCGAGGAAGTGCCGCTGGTCGTCCGGCAGCACCTGCGGCAGATAGACCTTCATGATGAAGACGGGGATCGCCAGCGCCAGGCCGACGACGAGCAGCTCTCGAGGGCTCACGGTCGGCCGGAAGGCGCCGAGGCCGGCGCGCGCCGCGAACGCCGCAACGATGGCGAGGAGGGCGCTGGCGCCGAGACGGTCCGGCTTCCACGTCTTGCCCACGAGCCCCGCCTCGACCAGCGCTTCGTGCGCCTCCGGCGTCACCGGCTCATCGCGCGCGACGATCTCCTGGTTCTTGGCGAAGGCGACCTGCACCGGCGCGACGCCGGCGCGGGCGGCGGCTCGCAGCGCGTCGGTGCGCCCTTTATCAACCGCCTGGTTCGTGTCAATGAACGGCCGGAAGAGGTCGGCGACGAGCATCGCGGTTTCGCGCGGCAGGTCTTTGTCGACGTAGTTGACCGCCTTTTCGCGCGTCTGGGCGACGAGGTCCGGCGGCAGCGTCTGGTCGTAGGTCGTGGCGAGGGCGCGGCGCGCCTCCGTGGCGACCGCCTCGAAGTCGACCGGGGTCAGGTTGCGCAGCAGCGTCGCGCTGCCGGGCGAAAGCTGCAGCTTCTCAACGCGCTCCAGCGAGGCGCCGCGGGACGCCGGCGTGCTCGATGCGTCGTTGATGATCGTGCGGATGCGGCCGAGCTGCTCGTTGAGCTGCGTCTGCTTCGTGCCGGCGACGGACGCGTCGAACTGGAGGCTGTCGGGGACGGCCTCGGCGGCTTCGTCCTGGCGGCGCTGGGTCAGGGTTGGGCTGGTGAAGGAGATGTCATGCGGCGCCCGGATCGTCCGGATCGCGATCTCGCCCTCTTTGAGGCCAATGCTGGAGGTCGAGACCGGCACGAGCGCAACGAAGAGCGCGACGGCAAAGCCTGCCACCGTGATGGGAAGCAGGAAGGTGTGGTCTCGCAGAAAAGAAGGCATGGCGCTCAGGCGTCAATGATAGCCGTTTGCAGTGGCGAGGGACGGTGGCGCTAGCCCGCGAGCAGCTCCGTGACGACGGCGTTGATGTCGCGGCCTTCGGCTTTGTTCTTCAGCTCGGCCATGATCACCGGCATCACCTTGCCCTTGTCGGCAGGGCCGGTGGCGCCGACGCGCTGGATCACGTCGCGGGCGACGGCGGCGATCTCGTCGCGCGACATTTGCGCCGGCAGGTAGGTGGCGAGAACCGCCGCTTCCGCCTCCTCGATGGCGACGAGGTCGGGGCGCTTCGCCTGCGTGTAGGCCTCGATGCTGTCGCGGCGCTGCTTGACCTCGCGGCGGATCAGATCGAGCACGGCGGCGTCGTCGAGCTCGGCGCGCGGGGCGTCGGGCGCTGCTTCGCCTTCCTTGAGCTCGGGAGGGATCTCGGCGTTACGGACGGCGGCCAGGAGGAGGCGCAGCGTGGACTTGCGCGTCTCGTCGTTGGCGCGCATGGCTTCGCGGAGGTCAGCGCTGAGCTGCTCTTTAAGGGTCACGGGAACGCTCTTGCAGAAGGGATGTTAGGCTGCGGTTTTTCTGCTCTTGCGCCGCTTTGCCGCTGCCTTCTTCTTGCGTCGGACGCTGGGCTTCTCGTAGTGCTCGCGCCGGCGAGCCTCGGCGAGGATGCCGTCCTGCTGGACGCGCTTGGTGAAGCGCTTGAGGGCGGACTCGAAAGATTCGTTGTCTCCGATGATGACTTCGGCCAACCAGACCTCCTGAAGGTGCGTTTCGTTCTGCTCTCGCTAGAGATGCCTAGTGAGTTTACGTGTCGATGGCGAAACTCGCAAACGGGCGCCGATGCCTCGTATTGACGACGTATCGGGCCGCTTCTTATACTTGAACGCGGCCCGGTTTGTCCGGGGCCTGTTTTTGTTACGCCCGAAACGAACTCGGACCTCGTGGACTCCGCCCGAGTGGCGCAATGGCAGCGCAACCGATTTGTAATCGGTAGGTTGAGGGTTCGAATCCCCCCTCGGGCTCCAATAGCCAATCGGAGCGTGAGGAACATAACAGGCCGGGAGGGCTCTCCCCTTCTCACGTAGGCCAGGGTGGGTGAGTGGCTAAAACCGACGGTCTGTAAAATCGTTGCCCTGACGGGCTACGCAGGTTCGAATCCTGCCCCTGGCACCAGAACCAAAACGTCCTATCATAGGACTCGCGTTTAGACTCAACCGCCGAAGAAGGGGCGGTCGAACAAAATAGGGCAAACGCCCACATAGCTCAGCTGGCAGAGCACGCCCTTGGTAAGGGCGAGGTCATCGGTTCGAATCCGATTGTGGGCTCCACGCAGGCAACCGGCTCGCTCACAATCGGGCCGCACCGCTGGCGATCAAGAAACGTCCGTCCGCAGAGCGGGTAGACACAGGGAGGAACAGCAACTCAATGGCGAAGCAGAAATTCGAGAGGACCAAGCCACACCTCAACGTCGGTACCATCGGTCACGTCGACCATGGCAAGACGACGTTAACTTCCGCGATCACGAAAGTTCTCGCCCTGAAAAAGCTCGCCAGCTATCGCGACTTCGCGAGCATCGACAACGCGCCGGAAGAGCGCGCTCGCGGTATCACGATCGCGATTCAGCACGTCGAGTACGAGTCGGCCGCGCGTCACTACGCCCACGTCGACTGCCCCGGCCACGCTGACTACATCAAGAACATGATCACCGGCGCGGCCCAGATGGACGGCGCCATCCTCGTCGTCGCGGCGCCGGACGGCCCGATGCCCCAGACGCGCGAGCACATCCTGCTCGCCCGCCAGGTGGAAGTGCCCGCCGTCGTCGTCTTCCTCAACAAGGTCGACATGATGGACGACGAAGAGCTCCTCGACCTCGTCGAGCTCGAGCTCCGCGAGCTGCTGACCAAGAACGGCTTCCCCGGCGATGACCTGCCGATCGTCCGCGGCAGCGCCCTCAAGGCGATGGAGAGCACCAGCACGGACCCCGACGCGCCCGAGTACAAGTGCATCTGGGACCTGATGGACGCGCTGGACAACTACATCCCGCTGCCGCCGCGCCCGATGGACCTGCCGTTCCTCATGCCCGTCGAAGACGTCTTCGGGATCAAGGGCCGCGGCACCGTCGTCACCGGCCGTATCGACCGCGGCATCGTCAAGGTCGGCGACGAGATCGAGATCGTCGGTATCAAGGAGACGCGCAAGTCAGTCGTGACCGGCGTCGAGATGTTCCGCAAGCTGCTCGACTCGGGTGAGCCCGGCGACAACGTCGGCTGCCTCCTCCGCGGTGTTGAGCGCGAGGACGTCGAGCGCGGCCAGGTGCTGGCCAAGCCCGGCTCGATCACGCCGCACACGGACTTCGAGGCCGAGGTCTACGTCCTCTCAAAGGAAGAGGGCGGCCGCCACACCCCGTTCTTCACCGGCTACCGGCCCCAGTTCTACGTCCGCACCACGGACGTCACCGGCAACATCGAGTTGCAGCCCGGCGTCGAGATGATCATGCCCGGCGACAACACGAAGATGACCGTGCACCTGATCCAGCCGATCGCGCTGGAGGAAGGTCTCCGCTTCGCCATCCGCGAAGGCGGCCGCACCGTCGGCGCCGGCGCCGTCACCAAGGTGATCACCTAGTCCAATGGCGAAGAAAGAGGACCGAGCGACAATCACCCTCGCCTGCAGCGAGTGCCGCGAGCGCACCTACGCGACGACGAAGAATCGCCGCAACGATGCGGACCGGATTCAGCTGAACAAGTACTGCCCGCGCTGCCGAGTGCACCGCCCTCACCGGGAGGTCCGGTAGAGAGAACCCGCCTGGGGCGGGTTCCTCCTTCCGACTTATGAGCCGAGCTGTACGCAGGTCTCAGCAGACCGCGCCCAAAGAAAGCGCCGGTAAGCGCGCCTTTGGCGTCCGCACACCGAAGACGACGCGCGGCGCCAAGCCGCCAACCCAGCAGAAGCGGCGCCTTCGCATCAGCCAGCCGAACTGGAGCGCGGACATCTGGTCCGAGCTGAAGAAGGTCACCTGGCCGACGCGCGACGAGACGATCTACCTGACGACGGTCGTAATCATCGTCGCGGTGACGGTGGGTATAGCCCTCGGTACGATCGACATCTTCTTCAACTGGCTAATCGACCGCCTGCTCCTCAGGTAAACCTATGGAAACAGAACCGAAAGAACAGCTGCCATCGCTCCTCGAAAAAGAGCCGCCGCCTTCCGATAAGGAGGCAGCGACCGGTGACGAGGAGTTCTTCCACCTCGGACGTTCCTGGTACGTGATCCACACGTACTCCGGCTACGAGAACCGCGTGAAGACCAACCTCGAGCACCGCATCGATTCGATGGACGCGGGCGACCTGATTCACCTGGTCATCGTCCCCACCGTCGACGAGATCGAGGTGCACGGCGGCGTGCGGCGCACCGTCTCGCGCAAGATCTTCCCAGGCTACGTCCTCGTCGACATGACGACGCTGGAAGAGAACGACCCGGAGTCGAGCCGCGCCTGGTTCGTCGTCCGCAACACGCCCGGCGTCACCGGCTTCGTCGGTTCCGGCGTCCGGCCGGTTCCCCTCGAAGAGGAAGAGGTCAAGCGCATCCTGCGGCAGATGAAGGCGGACGAGCCTCGAGTGCGCGTCGGCTTCGCCGAGGGGCAGAGCGTCCGCATCGTCGACGGCCCGTTCGTCGACTTCGTTGGCGTCGTCGACGAGATCAACCTGGAGAAGGGCAAGGTCAAGGTGATGGTGTCCTTCTTCGGCCGTGAAACCCCGGTCGAGCTCGACTTCCTGCAGGTCGAGCGCCTATAACCCAGGACGTAGCCGAGGCTTTCCAGCCTCGGTCATGAGCAAGCGGGAGCCGGCAGGGCCACGAGCCCGGGCGTTAGGACCGCAAGGAGCAACCAATGGCAAAGAAAGTTAGGGCAGTCGTCCGCATCCAGCTGGAGGCGGGAAAGGCTACACCGGCGCCCCCTGTGGGCCCGGCGCTGGGCCAGCACGCGATCAACATCATGCAGTTCTGCAAGGAATACAACGAGAAGACGTCGGCTCAGATGGGGCAGATCGTCCCGGCCGAAGTCACCGTCTTCGAGGACCGCTCCTTCCAGTTCATCCTCAAGACGCCGCCGGCGAGCGACATGCTGCGCAAGGCGGCGGGCGTCGACAAGGGCAGCACCGCCCAGAAGCGCGAGAAGGTCGGCACGATCAGCCGCAGCCAGCTGCGCGAGATCGCCACGGCAAAGATGAAAGACCTCAACGCCGCCGACCTCGAAGCGGCGGAGCGAATGATCGAAGGCAGCGCCCGCAGCATGGGCATCGAGGTGCAATCGTGAAGCACGGCAAGAAGTACCGGCAGGCCCTCGAACAGTACGACCGCGACAAGACCTACCCGCCGGAAGAGGCGATCGCCCTCGCGAAGAAGACCCACCCGGCGAAGTTCGACGAGACGGTTGAGCTGCACATCCGCACCGGCCTCGACCCGCGCCACGCGGACCAGCAGATCCGCGGGACGGCGCTGCTGCCCCACGGCCTCGGCAAGACGGTGCGCGTGCTCGTCTTCGCCGAAGGCGAAGGCGCCCGCAACGCCCTCCAGGCCGGCGCCGACGAAGTCGGTGGTGACGATCTGATCAAGAAGGTCGAAGAGGGCTACCTCGAGTTCGACGTAGCGCTGGCGGCGCGCGAGATGATGAGCAAAGTGAGCCGCCTCGGCCGCGTGCTCGGTCCCCGAGGTCTCATGCCCAACCCGCGTTCCGGCACCGTCGTCGATGGCGATGACATCGCCAAGGCGGTTAACGACGCGCGCCAGGGCCGCGTCGAGTTCCGGCTCGACCGCACGGCGCTGATCCACGTGCCGATCGGCAAAGTCAGCTTCGACGAAGCCAAGCTAGTCGAGAACATGGCCACGCTGGTCGACGCCATCGTCAAGGCGAAGCCCACCGGCACGAAGGGCCAGTACATCCGCGCCGCCGCCCTCGCGACGACGATGGGCCCCGGCATCAGGCTGGAGCTAGGCTCAACCCTGGCAATGTCGTCCGGAGCGAACTAACCGAACAAAACGTAGGGACGAAGCTTCAGCTCCGTCCGAAGAGACGCCCCGTGGATAAGACCACGGGGCGTTTTGTTATCCGGGGGGGCGAGGTTCTACGCGCCGCTACGCAGGCGGCAGCGTTGTCGATTGCCACGCTGTCATCTGCCAGCGGCCGTCGCGCTTGACGTAGACGGCCAGCACGCGCGGCGTCGGGTTGACCTCGCGGTCGCCGCCGACGCGGACGCGGGCGGTGAACTTCGCCGTAAGCACAGCGACGGAGCCGTAGGCGCGCACGTCGACGTCCGACATCTCCATCGCCAGGTAGCGCGAGGCGCCGCTGCGCAGGCCGTTGAGGAACGTCTCCTTCGTGTCGAGATTGCCGTTCGAGTGGACGTAGGTCAGCTCATCCGCGAAGAGCCGGTCTACGGCGTCGATGTCGTTCGCGAGCAGCGCCGCGACCCGTCGCGCGTCGGCCTCGCGCACCTCGCGCTCTACGTCTACCGCCGTCTGGTTAGCCATTTTTCGCTCCCCTCTCTCTACTCTGCCATTGCGAGGGCGCAAGCCCGAAGCAATCTTTGACGTACCGTCACTTGAATACGTGGCGAGTGTGCTACCGCGGCCGCGCCGGCCCCGCGTTCGGGTCGTCGATGCCGAGGAGCTGGCGGCCGTAGCCCTCGTAGGCGACGTTGCTGACGGCGAGGTGCTGCGACGAGGCGACGACGTCGCGGAAGTAGCGCTGCAGCAGCCCCGTCGAGTACAAAGCGCCGCCGCCGGCGTAGCGAAACGCCTTCCCGGCGACGTCAACCGCCGTATCTGTCGTCAGGACGGACGAGCCGATCATCTTCATCTGCAGCTGCCGCTCCGGCACGCGACCCTCGCAGACCAGCTGCCACGCCTCTTCGAACGCCTCGAACATCAGGTCGCGGCAGGCGCGCAGGCGCAGGTCGGCCTCAGCGACGAAGCCCTGGAACACGGGCCGCTCGGCAATCGTCGGGGCGGCGGCGAAGCCGCGTCGCTTCGACTTCGCCAGCTCGATCACGAGGTCGAGGGCACGATGCCCGGCGCCGAGCGAGAAGGCGCCGTGCTCCATCGCCGTGAAGCCGGGCCAGCCGAGCTTGTAGATCGGCCCGCCGCGGTGGACATCGCCGTTCGCCATCTCCGCGCGGCCCCAGGTGAAGTCGGCCGGCACGAAGAGGTCTTTGACCTCGAAGTCGTTGCTGCCGGTGCCCCGCAGCCCGGCGACGTCCCAGTTGTCGATGACGTAGGACGCGTCATACGGGAACGTGAACATGCGCTCCTCCGGCGGCTCGTCGCCGTCGGTGGCGATGCGCGCGCCGGCGATCAGCCACTCGGCGTGGCGGATGCCGCTGGCGAAGGCGAAGCGCCCCGTCAGCCTGTAACCGCCCTCGACGGCAACGGCGCTTCCGGTGACGCCGCCGATGCCGGCGCAGGCCGGGATGCGGCCGCGGGCGAAGATCTGCTCGATCGCCGGGTCGGGCAGGAACGCGCCCGGCCAGCCGATGCTCGTCGCGCCGATCATTGTCGACCAGCCGACGGCGGTGTCGAGATACGTCGCCGCTTCGATCACCATGATCTGGGTCACGGGGTCGGCCTCGGCGCCGCCGAGCTCGGCCGGCAGCTTCATCGCCCAGAGGCCGGAGCGATCCATCGCCTCGACCAGCGCCGGCGCCAGCGTCCCCAGCGTCTCCGACTCGTCGCCGTGCGCCGCAACCGCCCCGGCCACGCCCGCGACGGCGTCGAGCAGGACGCGGCGTTTTGCCTCGCGGCCGGCCGGGAAAGCAGGGATCGTCGTTTCGAGAGCCATGCGTGGGGAATCATGTGATCGAGACGCGGCGCTGTCAACGTGAGAGGCGATGGGGTCAGATGTAGCTGCAGGCCTTAAGGCCTGCTCGTCGTCCCGTTTAGCAGGTCACGTCGCATCCACCACCCCACCCAGCAGGTCTAAAGACCTGCAGCTACGCGCCGCCGGCGCCCCCGATTGTCCTAACCCCCGCATCTCCCTTACACTACGTAAGACTTAGCTCACGCCAGAGACAGCGGGTGTCACAGACCCAAGTCCTTCTCCGGAAGGATCCCGCCGAGGCCAGAGTGCAAGCCGGCGAATTGTCGACGCGCGCCCTTGTCTCCTGGCAAGGGCGCTTTTGTTTGAACTCGCTCCCGCAACTGCTTCAGGCGGTAGCGGGTGAAGGGACGAAGAATGCCGACCGAGAAGAAAGTCCAGGCCGTCGCCGAGCTGACCGAGGTCCTCTCGCGCTCGACGGTCGTTATCGGCGCCGAGTACCGCGGCCTGCGCGTCGAGGAGACGACGGCGCTACGCCGGCAGCTGCGTGACGCCGGCATCGAGATGCACGTGATCAAGAACACGCTGTTCCTGCGCGCGGCGAACGCGGCCGGCAAGCCGGAGCTCGCGGCGCTGGCCGACGGTCCGACGGCGCTCGTCATCGGCTTTGACGACCCGATCGCGCCGCTGAGGGCCGTCGTCGAGTACCAGCGCGGCGCCCGCAACACGTTCGCGGCGCGCAACGCCTATCTCGAGGGCCAGGTCTTCGCCGGCAACCAGCTCGGCGAGCTCGCAACGCTGCCTTCGAGAGAGACGATGATCGCCCAGTTCGCGGGGATGATCCAGTCACCGATCACGGAGCTGGTCTACCTGCTCCAGGCGACGGTGCAGGAGTTCTTCGGCCTGATCGAGGCGCGCATGGCGCAGGTAGACGACGGCTCGTTGGCCGCGGCCAGCGCTCCCGTCGTCGAAGCAACGGCCGAGCCGGAAGCAGCGGCAGAGCCGGAGTCAGTAACAGACGAAGCGCCCGCCGCCGAGGCAGGCGAGAGCGAAGCCATGGCAGCCTCAGGAGCAGAAGCAGAGGCGCCCGCCGCAGAGGCGGAACCAGAAGCAGCCAGCGAAGACCAGGCTTAGGCCCGGCTTCTAACGAATATCCGTAAGCAAGTAACCGAAGGAGGAAGCAAATGGCAGGTGCAAAGACAGACGAGGTCCTGGATCTGATCAAGGGCATGACGATCCTCGAGCTCAAAGACCTGAACGACAAGATCAAGGAAGAGTTCGGCGTCTCGGCGATGGCGCCGGTGGCGGTCGCGGCGGCGGGTGCTCCCGCAGGCGGCGGCGCTGCCGTGGCTGAAGAGGAGAAGTCTGAGTACGCGGTCGTGCTCAAGGACTTCGGCGCCAACAAGATCAACGTGATCAAGGCGGTCCGCGAAGTGACCACTCTCGGCCTCAAAGAGGCGAAGGACCTGGTCGAAGCCGCGCCGACGAACGTCCGCGAAGGTATCGACAAGGCCGAGGCGGAAACGATCAAGGCGAAGCTGGTCGCCGCCGGCGCGACGGTCGACGTAGTCTAGGCGAATCGATCGGTTCGACTTTGCATCGCCCCTCCGGCTGCCCTAAGCTGGTTCGGTGCCTGAGGCAATGACCTGCTTCGCCTGCGACCGGGAGCCGACCCAGCAGTGCCCCCGTTGCGGCAGGCCGTACTGCGAAGAGCACGGCGAAGAGCTGTGCGATGCCTGCCTGTCGCCGCAGAGTGGCATACCCTCCTTCACGCTCTATCGCGGCTCGCTGTTCGCGCTGCTGATCGGCGGCGTCCTCGCCGTCTATCTGCTGATCCTCGAACCGACCGGCGGCTCAACCGAGGGCGTCAGGCCGATCGTGATCACGCCGACGACCGTCGCGCAGCAGCAGCAGACGCCCGGCGCCGGCGCCACACAGCCCACCGGCAACGCAACCCAGCCTGCCGTGACAACGACACGCCCCGCCGGCACGCCGACGACACCAACCACCGGCGCAACGCCCTCCGGGACATCTACCGGACCGTCCGGCACCAGTGAGTACACCGTCGTCTCCGGCGACACGCTTACCGACATCTGCGTCAAAGTGAAACCGGCCTCGATGACCGTCGGTGACTGCGTCGAACGCGTGCGGGCGCTGAACAACCTGAAAAGCGACGAGATCAGCGTCGGCCAGAAGCTGATCGTCCCGAAATGAGAACCAGCTACGAGCTAGAACGCGACGATCCGTCGCCGAAGAAGCGCGGCGCCGTCATCCGTAACGCGATGTTCTACAGCACCCTCTTCGGCGGTTGCCTGGCGCTCGTCATCCTGGCGCTGATCAAGATCGTCAGCGGCGATAGCGGCTTCTTCTTCATGCTCACCGTCTTCGGCCTGCTGGGGCTGCTTTTCCTCTACTTCGCGCGGCTCTACCTGCGCGACCTGACCAAGCAGCCCGTGCAGATCGAGGGCGAGGTGATGAAGAAGTGGCACAAGGGCAACCTGCTCTTCTTCTTCCTCTCCAGCTACTACATCGTCGTCGACAAGAAGATCATCAGCATCCCGGTGCAGGCTTACGGCCTGCTTCTGGAGACTGACCTTGTGCGCGTCACCTGCTACCCCCATTCGCTCACCGTAGAGCGCATTGAGCTCTACGACACGTCGGCGAAGCAGTTCCTACCTGCAGTCGGTGGAACGTCCCGCTAGCGAGGCTTACAACACCCGCATCCGCGAGATCCCCTCATCCGAGAGGCCGCGAGAGCGCCTTCGCGACCTCGGCGCTGATTCGCTCTCGACGGCGGAGCTGCTCGCGATCGTCCTGCGCACCGGCTCGGCGCAGCAGAGCGTCCTCAACATGGCGGCATCGCTCTTGGCGAGGCACGGCGGCATCGGCGGGCTGGCGAAGCTTTCTTACTCTGATCTTGTCCGAGAGAAAGGCGTCGGCGCCGCGAAGGCGGCAGAGCTGCTCGCGACGTTCCAGCTCGGCTTTCGTCTCAAGGCGCTCGAGACCGGCGAAAAGCCGTCCGTGAAGTCGCCGCAGGACGCCTTCAACCTGCTCGGCGGCGAGATGGCGCTGCTGGGCCAGGAGCACCTGCGCGTCATCCTCCTCAGCACCCGCAACCAGGTCATCGCCGTCGACGAGGTCTACAAAGGCAACGTCAGCACGGCGCTGGTTCGCACCGCGGAGGTGTTCCGAGAGGCCGTGCGCCAGAACGCGCCCTCCGTAATCGTCGTCCACAACCACCCGTCGGGCGACCCGGCGCCTTCGCCGGACGACGTTGCCCTGACGAAGACGCTGATCGAGGCTGGTAAGCTGCTCAACATCGACGTGCTCGATCACATCGTCTTCGGCGATCATCGGTTCGTCAGCCTGAAGCAGCTCGGTCTCGGCTTCGGGGCCTGAAGTAAGAGGCCTGTTGCCGAACTAGTGGACAACGAAGGAGGACGAAGTCTTGGCAGCAGACGTGATGAGGGCTCAGATTGACAACCAAGTTGGCTACGTCTACTTTGCACGCGTCTGCCGCCGACGCCAATGGCGCCAAGCGCCAAGTCGGTTGATGTGAAGAATGTCGGCTAATTCTAAGGGAGAGAAGAGACGATGCCGCTCTATCTATCGAGGTTCAGCTACACGCCGGCGACTTGGGCCAAGCTGATTGGCAATCCAGAGGACCGCCGAAAGGCCGCTCAGTCGTACATCGAGTCGGTCGGTGGGACGCTCCACGGATTCTGGTACGCTTTCGGCAAACACGACGGCTACAACCTATGGGAGGCCCCCGACAACGTGTCCATGGCCGCGGTTGCGCTGGCGATTAGTGCCGGCGGTGCGCTTAGCTCGTTCGAGACAACGGTCCTCCTGACGGTTGACGAAACGATCGATGCCCTGCGCAAGGTTGAGCAAGTCCGGTACCGCGCGCCTGGCGCGTAGTGCGCCGGCAAGAGTCGACCTTCCTAAACGAACGACTTTCTTTGTAGAACTATGAGATGACAATGCGTCCTATCGAGACAGCGACGTTCGCCGGCGGCTGCTTCTGGTGCATCGAGGCCGTCTTCCAGCGCCTCAACGGCGTCGAGAAGGTCGTCTCCGGCTACACCGGCGGCAGCGTCCCGGAGCCGACCTACGAGCAGGTCTGCAGCGGCATGACCGGCCACACCGAGGCCGTGCAGCTGACCTTCGACCCGGACGTCATCTCCTACGAGACGCTGCTCAACGTCTTCTTCCAGCTGCACGACCCGACGACGCTCAACCGCCAGGACATGGACGTCGGCACGCAGTACCGCAGCGCCGTCTACTACCACGACGACGCCCAGCGCGAGACGGCCGAGCGCGTCAAGGCCGAGATCGACGCCTCCGGCATGTACCCAAACCCGATCGTCACCGAGATCGCGCCCCTCGGCCCCTACTACGCCGCCGAGGGCTACCACCAGGACTTCTACAACATGAACCCGGCCTACCCGTACTGCCAGGTCGTCATCGACCCTAAGATCGAGAAGCTGTACAAGCGCTTCGGCCAGCTCGCCGAGACGATGTAGGCGCTGACTGCCGTAAGCTAAGGCCATGCCTGAAAAAACCGCTTCGATCGACGAGCAGATGCGCGTCTTCATGCGCGGCGTCGAGTTCGGCGACGCCAACATCGAGAAGACGATGCGCGACGAGTTGCGCGCCCGCCTCGCCGAGGGGCGTCCGCTGCGCGTCTACTGCGGCTTCGACCCGACCTTCACCGACCTCACCCTCGGCAACCTGATCCCGATGCTCAAGCTGCGCCAGTTCCAGCGCTTCGGCCACGAAGTCACCTTCCTCTTCGGCACGATGACCGGCATCGTCGGCGACCCGTCGGACAAGACGGCGGCGCGCCAGATGCTCACGGTCGCGGAGGTAGAAGCGAACGCGCAGTCGTGGCTGCGACAGGTCTACCGCGTCCTCGACAAAGACAAGACGCTGATCAAGGCCAACGCCGACTGGCTCGCGAAGCTGACCCTCGTCGACGTGATCAACGTCGCCTCCAACTTCACCGTCTCGCAGTTCCTCGACCACGACACGTACAGGCGCCGCCTCGCGGAGCAGAAGCCTCTCTACCTGCACGAGTTCATGTACGCGCTGATGCAGGCCTACGACGCCTACGAGATGAAGACGGACGTCCAGGTCGGCGGAATCGACCAGCTGTTCAACATCATGGCCGGCCGCCAGCTGCAGCGCGCCCGGGGCGAGAAGCCGCTCGTCGCCCTCTGCGTGCCGCTGCTCCTCGGCACCGACGGCCACACGAAGATGTCGAAGTCGGCGGGCAACCACATCGGCCTCGACGACGCGCCCGCCGACATGTACGGCAAGCTGATGTCGATCCCGGACACGCTGATGTTCAACTACTACGAGCTGCTCACGGACGTCCCGATGAGCGAATCAAGCGCGCTCGTTGAGAAGAACCCGATGGACGCAAAGAAGCGCCTCGCGCGCGCCGTCGTAGCGCTGCTCTACGACGAAGCCGCCGCCGCAGACGCCGAAGCCGAGTTCGAGCGCGTAATCCAGAAAAGTGAGCGTCCCTCGGTTCCTGCGGATCGTTCATCATTTCCAGCCAAACAAGTTGGCGATATTAAAGTGACGACCCTAAGTTCGAGTCTGGTGTATCTCGACGTGCCGTTTGAGAAGGAGGATATTCGAATCTCTCCTTTCTGGTTGCGACCAGGTCACGCAGGCTACTTCCTACCCCAAATCTTGGTCGACTCTGGACTCGTTAATAGCCTCTCGGAAGCGAGACGACTATTGCGCCAAGGTGCGATTGAAATTGATGGCAATGAGCAACTTGACGACTTCATGCACAGCGAAAGCTTCAAGGATGGCACGTTGATAAAAGTCGGCAAGCATCGTTTTCTAGTTATTGCTGACGCCTCCAGTGGTTAACGGCGAGACGGCCGAGGCCGCGCTGCACCGCGCCTGCGACGCGATCCTCGCCGGCGACTACATGAGCGCGATGGCCGACCTCACCCAAGAGGCGATGAACGACGCGATGGCCCTCGGCGCGACGCTGACGACGGTGCCGGTGCCCCAGAGCTACGCCGTCGAGTCACACGAGACGCCGGGCACGGACGAGCGCTTCGTCGTCCGCTTCGCCACGTCGATGGGCGACTTTCGCGCCACGGTGACGTATCGCCAGCTCGATGTCGCCTGGAAGATCATGGCCCTCGCTGTGGAGACGCTGCCGCCAACCGCCAGCTGACGCACAGCCCAAGGCTCTTTGCCCGTCTGCTCGTTTGCCAGTTTGCCCGTGGGGTGGTGGAGGGCCGGTGGGCTAGTGGTGGGGAGCGCCCTCGTCTGGCGGTGGTAGCTCTTCTTCGAGGCCGAAGTACCACTTGACGCAGTAGAAGAAGAGCAGCACGAGCATCAGCACGACGACGGCGCCGCCCGCCCAGGTCATCACCTCGTTGCGGTCGGGCTGCTCCGGCGTCGCCGAGGCGATGCCCGCCGTGCCCAGGAGCGCGAGAAACGCCAGCGTTATCGAGACTGTGACGCGATTCATGATCGCGCCGATGTTAGCACGCCGCGCGCTTAGGGAGCAGACGCGGTGCTTTACGTCTCGCGGTAGCCCTGCAGGTCCTGTCGCGCGACCACGCGCCCGCCGCGGGTATAGAGACGCGGCACGCGCCACATCAGCCCTGCCAGCACCTCGTAGCTGATCGTCCCTGAGAGGCGGCCGACTTCGTCGGCGTCGACGCTCTCGTCGCCCTGCGCGCCGATCAGCGTCACCTCGTCGTCGATCTCGACGCCCGGTATGTCCGTAACGTCGAGCATGAGCATGTCCATCGCCACGCGCCCCGCATATGTCGCGCGACGGCCTCGTACCAGCGCGACGCCTTTGTTCGAGAGGACGCGCCGGATGCCGTCGGCGTAGCCGGCGAGCACGAGCGCGACGCGGCTCGGCCGCTGCGCCGTCCACGCCCGCCCGTAGCCGACGCTCTCGCCCGCCGCCACGCCGGCGACGCGCGCAACGCGGCTGCGCAGCGACAGCGCCGGCCGCAGCGTCACGTCGCGGCCGACCTCGTCTGAGGGGTAGTAGCCGTAGACGCCGATGCCGGCGCGCACCAGCGCCAGGCGCAGGTCCGGCAGGTCGATCAGGCCGCCGGTGCTGGAGACGTGGTGCATGGGCACCCAATCGAGCCGTTCGGCGCTGCGGCGGAACGCCTCGTACTGAGTGTATGTGTACGTCTTGTCGCCCTCGTCCACGCTCGCGAG